>JBDLJE010000096.1:0-3465 GCA_039714575.1 Campylobacterota bacterium | reverse complement strand
ATGCTTACGCGCTTTTGCCGCTTTACGACGGTCACGCTGGTTATGCTGCTCTCCGCGATCGGGGATCCGCTCATCAAACGTATAACCGTCCGTCTTGATCTCTTCCATCTTAAGACCGATAAGCTTTTCGATCTCAAAAAGATACGCCACGTCATACGCAGAGACAAGCGAAATAGCAAGACCCTTTTTACCGGCCCTGCCCGTTCTGCCTATGCGGTGCACATAATCTTCGGGTACGCTCGGAAGCTCATAGTTTATCACATAATCCATATCTTTAATATCCAGACCGCGTCCCGCTACATCTGTCGCGACCAAGACCCTGAACTTCCCCTCTTTAAACTGCTTAAGCGCCTTGGTGCGTTTTGCCTGAGTGATGTCACCATGTATAGCAGTCGCAGGCAGTCCCGCTTCGGTCAACTCTTTGGCGATGTCGTCGGTACCGTCTTTGGTACGGGTAAAGACAAGTACCTGGTTATAGTTGTTCGCTCCGATCATAAACGAAAGCAGGTCTATCTTGTCGTCACTGTTGACAAAATGGACCTTCTGCTCGATCGTCTCAGCCGTCTTGTTCTGTCGGGCGACTTCGATGATCTTCGGTTTTCGAAGCAGTGACTTGCCAAGGTTGACGACCTTGGGCGTAAAGGTCGCCGAGAACATAAAGGTCTGGCGTCCTTTCGGCATCACTTCGCCGATAGCGCGGATCTCGTTAATGAAGCCCATGTCCAGCATACGGTCCGCCTCGTCAAGAACGAAGTAGTTGATGTTGTCAAGCTTGACACTGCCTTGTTGGAGGTGTTCAAAAAGACGTCCCGGTGTAGCGACAATGATGTCCACACCTTTTTCGATATGCGCGACCTCGGCACTTATCTTCTTGCCGCCATAGAGGTTAACCGACTTGAAAGGGAGGTTTTTACCGTACTCAACAACACTCTCGCCGACCTGCATAGCCAGCTCTCTTGTCGGTACCAGGATCAAACCGCGAAGCAGATGCTTGTCAATATTCTTTTTGTCATGGCCAAGACGCTGCAGCATCGGCAGTACAAAAGCCGCTGTTTTACCTGTTCCGGTCTGGGCACTTGCCAGAATGTCTTTTTTGTCAAGAGCGACAGGAATGGCTTGTTCTTGTACAGGTGTCGGAGTCTCATAGTTTTTTGCTTTGATAGCATCCAGTATATGGTTGTTTAACCCAAGTGTCTCAAAGTTCATCATATCTCCTGTCATCACGACCCATATTTATGTGCAATTATATCTAACGCTTGACTAATCAGTAAATCGTTATAATCCTGATAAAAAAGGGCCTTACAGCATGATCGGTTACTATCTTTTTCTAGGCTTTGAAAAAATTTTGATGTTACTGCCGCATTCATGGCGAAAAGCACTTTTCACAGGTGTTGCGAAACTTGCCTACATTGTCGATAAAAAACACCGTCTTGTCATTAAACAGAACCTGCAGTTCATCTACGGCGATGATGCAGACAAGAGCCTTGTCGAAGAGGTGAGCCGTTATGCCTATAAGAACCTGTCCCTCAATGTCCTTTTTACCATGGAGAGACGCTATCTGTCACTCGAAGAGTTTGAAAAAAAGGTCACGTTTAAAAATGTAGAACATGTCGAAAAGATCCTGGCTGAGGGACGTCCTGTCATCTACACTGCGGCACACTTTGGGCAGTGGGAGCTGGGAGGGAGTGCTATCAGCGCCTTTGTCGAACCGCTTGCCGTTATCTATAAAGTCATGTCCAACCCGCATTTTGAAAAGTATCTTCTGGAGTCTCGTGCCAAATTCGGTATTACAAACGTTGCCCACCACGGTGCACTCAAACCTCTTATCAAACAGCTCAGAAAAAACAGGTCCATCGCCCTGCTGGGAGACACTAAGACATCTGCCCGCGACGGTGTGCTGGTTAACTTTCTCGGCAAAGACGCTTACCAGGTCAGCACACCCGCTGTTTTAGCACGAAAACTCAATGCCGCTATTATTCCTGTCGCCTCTTTTACAGATGACCATGAAAATTACACAGTCGAGTTTTATGACGAAATAGACGTCTCCTCCATAGAGGACGAGGATGAAGCGATCCAACAGGCGACACAGGGCTTGGCAGACTGGCTGACCAAGCTTATCGACGAAGATCCGAAACAGTGGTTCTGGCTGCACCGCAGATGGAAGTCCGACTATCCGGAAGTCTATCAAACCAAAGATTAGCCGCACACTTTGATGTAACTGTTTTAGATTTGTTTATATAAACCTTCTACAATCAGAAGAGGTATGGAAACAAAAGGATCTATTATGAAACAGATTGTATTATCACTCTTATTAATGCTGGGAGCAGTTGTCTCCCAAGCAGATGAAGGAACAAAATTGAAAGAAATCCCTATCGAATACAACACACTAACCCCTGAAGAGGAGTATGTCATCTTGCGCAAAGGGACAGAACGTCCTTTTGGTGCCAACTACGAAGAGTTTCAAGCACAAGGTGCCGGAACATACATCTGCCGCCAGTGCAACAACCCGCTCTACACCACCGACAGCAAGTTCGACTCACACTGCGGCTGGCCGAGTTTTGATGATGAGATCGAAGGTGCGGTCAAACGTGTCCCTGATGCGGACGGTCGCCGTATCGAGATCGTCTGCAACAACTGCGGCGGTCACCTGGGCCATGTCTTTTTAGGTGAGGGAATGACCTCTAAAAACACGCGTCACTGCGTAAACTACACCTCTATCAAGTTCATTCCAAAAACAGAGAAATAGCTATTATTCTAATCTCTTTATGATCCTTTCACATGAAAGGGTTGTCTCTTCTCTCGACATAAATCACTGCATTAACTACACCTAAATTGACTTCATTTTAAGTATTAATAAATATTATATGTTTTTTGCACTATAATTACTACGACTAGAAAGGATTAAATTTTGTTAAAAAAAGCTGTCGACTATTTCATTGCCGTCATTGCCTTAGCTTTATTTACCTCATTTGTTTACGATATGGTCAATGAATTCCAACCCTCTATCGACAACAAAAGCAGCTATCAAGAACAGTATTCAAAAAATTAAAACAGTCTGCCTCTAAAGTCAGAAACACCATCAAAAACTCTCCAAACATCAAAATTTTGCGTATAATCATAAAAACACAATGGATGATCAATGTCTGAACTGACAAAACAGTCACTTTTACAACATGCTGATGCACGTTCCATCATCGATGTTATTGCAAAAGCATGGCAGCAGCTTCTAGACGAGGACGAACAGGAACTCTGCCTTGAGACGGTCTATGACCTGTTAGCTGACACCGCCCCAAAACCGGAGAACTTTTCCTTGCTGACCAATGATGAAAAAGCACAGCACGAAATAGATGTTGACATGCTGTTGATCACGATAGATTTTGAAGATCTTGGAAAAGTGATCTTTGATGATGGAGATAATGAACTTTATTTCTGGTCGTTAGTTGGAAGCAGAAGCGATAAGAAGAA
>JBDLJE010000095.1:0-3639 GCA_039714575.1 Campylobacterota bacterium | reverse complement strand
CACTTTTCAGTATGGCTCTCATCGGTGCCATGTACAGTTTTGCCTTTTCTGTCAGTATCGCGACTGTGATCTTTTTAGCTCTTGTCATCTACCAAAAAAGACAGCTGAACTTTTTCAAAAAGATGCCCGAAAAGACCTTCTTCTGACCACTTTCTTTATCAACCTGCTTTTTCTTCTTGTCTTTTTAGGACTGCAACACACCACTGCCGGCAACATGGCCGTTATCATTTTTTTGCAACTTCTTTTTGCCTATCTCTACTTCAATCTCTTTGGCCGTGACAAACTCAGTCCAATGCACACTGTAGGTGCTGTTATCATGGGTGTAGGTGCATTGACCATCCTTATCCCGGATGACCTTAGTTTCAATAAAGGAGATCTGATCATCCTTATCGCTGCGGCACTTGCCCCTTTTGCCAACCTGTATCAAAAACGGGCGCGCAGTTATGTCAGCTCAGAGAGTATTCTTGCTTTTAGAAATATCCTTGCACTGCCCGTTATATCTGCTATCGCGTATTTCTCAGAACCGCTGCCAACCCTTGAGAACCTCACCAAAGCAACGCCCTATATCTTGGCAATAGGGTTCCTGGTCTTTGGACTCTCCAAAGTGCTGTGGATCGAAGCACTGCACCGCATCTCGATCACAAAGATGAGTGCGATGCTGGCCCTGCCCCCGCTTTTCACCTTGATCTTTGCCTACTATACACTTAACGAAGTCCCAAACGTTCGCCAGATACTAGGGATCATCCCTATCTTGATCGGCGGCTACCTCATTACCAAACCTAAAAGTGGAGCTGATGTTTAAAAAGGCGCATCAAAAGCTCTTTGTCTGGTACCAAGAGAACGGCCGTCACGACCTGCCTTGGCGTCAGAGCAGTGACCCTTATAAGATCTGGGTAAGCGAGATCATGCTTCAGCAGACACAGGTAAAGACCGTCTTAGAACGGTTCTACTTTCCGTTTTTAGAAAAGTTTCCGTCACTTCAAGTTCTTGCTGATGCGCACGAAGACGAGGTACTTAAACAGTGGGAAGGTCTTGGTTACTACACAAGAGCGCGCAACCTCCATAAAACCGCGCAGATATGTCAAGACCAACTGCCCCATAGCGTCACTGAACTGGTCGCCCTGCCCGGTATCGGCCAGAGTACCGCCAACGCTGTTGCTGCCTTTGCCTACAAAACACCCGTGCCGATCATGGACGCCAATGTCAAACGTGTTTTGTACCGTGTTTTCGGTATTAAAAAGGCAAATGACAAGACCTTATGGGAACTCGCGTACAGACTCTTTGACGAAGAGCACCCTTTTGAGTACAACCAGGCCATGATGGATATAGGCTCCTTAGTCTGTCAAGCCAAACAGGTTAATTGCGAAGTATGCCCTTTCAGTGAGGTCTGTAAAGCGATGCCAGACGATCCGTTTCTCTACCCTGAAAAAAAAATCAAAAAAAAGGTACCAATCAGACACCGGCACATTGTCATTCATGAACATGACAACCGCTACGCCCTACGCCGAAGAGAGACACGTTTCTTGAATGGACTATGGGGGTTTGTAGAGCATGATGAAGAGCAGAAGATGAAACGTATCGGCGAGATAAAACACCAATACTCCCACTTCCATCTGCATGCCAAGGTCTATCACTCTGCCTCTATGGTCGAAGAGGAGGTCGAGTGGTATACCAAAGAGCAGATCAGAGAACTGGCACTGAGCGGTGCCGACCATAAAGCCTTTGCACTGCTGGAAAACAGGGAGCTTGAATCGGAGAGCTTACCGCACTAAAAGGCTACTGCTTTACCGGTTCCCTCTCATAAAAATAGATCAGGTCACTGCTGCCCAGGTCGACCTCTGTCTCTTTTTGCTGCTTTATATCTTTTGATATCGGCAAAACAGTAATAGATGGTCTATCGTTCTCTCTTGCGAAACGCAGGTTAACACCTATTTTACTCTCTAAATGCATCGCCCCTACAAAAACAATAAGCTTCTCGTTCTCTTTTAAGTTCTCAGCAAGCTTCGCACTCTCTTGCCCCATCATCGTGTCCCACGCGACCTGCACACGGTACATACGTTCCCTACACTGTTTTTGCGACTCACCCTTTTTAAGATGATGACAGTGGCTAAAGAACGGTGCTAACTGCTGCTGGTGTGCAGAGACATTAAGGTCTAACGCGTCATAAAAGGCTCTTTGGTCTTCACTCATAGCCGTCAGGTTCTGCTCTGAGACCATCTTTTTAAATGCTTTGTCCATGTTTATGCCGTAGAGCTTACCATGACCGGCGATCACTGCATCGTAGATCGGTTCGGAAAGATTAAAATCATAGCTTACACGCTTTTTCCATCCGAGTGCTTTTGAAGTGTTGCTATCGAGTTCGCCGTTCGTGTACGTCTCTAAAAGGGCATTGTCCTTCGGACTGAACCACTCATTGGCAAGCGCTATGCCGTAACCGCGCTTTGAGAGTCCGCTGATCAGTTCGACTACTGTTTTGTGGGCGTTGGCACTATGATGATGGTCACCTATAAAGATCACATCATACGGTTCGACTCTGTCAATAAAGCGCTTGCTGTCTAAACACTCTGCAGACTGGAGTGAATAGTAGTTACATGTTGGCGGTATCTTATGGGTAATGATCTTTGGTTCTTTAGGCGCGCACCCTGTAAATAGTATTAATAATCCAATAAATATAAATATATGTTTCATTGCTAATTTCCTTTTTGGTATCATAGCAGATATATTACACGGAGTTGACACTATGGCCTTTAATCTTAAACAATATCTCTACCGTGCCTTTCGTGAACTTCTTTTGTATCACCATAACTCTCTTGAGTTCAGAGCCAAACTTTATGCCGCTTTGATAGCAGCTAATGAAAAGTATGATGAGTGCGAACTGAATATTGTGCAAGAGGCCGGGATGTCTATCTACAATGATGAAGACAGAGCCAACACACTCCGTCTGACCGTAGAAGAGTATTTGGACAAGATCATCGAAGACAACGGGCTGGCTATTGACGAACTGATAGAACACCTCATGGCTGACCTCAAAAAGTATCCCCGCTATGCTGATAAGATCACTATC
Source organism: Campylobacterota bacterium (assembly GCA_039714575.1). Lineage (GTDB taxonomy): Bacteria > Campylobacterota > Campylobacteria > Campylobacterales > Sulfurimonadaceae > Sulfonitrofixus. The sequence continues at coordinate 575 of JBDLJE010000095.1, read as the reverse complement.
GATAACTATCACAAGATCATTGAGTGCTGCGATGATGAAGAGAGCAGAATCTATCAAGAGCGGATCATCGCTCTCTACCAAAGGCTAAAAGATGAATATGAAAAGCATCGCAAGTAGTCTGTTCGTCCTGCTGCTGTTAAGCGGCTGTGACAACAGAGCCGAACCTATCGAAGATGAGACACAAGTCGTACCGCAAGAGCACATGGATAAAAAAGAGATGCCGCCGCTAAAGCAGTATGAACGAGGTCGTATAGAAACGCATTCTACAGAGTAGAGCAGCAATCTATATTATGGCTGATAAGAAGAGAGCTTATATCCCTCTCTTGTTAACTGCATAACACCGCCAAGAAGGTTTTTTACGTTATAGCCTTGCTGCTCCATAAACCCGGCTATCTGTGCCGTACGGGCGCCTGTACGGCAAATAAGGCCTATCTCGACATCTTTACCGCCAAGTTCATCTATCTGCTTTAAAAAAACCTCTGCATCGTAGCCGCCACGTTCATCAAAGAACATGATCGTTTTACAACCGGGAACCACACCTGTCTGTGCCCATTCACCCGGAGTACGAATATCAA
>JBDLJE010000094.1:0-3758 GCA_039714575.1 Campylobacterota bacterium | reverse complement strand
GTCTGCCGACCTTTGCGATGCACTCTATCAGAGAGTTGGCAGGCACAAAAGATGCCCATCAGCTCTACACTATATTGCTGGGACTGGCTAAATAGACTGAAGCTATTTTTTGACCAGATCCTTAACGGCACTCTCGACACTGCCTGCATAAACCGTATAGTGGATACTGCTTGACTGGAGTGCGTCAACCAGCTTGGTGCCTAAGCTCGAAGCGATAAAGTGTGTCGCTTTTTTCTCTTTTAACATCGTGACCAATGCCGAACTGGCGCCGCCTCTTACATCTTTATGCCTGTTTTCTATAACCTCGATGATCTTGCCGCTTTCGTCAATAACAAAGTAGTAGTCGCACCGGGACGCTTTTTCGCTGACACTGGAGGTAAGAGCCTTCCCGTCACTGGCTACAACAGTGATGTCAGCATATAATGTACCCAACAGAACAAACAGTCCGAGAAACCATCTCATAGAAACTCCTTCTTATATGGAAACCATTATATAGTAATTGTACAGAATAGCCATAGACTCCTTATGCAATATCAATAAATGAATATTTTTATTTTGATACTATTATGGAAAATACAAAGGTGTTCTTATGAGTGAAAAAGTTCTTTTAGACCTACACGGCGCAAGTCTCCCTTTTTACAATTATGAACTCGGTGGAGTCAGCTATATAGAGTTTGACGCGAGCAGATGCGAACCGCCGGAGCCGATGCTCAATGCGATGCTGGGGTTTGAACATATAGCGGGGACGGACAAACGTCTGGTCATGATAGCTTTTCATGAGCCGACACCGCTCTACAGCCGCATTGCCGATAGTTTCAGTTGGGATGTGGAAGTACTGGAGAACAGTAATGTAAAGATAGTGTTTAAAAACAGATAGTTGGGAGATGGTGTAGTTAGCCCATAGCATGGGCTAATGTGCAGGTCTATCGTAAAATATCGATGATCTCTCTTGTTTTTTGGTGCAGTTGTAACACTCTGCCGTCAACACGGATCGTGATCAAACCATGAGGGTCAAGCGGTTTTATGATGGTACCTTGTCGGTAGACATCTCTGTCCAGGGTGTTTCCCTTTTTGAGCTTCTTTTGCCAGCCCGGCGGGAGTTGTTTCCCTTTAGCTGCTTTTTTCTGTAGGCCCGGAGGCAGTTCGGATTTGTCTTTTTTTGCATATAGAGGGCTTATGCTCAGGCCCAGTAAAACGGCAAAGGCGATAATGTATTTCATCTATTTCTCCTTAGAAAGTAGGGTACTATTTAACCCTAGACAGACTTAAATATTTATAACTCTTTTGGAAACATCACTGATCCGAGACGGATCATGTTGGAGCCGCACTCGATGGCCAGTTCAAAGTCCCCGCTCATCCCCATCGAACAGATAGAGACATCATCAAGCTGCTCATAGATCTTGAATGTTGTCTCAAAACTCTCTTTGATAACCGCTTGATCATCCGTATGAGCACCAATGCTCATCACCCCTTTGAGATTGATATTGGGGCAGTTCTCACGGATCTTGTTAAAGAGGGCAACCGCATCTTCAGGCATTGCACCTGACTTGGTCTCCTCTTTAGCCGAGTTGATCTGCAGCAGGCAGTCCATCGTGGTGCCGCGGTCATGAAGACGGCGCTGCAGAGCGTTGGCAAGGTCGATCGAGTCCAGAGACTGAAAGAGGAAAGGGTCGGCTTTGATAAGCGCGTTTAGCTTGTTTCGCTGCAGGTTGCCGATGTAGTGCCACTCCAAAGGCAGCTCTTCGAGTGCCTCTTGTTTAGCGACAAGGTCCTGTACACGGTTCTCGCCAAAGGCACGTTGACCGATGTTGTACAGTTTGGCGACATCTTCTGCCGTATTGTATTTACTCACTGCCACTATCTTGACGATGTGGTGTTCGCTGACCTTAATACGAGCGGCTTCAATACGCTCGATGACAGTGTCGATATGACGTTTGTACTCTAATTCGTTCATTGCATTAACCTGTTAATATCGTTATATAGTCCCAGTGACATGAGACCCAGCAGCAGCCCCCATCCGGCAATCGTCAGTTTGATGAGTATGGCCTCGCTCGGGACGCGGCGAGTGATCATCTCATAGAGGTTGAACATGATGTGCCCGCCGTCAAGTGCCGGTATGGGCAGGAGGTTCAATACCCCCAGGTTTACCGAGATGAGCGCCGCAAAAAAGAAGACCGCCATCCAGCCGTTCTCGCTGGCGTCAGCCGTGATCTTGACAATGCTGATCGCCCCGCCGAGCTCTTTGGCCGGAACATCGCCTGTCAGAAGCTTCTGCACACTTTTAAAGATCAGCGTCGAGGCTTTGTAGGTCTCATAAGAGGCGTACTCTAGGGTCTCTGAAAAAGTGAGGTCAAGGGTGATGGGAACACCGGCAGAACCGATGCCGACCATACGGCGCTGCACCTTCTCTTTGAAGATGTTCTCGACCTCCTGAAGCCTAGGAGTGATCTGCAGCTGCTCAAGGTAGTTTCCGCGCTCAACCGTCAGGCTAAGTGTGCCGCTGGTCTCTTTGATGATGTCGGACATCTCTTCCCAGGTCTTGATATCGATGCCGTTGATAGAACGGATGGTGTCATTCGTCTCAAGACCGCCGACAAAGGCAGGTGAGTCGGCAACAACATTACCGACGACCGGTGCCAGGACCTGTGGCGAGCCGAAACCGATAGCAAGGTAGAGAAAAAAGGCGATGACAAAGTTGGCTGCAGGGCCGGCAAGCAGGATGATGATACGCTGCCATGGCGGCTTGGAGTTATACGAGTCGCTGTCGCTGCTGATAGCGGTCGGGTCCATGTCCTCTTGTCCCTTCATCTTGACGTAACCGCCGAGAGGGATCATCGCGATGCGCCACTCGGTGTTAAACAGTCTGAACGCGGCGATCTTTTTACCGAAACCGACACTGAAGACCTCGACATAGACGCCGAAAAAACGTGCTGCCATGTAGTGGCCTAACTCATGAAAAAAGATAAGTGCCGAAAGTACGGCTAAAGAGACCAGCCAGCCCACTATTTTTTCTCCGTCGTGAAGAGTCTGCTGAAGTGAAAGAGATACTCTACCCCTGAGTAGACCGTAAGGAGTGTCGCAAACCAGAGCAGGGCGTTTGCAAACGGCCAGTGCATGATCAAGAAGCCTATAGCGAACATCTGTGCAACCGTTTTGACCTTGCCTGACCAGGAAGCGGCAACATCGATGCCTTCTTGAACCGCGATAGTGCGAAGTCCGGTAATAAAGAGCTCACGCACGATGATGATGTAGATGGCCCAGACAGAAGCGTCTCCGGCGACCATAAGTCCCAAGAAGGCAGCCATGACCAGCATCTTGTCGGCAAGCGGGTCGATGATGGCGCCCAGTTTGGTCTTCTGGTCAAGTTCACGGGCGATAAGGCCGTCGAAGTAGTCGGTAAGACTGGCAATGGTAAAGAGCAGTGCCGCGAAGTAGTAGCTCCATGTGACGTCATAACCGTTGTCGGTGAAGATCTCCGGTGTCAGGATGATCCAGAACATCAGAGGGGCGACCATGAGGCGGATAAGAGCTAAAGTATTAGGCAGGTTCAGCATAGGATGCTTCCTTTGGATAATTGTTTAAAATACAGATCAAAATAAATAGAATTTACCTTGGTATGTATTTTAGCAAGAGGAGCTGTCTCCTCTTATAGAGCTTACGACGTAAACGTCGTTCCGCCGTCAACAACGATCGTCTGACCCGTCAACCAAGAAGCATCTTTCTCACATAGGAAGATACAAGCACCTGTAAGGTCTTCT
>JBDLJE010000093.1:0-3908 GCA_039714575.1 Campylobacterota bacterium | reverse complement strand
ATATTTTTTCATAATAAACGCCATCCAATAGAGATGGGCAAAGTAGAAATTGAGCAGTTTTTAACACATCTGGCAGTCAACAAGAAAGTCTCTCCGACAACTCAAAATCAAGCCTTTAGTGCGTTACTCTTTCTGTACACACAAGTGTTTGGTATGGATATGAAAGATCAGAACATACAAGCATTAAGAGCGCAGGAAAGAAAACACATACCAGTTGTACTGACGAAAGAAGAAGTGCAAAAAATCATTTCCAATCTAAGTGGTGTTTATCAGCTAGTTGTTTACCTGATGTATGGGTGCGGTTTACGTATGCAAGAAGCATTGAACTTACGTGTAAAAGATATTGATTTTGGTTTTGATAAAGTCTATGTGTGGGATTCTAAAAGTTTAACAGACAGGACTTTACCTCTTCCGAATACTCTTAAAACCAGACTTGAGGCACAAGTACAGTATGTAGAAGAGGTGCATCAAAAAGATATAGCAGATGGATTTGGAAGTGTCTATTTACCTTATGCTTTAGAACGAAAATACCCTAATGCAAAAAACGAGACAAAGTGGCAGTTCTTATTTGCGATGCGCAATGTTTCAAAAGATCCAAGAAGTAATGTCACTCGCAGACACCATCTTCATCCGCAGACGTTAGGTAGGAATATTAAAGTCGCAGCTCAAAAAGCTCATATACATAAACGTGTGACATCACATATATTTCGTCACTCGTACGCAACGCATCTTTTACAGGCCGGAATTGACCTGCGTTCCATACAAGAGCTGTTGGGTCATAAAAGTGTGGAGACGACGATGATCTACACGCATATCGTCGCTGAGATGAACAAGGGAAGGGTGGTCAGTCCGTTGGATATGTGACAGATTGGCGGCAGCTTCTGCTATAATGTCAAAAATCAAGCGCACTCGGTCTGCGATCTAGGTTCCTGCGGAAACGTTTTCCTACCCTTCATTTTTCAATTTATTAACTATTATCAGCCTTGACCGAACCAACTAATTACTTGGCAGGCTCTTACAACTATAAGGTACATACTGATGTCATTTAACAACTTGGGGCTTTCTAAGCCAATTTTACGCGCTATCGACGAGCAGGGCTATACAACGCCTACACCTATTCAAAAGCAGGCGATTCCTATCGTCCTGGCTAAAAAAGATGTCTTGGCGGGTGCTCAGACGGGTACGGGTAAGACCGCCGGTTTTACACTGCCGCTGCTTCAGCTACTTAGTGATGCGCCGCAGCACAAGGGCAAACGTCAGATCAAGGCACTGATCTTGACACCGACACGCGAGCTTGCGGCGCAGGTGGCGGACAGCGTCTACACCTACGGCAAATACCTGCCGTTCAAGTCGACCGTTATCTTCGGCGGTGTCGGCAGCAACCCGCAGATCCAGAAACTGAAACGCGGGGTTGACATCGTCATCGCGACACCGGGTCGTCTTTTGGACCTTCAGAGCCAAGGCTACATCGACTTCTCACATATAGACTTCTTTGTCCTTGACGAAGCAGACCGCATGTTGGACATGGGGTTTATCCACGACATCAAAAAAGTGTTGAAACTCCTGCCTGAAAAACGCCAGAACCTTCTCTTCTCAGCAACCTTCTCTAATGAGATCAAAGCACTGGCAGACAGACTGCTGAACAAGCCGGAACTCATCGAAGTGGCACGTCGCAACACCTCTTCTGAGGCTGTGACACAACACATCTACCCTGTAGACAGAGACCGTAAACGTGAGCTTCTCTCTCATCTTATCAGCGACAACAACTGGAAACAGGTACTGGTCTTTACCCGTACAAAACACGGGGCAAACCGTCTGACAGAACAGCTTGGCAAAGACGGCATCACGGCTGCAGCGATCCACGGTAACAAGAGCCAGTCTGCGCGTACCAAGGCTCTTGCCAACTTTAAAGCAAACGAAGTGCGTGTGCTTGTAGCAACCGACATCGCTGCGCGCGGTATTGACATCGATCAGCTTCCGCATGTGGTAAACTATGAGCTGCCGAATGTTCCGGAGGACTATGTTCACCGTATCGGTCGTACAGGACGTGCGGGTAATGAAGGTGATGCTATCTCTTTGGTTTGTGTAGATGAGGTAAAATTGCTTAGAGACATTGAAAAATTGATCAAAAAAGAGATCCCAAAAGTCAGAGAGCCCGGTTTTGACGTCAATCCGGACATAAAAGCTGAACCGATCCAGCAGAAGAGCAGGGGACGTCAACAGCAGCGTAAAAAACGTGCTGACGATGGCAAGACAGAACACAACCACAGACGCCCAAAACCAAACAAGCCGAGATCGTCACGATTTGGCTCTAGAAATCAAGGAAATTCATAATGGCAAAGACAAACTACTCATACGAAAAACGCGCTAGAGAGCTTGAAAAGCAGAAGAAAAAAGAGGAGAAACGCCTCAAAAAACTGGCAGAGAAAAACGGTACGACTATTGCTGAAGAGAGAGCTGCCTCAGAAGAGTAGAGCTTAAAGTTCTATTTTACGACACGTCTATTGCGAGGCACACGCTATGCAGTGTGTCGCCTCCGGCAGGATCATAAGCCGCCCGAAAGGAATCTCCTCTTCACACTCAACACATAGACCGTACTCTTCGTTGTCGACCTTCTGCAGCGCATACTTGAGTCTGTTCTCTCGTATCTCCGCTTCATGAAGGGCATGCTCGTTGACCTGCTGCTCGCCTATCATCTCCAGACGCGTCAAACGCCCTAACGAGACATCGGGGCTGATGGGCTTCGTCTTCTCTTTAAGCCCGATGATCTCATGTTCAATAGCCGCAAGATCTTCGATGATCTTCGCTTTGATCTGTTTGCGCTGCTGCGGTGTCATGGTCTAGTCAAAGTCCTCATCGAGCTCGTTGAGCTCCACCAGCGTGCTCTCAAGAATGGCGATATAGAGGTCTCTGTATTTATCGGCATCTTCATTGTCATTATAGCTGGGATCCAGGTCTATAACGATCTTGTCCAGTGTCTCTTTTAGCTCTTCCAGGCGTTGCGTGTGCGTCGGTGCCTCATTAGTTGTTTGTTGCTCTTCAGTTGTAGACATAATATTCCTTTTATGCCAGTAGTATAGCTAGTATAGGGAAGAATATCTTGATGATAAACAACTTGGAAGTCAATCTAACTTCCAAAACATCAAACGGTCATCTTCGTCAGCCGTTATGAGCTCATTTTCGCTGTGAAAGTCTATCTTGATGATGGTCTGTTTGTGGCCGAGCAGAAGATAGGTCTCTTTCATGGTCTCGGTATCGATGACGGAGATGGAACTCTCTTCGTTTTTGACAAAGGCTGCTCTGGTGGCATCGGGGTTCAGGGCGACACCGTAGATAAAGAACTCCCCTTTGGTCATCTTGTATTTCTCTGGTGTTTCGTAGAGAACGACCCGTTTGTCTTTGCCGCCGCTGAGCAGCATCTTGTTTTTATAGTCGATGGAGAAGATGTCTCTTTTGTTGGCCTTTCGATACACATCGACGATCTTGCCGCTGTTTATCTCGATCTTGCTGATCATCGGGGTCTCGTCGGACGTGTAGAGGTATTTATGCTCTTCGTCAAGCGCCAGGTCTGAGAAACTGGCGTAGTTGAGCTGCTTTTTATAGAGGATCTTTTTGTGTTTGATGTCAAAAAGGATGAGCTCGTTACTCATTGTCATGATGACCGCTCTCTCTGCATCAACGAACTTGACCTCCTGAAGCGTCATCTTCTCTGCTCTGTCTATGAGTCTGGTAAGTCTTTTATCTTCATAGATATAGAGTTCCCGCCAGCCGTCAAGGACCCGGCTGACAAAGAGGAGCCGCTCGTCACGGTAATCGACACTCAGGATCAAAGAGCGCATATAGTCGCCTAAGATGTTTTTGTACTTGGGCAGTCTGACCTGGTCGATGAGTTTGTCTTGAGCGAGGTC
>JBDLJE010000092.1:0-4206 GCA_039714575.1 Campylobacterota bacterium | reverse complement strand
TTCTCAATAGCAGGAGGACACGGACAAGTACGGTTGTCGGCACTTACATGCTTACCATTCTCTTCAACGACCATAAAGCATGGGCAGTAACGTTTGCCGTAAAGTATCTTGTGACGGGCAAGACCCATTGTTACGCCTTCGTTGACATCTTCATTAGGATTGTATACCCACCCAAACTGCTTGTTTACCTTGTCAGTAAACTTTTTTGTTTTTTCCATCTCAGCTAAAAATTCCGGTGAGCTCATGTCTAGTTGTTGCATGTAAATCCTTTTTTGTTGCCATAATTATAAAGTGATTCATCTTAAACAAGTCACTTCTATTGACTGGGTTAAAAAATTTTAAAGCCAAGTTGCAAAACTAAACAACACTGTATGCTAAAATACTGTCAAATAAGGAAAAAGATGCACGAAGAACAACTTTTTGAGATGGTCAATGAAGCCGTTATGTTTGCAAAAAATGAGTTAGAGCAGAGACAAGAGCTTAAATCTTTTGCTATGGTACTTTATAAAAATGGTTACATAGAGAGCATTACTGCAGATGAAGAGAGTCATGATGACCAATATGAAGCGCTTGTCACATCCCTGCGTCAGCGTGTGACAGATGAGCCAAAGATCACCGGCTTGGCCATTATCGCCAAGGTCTCCATACCAGGACACTATAAAGCACCTGTAGATGATGGCATAAGGGTACACCTTGAAGAGCGTCATAAAGCTGACGATAAGATCGGCGCACGTTTTCTATATGTGCCTTACCAGCTATACAGAAGCAGCGGCTCTGACGACATTACGATGCATCTGCATGACCCTATACCGGTCTCGATCCCACCGGAGATCTTTACGCGCGATTAAGAGAGCCGCGTCTTATAATCACCATACCCGAACTCTTTTACGATCTCGACGTCACCGTTTTGGTGGACTAAAACCAAAGATGGCAGCTTAATGCCGTTAAAGGTCGTGTTTTTAACAAAGGTATAGTGTATCTGGTCTTCAAAGATGATCTTGTCACCTATCTTTAACGACCTGTCAAACGAGTAATCCCCCATGATATCACCTGCCAGACAGGTGTTGCCGCCTAAACGATAGGTATAGGCCTTCTCCCCTGCTTCACCTGCCCCACGTACATCTGCACGATACGGCATCGCCAAAGTGTCCGGCATGTGCGCTTCTGCCGAGGTGTCCAAGATGGCGACATCCATCCCATTGTGGAACACATCCAAGACGGTAGAGACCAGTTCACCTGTCTGCCACCCTACTGCCTCACCCGGTTCCAGATAGACCTCGATGCCGTTATGGCGTTTTTTAAATGCTTTTATCACTTCGATGAGCCTCTCAACATCATAATCTTTACGGGTAATATGGTGACCGCCGCCGAAGTTGATGTACTTCATCTTGTCGATGTAATCACCAAACTTCTCTTCAAACGCTTTTAACACCTCTTCGAGAGCATCGACATTCTGCTCACAGAGCGCATGGAAGTTCAAGCCGTCGAGTTGGTCTAAAACAGTCTCGTCAAAATTCTTTTCTGTCGTCCCTAAACGGCTATAAAGCCCACAGGGGTTGTAAAGATCGACCGGTGATGATGAGAATTCAGGGTTAACACGCAAAGAGATCGAGATGTCAGGGTTAACCTCTTTAGCTCTAGCAGCAAACCGTGTAAGCTGAGAAGGTGTGTTAAAGACAATATGATCGGAGATAGAAGCGATCTCTTCGATCTCCTGCTCTTTAAAAGCCGGTGAGTAGGTGTGCACTTCACCTCCCATCTCTTCGCGGGCAAGTTTTGCCTCATGCAGTCCGCTTGCCGTTGCACCGTCAAGGTATCTGCTCACAAGGTCAAAAGTCGACCACATCGCAAAACCCTTAAGTGCCAGTATGACCTTGGCACCGCTCTCTTGTTTTACATGTGCCAACAGCTTAAGATTACTCTCTAACTGCCCAAGATGACAGAGATAAAACGGCGTTGTCATATGATCGTAATTTAACATTCTCTCACTTTTTAGCTATTATGTCGATATTTTTTTAGAATATTTTAGCAAAACAAGCAGAAAAAGTGAGTGAAATGAAACAGATCGTCCCGGCCGTTATGGCCATTTTATTAATCATTGTTACGTATACAGCCTATCTCGGTCTGCATGATGCAGACAAGCTTGATGAGCAAAATAGTGCGGTAGTAGAGACGAAAGCAGTCGAAGTCAAAAAACCGGAAGCTAAAAAGCCCGTTTATAAAGTCCCTGCTTCAACACCGGAGTCTAAACGACTGTTTTTGGAGAACACCATTGCCGCTATTACAAAGGTCAAAAAACGCCTTGATGCCGAGTACCAGATGGTGTATGAGCTTAGTATTAAAACAGAACTCACACCGGATGAAAATGCGACAATAGAAGGTCTGAAAAAGAGTTATAAGGTCGAAGGTTTTCCTTGTCTGCTTAAACGGCTTCGCACCCACCCCATCAGTATCGTCATCGGACAGGCTGCTCTGGAGACAGGCTGGGGAAATTCACGTTTTTACAGAGAGGCCAACAACATCTTCGGTATCTGGTCATTTAACAAAAACGAGCCTCGCATGGCCGCCGGTGAACAGAGAGAGGGCCAGAAGACGATCTATGTCAAAAAGTACGCGAACCTCGAAGCCTCTATCGAAGGATACTACCGTATGATGGCCAGAGGTCGTGCCTATAAAGAGTTTAGAAATGCCCGCCTGCACACGGAGAACCCTTTCGAGATCATTCCCTATCTTGACCACTACTCTGAACTTCGCCATGAGTATGTTAAACGTCTCTACTATGTGATCAAAAGCAATAAGTTCTATGATCTTGATGAAGTACAATATCAACCGCCGGGCTGGACGAACATCAAGGCGGCCAAGGCAGAGTATCTTATTCCAAAAGAGGAGAAACCGGCTGCTAAAGTTGCTGATAAATGTAAAAAAGAGAATAATGAGACCATTGGCGAAGATCTTAATAGTTCACATGCGGTAGATCTGACCATTCTCTCTCAAAAGACAGAGTCTTCTGATTACAAGAGCCTGCTTATAGCCGTCACATGCTCATAACAGTGTTCATGACGTTAATACGGCAACTTGCTGCCGAAGTGCCAGTTATTTAACTTAACTCTTTGATCTGCCAAGGCAGACCTTGCTTGTTCAGCTCTTGCATAAACGGGTCCGGGTCGAACTCTTCCATGTTGTAAACACCCTTAGCCTGCCATTTACCTTCTAACATCAGCTTGGCACCGATCATAGCCGGAACACCCGTTGTGTATGAGACAGCCTGCGACTGGACCTCTGCAAAACATTTCTCATGGTCACTTACCTGATAGATGTAGATCTTTTTTGGTTTGCCATCTTTAATCCCCTCAGCCACGATACCGATGTTCGTCTTGCCTTTGGTACAGGGACCGAGTGAAGCCGGGTCGGGTAGCAGCGTCTTTAAAAACTCTATCGGGACGATCTCCCGGCCTTGATGCATAACAGGTTTAATACCAAGCATCCCGACATTTTCAAGAGCGGTCATATGCATAAGATAACTCTCGCCAAAGGTCATAAAAAAACGGATACGTTTAAGACCTTTGATGTGCTGAACCAGTGACTCCATCTCTTCATGGTAAAGCAGGTAAGAGTCTTTCGGACCGACTTCAGGGTAGTCCCAGACCATCTTGATCTCCATCGGCTTCGTCTCTATCCACCTGCCCTCTTCCCAGTAACGGCCGTTGGCACTCACCTCACGAAGGTTGATCTCCGGGTTGAAGTTCGTTGCAAACGGGTAGCCGTGATCACCGGCATTACAATCCAAAATATCGATAGTGTGGATCTCGTCAAAGTAATGTTTTTGGGCATACGCGCAAAAGACATTGGTCACACCCGGATCAAAACCGCTGCCAAGCAGAGCCATGATGCCGGCCTCTTTGAACTGCTCATCTCTTTCCCACTGCTCTTTATACTCAAACTTCGCTTCGTCAGGATGCTCGTAATTGGCAGTATCTAAATAGTCAACACCACATTTTGTACACGCATCCATGATCGTAAGGTCTTGATACGGCAGTGCGACGTTGATGACAATGTCTGCATCTACTTTTTTAATCAACTCAGCTGTTTCAGCTACATTGTCCGCATCGACCTTTGCGATCTCAATAGCCCCCTCAGGAAGCTGTTTCTGTATCTTCTCACAGCTCTCGAGACGTCTGCTCGCCAACACGATCTTTGTAAATGTTG
>JBDLJE010000091.1:0-4256 GCA_039714575.1 Campylobacterota bacterium | reverse complement strand
TTTACGCTGTATAATGTCCCATGATCAAAAACTTCAAAACAAACGACTTCACTTTGGTTCTCTCCGGCGGCGGTGCTTTGGGCATTGCCCACTTGGGTGTACTGCATGACCTTGAACAGCAGAATTTGCTCCCTAACGAGATCGTCGGTACCAGTATGGGCGGCATCATCGGCGCTTTTATGGCCATCGGCATGAAAGAGCAAGAGATATACGAACAGATCGAACGTTTTAGCGGTCTCTTCAACTGGGTAAAGTTCTCTTTTTCCGGCAATGCGGTGGTGGACAACGACAAGATCGCCAAGGTCTTTGAGGGTATCTTCCATGACAAAAAGATGTGCGACACCGTCATCCCTCTCAAGCTTATCGCGACAAACCTGCGCAACGGTCATAAAAAAGTGTTCGACTCCTCCGACGATGTCTACATCAAAGATGCCGTACTTGCTACCATGGCGATACCGGGGATCTTTGAAGAGCATGTCATAGACGGCGAGACCTACGGCGACGGTTTTCTCTGCGAGAACCTCGGCATCAATGAAGCGGCTTGCGACCATCTCCTCGCCGTCGACGTACTCGGCAAAAACGCCTTCGACATCGACATGCCCGACAACTTTTTCAAGACCCTGAATGTTCTGGAGATGTTTGAAAAGTCCGTACGGCTGCTCATCTACAACCAGAGCCAGACCAACATCAACAACAGCACAAAGAACATCACACTCCTGGAGCCCGTCACTAAAGAGTACAAGACCTTCCATTTCCATAAGACAGAAGAGCTCAGAGCGCTGGGGCTGGGGCTGTTAACGTAAACAGTCACCTCTCCCCAACCATCTCCACTCTCTTTAACGGTTTATTACAGTTATTTTTCGTATATAAATTAAGATACAATATACTAAACAGCAGTTAAAAAAGAGGAGAGCAGCATGCCGAAAAACATAGTCATATTTTCTGACGGTACGGGGCAAGAAGGCGGTAAAGGGGCGAACACCAACATCTATAAACTTTTCAACATGATCGAAGACCGCACCTTGCGGCAGGTCTCGTTCTATGACAGAGGCCTGGGCACGGGGTGGCGGAAGCTGTCGGGCAATGTCAGCGGTGCGGGCATCTCGCAGAACATTATGGAGTGCTATAGCTTTATTTTCGAGAACTACGAAGCGGGCGACCAGATCTTTCTGTTCGGTTTCAGCCGCGGTGCAGCGACCGTTCGCAGTCTCTCCAGCTTTATCCACCACTTCGGCATACTGCCCAAGTCCCGTCCCGAGCTCATCGAAAAAGCGTATGACATCTACAAGTCCAAAAACGGTGCCGAGCGTGAAAGAAAAGCAGCCGAGTTTCTCTCTACCCACCACACCATGTGGACAAGGGTGAAGTTTCTCGGCTGTTACGACACGGTCGCCGCTCTGGGCGTGCCCATCAAACCGCTGAGCGTGCTGCTGAACAAGATCCCCGGTTTTCAGCACACCTTCCACGACTTTAAGCTGAGCGAGACGGTCGAAAACGCATATCAGGCACTGGCCATCGATGACGAACGGGAGACCTTTCATCCCATTCTCTGGGACACGGATGTTTTGGAGTACCAGACCATCAGGCAGGTCTGGTTCTGCGGCATGCACACCGATGTCGGCGGCGGCTATGACGAACAGGAGCTCTCAGACATCCCGCTTGTCTGGATGAACAAGATGGCGGCCAGCCACGGTCTTATCATCTACCCTTCGAACTGTGTCTCTATTGACGGCGACGTCGATGGAGAGATGCACAACTCGCGCGGTGAAGGCTGGACAAAGGTCTACCGTAAAAAAGAGCGTTTCTGGGATGCAGGAAGAACAGACAAGCCTGTCGTTCATGAAAGTGTGCTGTCACGCAGCAAGAACGTCAATAACGAGGACAAATCTTATGAACCGTGGATCCTGAAGCTTGACTATGAGGTTGAGCTATTTTAAGGTTTTTTGACCCATATTTTTCAGCTACTGTTCTATGCTATAATATAATAATTTAATATCGAGGAGAGCAATTATGATTCATCTATCTATAGAAGAGCCGAAGATTGAAAAGTTTTTTAACAGCTCAAAAGAAGAGATCATAAAAGCATTAAACTTTATTGTGGAGAACGATATACACGATTTTTCCCCGGCCAACAACTCGTCTACTCTAAGCAGTGAACAAAAAGAAGAGTTAAACTCAAGAATAAATTCATTCCATCAAGACCCGACTACAGGTCGAAGCTGGGATGAGATTAAAGATGACCTAAAACGATAACCGTTGATCTTAAAACTCCATCCACTTGCCGAAGCTGAGCTTAAAATAGCACTTGATTATTACTACGCTATCAGCCCAAAATTAGAAGCAAATTTTCTCTTCACTCTCGACAATGCCTTCAGTAATATCAAACAATCACCAAACTTGTACCCGCATGAGACAAAGACAGCACAAAAGGTGGTGATGGAGAAGTTTCCATACATTGTCTTGTATGAAAAATATGAAAACATCATAATGATCTTAGCTATTTTTCATACACGTCAAGATAGTGAGAAACTGACAAATAGAGATCGTGAATAGGAACAAAGGATAGACAATGTTTGACAAAGAAGAGTTAGAGATCTTAGAAGCGATGGAAAATGACACTTTAGTACAGAGTGTTAATGCTGAAGAGGAGATCGCCTTGGCAAAAGCCTCTGCCAAAGCGTATCTTACCAAGTCAAAAAACATCACTTTACGCCTAAGTCTGGCTGACCTGCACGGCATCAAGTCCAAGGCGGTGGAGACGGGTATTCCTTACCAAACACTCATCAATGCCCTTATTCACCAGTATGTCTCGGGGAAAGTTAAACTCGCAAGTTAGTCTCTCACGCGGTGTAAAGAGAAGGTTAAACACCTCGTGATTCAAGTATATGTATCATAAGACAAAGGCGGTTTTCAAAATGGCAAACACCTACTTCAAAAAACTCATACTCTATACCTTGGTCATACTCTCTGTCTCCATTGTCTATTTTGCCTACGCCTACACCATGTACCCGCCCACTGAGGAGAACGAGACCTTTCTAAGCGAGATAGGAGAAGGCTTTGGTGTGGTGGGGTTATGGGGTCTGCTCTTCATCTACGGCCGTACCGTTCTAAAACTCCTCATGGGCAGAGGCTCCATAGCAAAACGCCTCCTCCCCGACTACACTCCGCCCGCCGCCGCATCGATCTTCCAACGCCTGCTTAAGCTTTTAAACAGCACTCACGCCTATGTCGGTGTTGCAACCGTCGCCGTCATATTGATCCACATCGCACTGATGGACGGACTGACGAGCAACCTCTTCTTTCCGGCAGTACTGCTCCTGATCGTTTGGCAAGCCCTCTTCGGCCTCTTTCTTTCATGGCGGTACACACCGAAAGAGCTAAAGAAGTTCGCCTACCTCGTCCATGCACAGTTTTTTACGGGGATCATGATCGGTATCTTTGCCTTTTTCGGGCACCTGCTGGTTGACAGCTAATGAAATCAAGACTATACCAATGATAAAAAGTTAACTTTATCACCTGCCCATAGTTCAAAAAAATATCTAACCGTCTTGTCATAGCTGGAAAAGAGTTATAGTTATCACTCCTAATTAACTTGTCGTGCACTGCTTTTATTAAGTAGATATATATTATCTATAATATGTCATAATAATATTTATATAAACATAGAGGATTAAAAATGGCAACAGTAGATTTAACAGAAGCAAATTTCAGTGAGATCATTGAAAACAACAACATCGTGATCATCGATTTCTGGGCACCGTGGTGTGGTCCTTGTCAATCATTTGCTCCGATCTATGAAAAAACAGCAGAACAGTACCCTGAT
This sequence comes from Campylobacterota bacterium, assembly GCA_039714575.1. Taxonomy (GTDB): domain Bacteria; phylum Campylobacterota; class Campylobacteria; order Campylobacterales; family Sulfurimonadaceae; genus Sulfonitrofixus. Next base: position 433 of record JBDLJE010000091.1, on the reverse strand, counting down.
ATTGTTTTTGGAAAGGTCAACACTGAAGATGAGCAGGCACTGGCTGGACAATTCCAGATCCGTTCTATTCCAACGCTCATTATTATAAAAGAGAACATCGCTGTTTTCCAACAGCCAGGTGTTATACCCGAAGAGGGTATAAAAGATGTCCTCAGACAGGTACAAGAGCTTGACATGGACATGGTACGTAAAGAGGTAGAAAAGCAGCAGCAAGCTGAAAACGCGCAATAACCTCTACATCTTCTCAGTGCTTTTACAGCACTTTTCTTCAGTCAAAAGGATTATCCTTTTGACTCTTTCTTTTAGGATATAAAAGTATTTCTTTCCTCGTTACACCTCTCCCGAGGTGTAATGCATAGACAATTTAATTATGGGATAAAGACTATTTTCTATAGATTGATGTAAACATTCCATCTCAAGAGAGATGGAACGA
>JBDLJE010000090.1:0-4600 GCA_039714575.1 Campylobacterota bacterium | reverse complement strand
CGACCTTTGCGATCTCAATAGCCCCCTCAGGAAGCTGTTTCTGTATCTTCTCACAGCTCTCGAGACGTCTGCTCGCCAACACGATCTTTGTAAATGTTGTTCTGTTCAACACACATTTATGGGTAACGACACCGCCGACACCGCCGGCACCGATAATTAAAACAGTTGACATAAGTTCTCCTTTAAAATGATTTTCCTAATGAGAGATAGAGACTGTAGTAGTCCAACTCTGTTGTCCCTACACCTAAGTAAAAAGGACCAATAATCGTATCCATCGCAACAAAAGCACTCCCTGCATAGAGCACTCTATCACTCTCAAACGAGTTCAGACGACCTTCATCATACCAACTGCTTCCGGCTTCAATACTCCATCCCGCATACATCGGCATACTGAGTGATCCAAAAAAGCCGTCCTCGCTCAGACGGTAACCACTCAGTACGAGGCCTATCTTGGGACGTTCAGCACTCTCTTTGATCTCAGCAGCATTGACACTGCTTAACAGAAGGGCTATAAGCAGTAAAGTGAGATGAATACGCATCTTAGATCAGTTCAAATGCCAACGCCAAAGTAGAGAGCCAGATGGCCGCCAGTGTGACCAAAGAGACAAAGACCAGCGCGGCTCCGGCGTCTTTAGCCTGTTTTGCCAATATGTGGTAATCCTTAGTGACCAGGTCCACAACACGTTCTATCGCGCTGTTAGCGATCTCAGCCATAATAGGGATCAGCAGCGAGATACTCAAAACGAACGTGTAGCTGATCTCGATCGGCAGGTTCCATGCAACTATGTTGCCTGCTATAAACAAAAGTATCTGCAGTCTGAACGAAGGCTCATGTTTTACGACATCGACCAGCCCGGACAAGGCATAAGTGGTGTTTTTAAACAGTGTGTATTTGGGTTTATTGTGCATCATAATCCTCTTTTAGTTTCTGTACGATCAGTTGCAGTTCATCTGCAGTTGTCTCCATCGGCACCGGGTCGCCATAGATGATCGTGACCTTTCGACGCCACAGCGAACGTTTTTCTACAAAACTGCTTTTTGAACGCGAAAGTCTGCTTCCGCGCATACCGCCGATATAGGCCGGGATGATGACACCGTCACTCTCTTTAGCGACCAGTTCATACCCGCGCTGGAACTTCTGCAGCTCTTCACCGCGGTTGATACCGCCTTCAGGGAAGAGTGTCACCATATCTTTATGGCGGATATGTTCTTTGGCAACCCGAAAGGCATCTTTGGACGCTTTAACCGAAAGGGGAATGGCATTGCCCCACTTAAAGAAGCTGTGCGCTACAGGCCAGTTATAGATGTCTCGCTCCATCATAAAGACCGTGCGCCTGTCGATAGCGAACTGTACAATGATCCAGTCGATCCAGCTGATATGATTTGGCAATAGAAGCACTGCCCCGCTCGGTGGGATTTTAGCATGGTTTTTGTAGACAAAATCATATCGGAATGACAAGAAGAACTCACCAATGAACCACACAAACATCAATAGGTGTTTTCGGATCATATAGACAGCCATCATACCGCTTAAAGCGGCAATAACATAAAACAGTCCTACAGCATTGATCCCTTTATAGGCAAAGATAGTTGTCAAGAGTAAAAAACTCACCATAAAGATGTTCTGTATGAAGTTATTACCGGCAAGTATCGTACCTAAATGAACACCGGGTGCATGTTTCTGGATGAACGAGTTTAACGGAACGATAAACATACCTGCCGAGAGTCCAAAGGTAAAAAAGAGCATAGAGATAGGCTCAATACTGTCCAAGATCGGAATAAAAAGAAGGCTCAAAGCCATACCGACAGCACTAAAGGGCACCAGTCCCATGTTAATATAGAACTTGGAGAAACGCGCAGCAATAATAGAACCGAAGATAATACCTAAAGCGGTAAGACCAAGGACCCCGTTCACCAAGATCGTGTTGGTGACACCCAGCTCATCTTTCGCATACGCCCCAAAGATAGTGAGTGCGACTTGTGAGACACCCCAAAAGATCGAGAGTCCAAAAATAGCTTCGACAATAGGACGTTTACGGGTGATGGTCTTCATGTTTTTACGAAGATAATAGCCGGAGAGATATCGTCTGAAATGAAACTTTCTCTCAGACGGTACACGCTGTTTGTTAGGCAGTCTGGACATCATAAACAGCTCTATGACCGATCCGGCCACCAGCAGCCACCCCAGAGGTGCGATCTCTCTTAAGATGTCATCTGCTGTCTCGTAGGTTGTCAATGAGTTCTCAAAGAGCACCGTATAGATGACAATTCCGGAGAGAATAGCCACTGTCGTAGCCGCCTGCACCGCTGCATTACCGGCGGAGATAAACTTGTTCCCTACCAGCTCTTTGATATAACCGTATTTTGCAGGTGAGTAGATCGCGCTCTGCATCGCTAAAAGAAAGGTAAACCCAAAGGCTACTTCGAACCACCCCATATAATACGAAGCGGTAATAGCCAAGGTAAGGATGACCGCCAGAGCGGCAGCATAGACCATCACCTTGTTTTTAGGAAACTTGTCCGAGAGAAAACCTGCCGGCGTAAAGACCATGATAAACGGTAAAAGGATCAAAGCATTGACAATGGCCGTCAGGATGATCTGCTCTTGATTGTCGTAGATCTTAAAGATGGTGTTTTGGATAATGATCTTGTGCCCCAGGTCGGTAAAGGCATTTAAAAAGAGTGCAATAATATAAGGGAGTGTCCCTGTTATCTTGAACATCTCTTTCAAGAAGCGACTCCTGTGCTCCAACCTGCATAGATACCATGCTCTTTCTCAGCTGTCGTTATAAGAAGAAAAGCCAACTCTTCCAAAAGCTCCTTTTCAATAGCATGGGTCTGCGTCATCACCAGCGTATAACCGTACTCTTCACTGCTGTTATAACTGATATCTTTCTCTTTGAAACCGTGCAGGTACAAGGTCTCGGCAACACGTTTGGCATTTGACTCGGTCAAAAACCCCAGGTAGTGTTCCACCTCACGCTCTACAGAGAGGTCATCACCGGCCTCTTTCAGCTCATCCATAATATGACGGCTCTGTACCTGTTGAAGCATTAAAACATCCGGATAGAGAGTGTAAAGATAGTGTTCCCACTTTGCGTCTTTGGTAGAACCGGTGTCGGTAATGTAGCCTGAACCCACAACTTTTGATACAACACTCTGGAACTTTTTAGCAGTTGGTGCGTAAAAATAAAGCTCAAGCCAGCCATCTTCATACTTCTGCCCTACATTAATAGCGTCGATCTCATTGGAGAGTGTCTCTTGCAACGTATCTGTCACACTCTTGAGCGTTGCTGACTCGGAATCTGTGGCAAAACCCTCATCATCAACCTCGTTCATCTTTAAAAAGGCCCACAGCAGCCATGGACGCTCTTTTTGAGGGGCGCTGTCGATATAATCCATCTCAAGTTCTGTCTTTACTGAGCTTTCGTCACTGGCGCTAATATAGTATTCAATCATCGTATCTGTATCTTTATTATAGAAGTTAGTTATTTTATCTATTTGCTTGTTTATTCTGGCTAAAAAATAGCTATAATCTTGCCATGGAAAACATCTATCTGGCAGTTGCCGTTTATATCGCTTTGGAACTTTTTGAGATACAGTGGCAAAAAGCAGAGAACCTTATCGGCATTTTGGGCAGACTCTACCGGTACTACAAAAGAAATATCATACTCTTTTTTATCATGCACCCTACTTTTTACTTTGGCATCGGACTGGCAATGATCACCGACCTCGCCTTCAGTGCCGTTGCCCTCCTCGCTATTAAAACAGTGGACATGGCGACCAAGATCTTACTGATACAGCAGGTCTTTGAAAAAAAAGAGCTCTCGGCTGAGATGTCGGCGATGATGATCGCACCGCTGCATCCGCTGATGCCTTACCTCTCTGTTGTCATCTATACACCTCTGGTCTATTTCGCTTTTATCTCACTCTCTGTTTTTTAACATTATCTTAATAAAACATAATAATTTACATAACCGTAATGTATATGTAATCTTTATTTGATATAATCCCACACGTTATTCAGGGTACCTCGATACCTCTAAAAACAGATTGGAGAATAATTATGAATGTAAATGTAATGAAAATAAGAGCAGTATGCCGTCCGTTCCGTATCGTTATGGGTCTTGCGTTGATCGCAGCAGGTGTTTTTACAGGTAATCCATGGTTCTTCCTTGGTATTGCACCATTGATCGCGGGCGCTGTAAACTTCTGTCCGCTTTGCATCGTCACTAAAAAATGCGACATCTAATCCAACAACTTTTTTAACACCTTCTAGATATTACGGCACTAACTAAACATATCAATATTCAAGAGAACGAGAAGAGGTAAGATTCGAACGAAGAGAGATGAAGACCTAGCCATAGCTAAGTCGAAGCTCTATTTGTTTGAAGATTGCCTCTTATCGCTCTCCCCGAAGGGTGAGGGTACTTTTGCGTCAAGGTAAATCAGATATTACTTTACTCATAAAAACATGCAAAGCATATTTTCTCTGAGATATCGTTAGACAACCTTCACCGTAGCTATGGCTACGCTAAAGAACATCTGCCTTGATTATGCACAAAATTACCCTCATTGAAATTGATATGTTTAGTTGGTG
>JBDLJE010000089.1:0-4829 GCA_039714575.1 Campylobacterota bacterium | reverse complement strand
TATGCAGACCAACAGACAGATCTATTCCTGGGCTATGTACGACTGGGCGAACTCCGCCTATGCAACCACCGTGATGGCAGGTTTTTTCCCGCTCTTTTTCAAAAGCTATTTCAGCGCTGAGACCGATGTCATCACGAGCACGGCACACCTGGGGATTGCCAACTCCATTTCGAGTATGATCATTGTACTTCTGGCACCGTTCCTTGGCGCCATCGCCGATGTCGGGGGCTACAAAAAACGGTTTCTCTTTCTCTTTACGTACCTGGGCATCCTGATGAGCGGCTCACTTGCCTTGGTACAGCAAGGCGAATGGGAATTGGCCGCTTTTGTCTACGTACTCGGCAACATCGGCTTTATGGGTTCCAACATCTTTAATGACTCCCTTCTGCCGGGGGTTGCCAAAGAGAGGAGTCTTGACTTTGTCTCGGGACTCGGGTTCTCGCTGGGGTATCTTGGCGGCGGCCTGCTCTTTGCACTCAATGTCTTTATGGTGCAGAAACCGGAATTTTTCGGCTTGGAGAACATGAATGAAGCGGTTAAAGCATCTTTTGTCACTGTCGGCGTCTGGTGGGCACTCTTTTCTCTCCCTATGCTCTTCTTTGTCAAAGAGCAGCGCCCTGAGCAGAAACAGAAGATCGGTGAGACAGTTAAAGCGGGCTATAAACAGCTTATCAACACCTTCAAAAAGATCCGCCATCTCAAGGGGCTGCTGCTCTTTTTGGTCGCCTACTGGCTCTACATCGACGGGGTCGACACCATCATCCGCATGGCGGTCGACTACGCCATGGCTATCGGCTTCGACCCCAACTCGCTCATCCTGGCCCTTCTGCTTGTTCAGTTCATCGGTTTTCCGGCCACGCTGCTCTTTGCCAAAATTGCACAGAAATACGACACCAAAAAAGCACTCTTTCTCGCCATCGGTACTTACATCTTTATCACCCTCTGGGCATCGATGATGCAAGATGAGTACGAGTTTTACATACTCGCGGCGATGATAGGGATGGTGCAAGGCGGTATCCAGGCACTGAGCCGCTCATACTACGCAAAGATGATCCCCCACGAACAGGCCGCCGAGTTCTTCGGCTTTTTTAACTTCCTGGGCAGGTTCGCGACCATCTTCGGGCCGCTGCTCATCGGTTTTGTAGCAGTGTCAACCGACAGCTCGCGTCTTGGTATTGCTTCTGTTGCTGTCTTTTTTATTGCCGGGGGCATTCTCCTTTACATGGTAGATGAGAAGAAGATCGCGAAAGAGGTGAGAGAGACACTCAAATAAGTCTAAAGAGCATTCGTCCACGAATTACACTAATTTACACAAACTACATAACTACTAAAATAATTCGTGAAATCTGTGTAATTCGTGGATAAAAAGCTCTTACCAATAATATGCATCTACACATTATCCTATCACTGTTATAATTTCAGCAAATTCAGCAAAGACATTTTATGACCTTAGAAGATCTACAAAACTTATTGATAACAAACGCACTGACTAAAACAGAAGAGTACACCCGCCTCTTTCACGGTCGCGGCGGCTTCTACGGTGCCTATAAGTTCCTCACTGTAGACAGCGCCGACAAGGTTTTATATGCCGCCTTTTTCGCCCCTGATGAGGAGGAAGAAGCGATTGTCGGCATGTTGCAGACATTTTATAAGACTGAAGGCAAATGGCAGGCTCTGGTTGTCCAGCGGCGCTACCTCAAAGGCGCTCCCAGCGAACTGCTCGAAGGCACGCTGCCTGACGAGACCTTTGCCATCGAAAACGGTCTTAAATACAGGCTCAACTTTTTAAACAACCAGAACATCGGCTTCTTCCCCGACATGAAGATAGGCAGGGAGTTTGTACAAAGCAGTGCAAAAGGCAAAAACGTCTTAAACCTCTTCTCCTACACCTGTCCTTTCTCCGTCGCAGCGATAGCCGGCGGCGCACGTGCCGTCGTCAATGTGGACATGGCGAAGGGTGCACTCTCTACAGGGCGCGACAACCACCGTTTTAACGGCCTGGATATTAGAGGCTGCCGCTTTATGCCCTATAACATCTTAAAGTCGTGGAGCCGCATCAAAAAAGCGGGGCCGTACGATCTTATTATCATCGATCCGCCCAGTTTCCAGAGAGGCTCTTTTGCTGCGACCAGTGACTATGAGAAGATCATCAAACGGCTTGACCAGCTCGCGACAGAGAACTGTACCGTGCTTTCGGCACTCAACGCCCCCGAGTTGAACACTGACTTTATCAAGTCCCTCTTCAAAGAGAACGCCCCCGACTTTGCCTACGTCAAACGCTTGGATAATCTCGACAGTTTTCCCAGTGATGACGAAGAGCGAAGTCTCAAAAACCTTATCTTTCAAAAAGGCGAAGCATGAAAGAACTTACCCTAAAAGAGTACGCTGTAAAACACAAGATCAGCCTTTTCAACGTTATGAAACTGGCAAAAGCGGGCAATATCCCCTCGGACACACGCAAGATCAACGGCAAAGATGAGATACTCATCCTGACAGACGAAGCACCCAAAGCGGAACCGGTCAAGGCGGACGGGGAGATCGACTATAAAAAAGCCTACTTTGAACTCAAAGCCAAGTACGACAAACTTCTGAAGCAGAAAGGCTAAGAGATCATCCGCTTCACCAATGAGAGTATGCTTACCATTGCCGGTACACTGAGAGAAAAACTGGAGAGTCAGTCAGAATTACAGTTCGAAGTACTCAACCCTGACCTCTACAGCGGCTCTTACGCAGGCAGAGAGGTCGCTCTTAATGATAAGACCTACCTCTACCGCTCTCTGCGCTCATGGCTCGACTTAGCCGTGATCCTGAACTGCCGCATGTTGACACCTTCAAGCGCCTCTGAACAGACCGTCATCCTGCGTTTTCAAAAACTGGAAACAGACTCGTTTCACCAGGACAACCCCGATGACAAATCTGAAAAGTACGGCATTGACTCCAGTTTTTCCGCCATCAGCAAAAACGAAGAACCCGCCTTTCTCTCCGCCTACACACAGGCACTTGATGTTGCGAACGCAGCGACTAAAAAAAGAGTGCTGAACCTCGGCGTCAACCGCGGTGATGAGTTCGCCCTTATACAAGAACTTCTTGAACAAGAGACCTTCGAGAAGATCGAGTTTGTCGGCATCGACCACTCTTCAACTGCTATCGAAGAGGCGCATAACCGTTTTTCAGCGCCGAACATGCACTTCTACAGCCACGACATCAACGCCCTCGACGAACTGGACCTCGGCAAGTTCGACCTCATCATCACCATCGGCACCCTGCAGAGCCCAGGCATCAACTACAAACCCTTTTTGATGAACCTGGTCAAAAACTACCTGAACGACGACGGCGCTATTATCTTAGGCTTTCCGAATTCGCGCTGGATCGACGGAGAGATGGTCTACGGGGCGAAGATGCGCAACTACCGCGAGTCCGACCTTTCACTTCTGCTCAGTGACATCGACTATGCCAAACGCTATCTTCAGCAGAAAAAGTTCACTGTCCGCATCAGCGGCAAAGAGTACATCTTTTTAACGGCGGTCTCCAGCTGATGAAAAAACATATCCACCGTCTAAAACGCTCCGTAAGCAGAGAGGAGATCAAAGAGAAGGTCACACTTTTGAAAGCGCAGTCGCACAATGAGTATAAAGAGACCATCATCATGTTTCGTCTGCTATACAAACGGGCAAGGACAAAACGCCAAAAGGCCTTTATCCGCCAACAGGCAGCCGACATTGTCAAGATAAGTGTTGTTCTTGTCATTGCTGCCTTTCCTGCCGGTACCGTTGTCGTCGCATTTATAGAAGTTGGGTTCAGAAAGATCAACCGGACCATACTGCCGACATCATTTTCAAAAAAATCTGAAGAGCTGAACAACACAGAGCAAGAGAAGTAATCAGCTTATCAATGCCATCTCCATCCCCCTCTAGAATAATAAGAAAAAGTTATTTGTAACAATAGGTTACGAAATAAGATATAATAATATGACTCTTTCAATTTTAATGTATAAATCTTATAACTGTTGATGTACTATGGAATCATCTTAACAACGGAGTTTCCATGAAAAAGTTGATCTTATCGCTACTTTTGGCAAGTGCAAGTGTTTTAGCAGAAGATGTTAGCAGTTACCTCTACGGTGAATACAAATCAGCCAGTGATGTCAAGTCAGTACTGAGCGCTAACGGTTTTGACATCATCGGTGAGTATGACGCTATGGATGATGACCAGTACCATGTCGTTGTCTATACACACAGTGCTATTAAAAAGCTGGCCTCTAAAGAGAGCCGCGGTTTTGCCGGTGTTCAAAAGGTCTTGATCGACTCAAAAGAGAAGACATTAGTGTTCACAAACCCTGATTACTTTATGGCCGCATTTTTGCAAGATGACAACAATCCGGAGCTTTCAAACAAGATCACGGCTAAACTTGAAGCTAAGTTTGGAACACTCTCACCTAGCGCATGTAAGCTCGAAGATGATGACATCAGCAGTTACCACTTTATGATAGGTATGCCTTACTATGAGGACATGATCGAGATCGCGTCCGGTGAAGGTCTGGACAAAGTCTTGGAAACAAAAGCAAAAGAGAACATTGTCTTTAAACTAAAACTTGACAACTCAACACTTTACGGTGTCGCAATGAACACTGAAGATGGAGAGAAGAGCTACATCCCTGCCATCGAAGCGAATAAGCGCTCTGCATTCTTACCATACATGGTACTCATCGAAGACAACAAAGCGAAGATCCTACACGGCAAGTTCTATTTAGCGATCGCCAACCCTGACCTGAGCATGGGTGACTTCATGAACATCTCATCAGCACCGGGAGACATCGAAGACTACATGAC
>JBDLJE010000088.1:0-4857 GCA_039714575.1 Campylobacterota bacterium | reverse complement strand
TATAGACATCATCAAAACCGCTTAGCTTGTCTTTAGCTACTTTCGGGTTTTCAAGTCTCTCCGCCAACTTCTTTTTAAACTGTGTTTTGATGGTTGCATCGAGTTTATGCCACTCTTTTAACGCCTTGGGGAGGAACTCAAGGTCATAGCTCATCTAAAGAGACTTTGACAGGCTTTATGTCGTCGTTTAAGCGTTCATCTACCATACGAGAGAGTTGATAATCGTCAATAATATCGATCATCTTCTCATAAAGCTCACTGGGAACCAAGTAGGCACTGGTTACATTATGGTTTAAGATCGCAACAGCTTCATTACCCGCTTGTTGAAGAATCTGAGTCGGTGACTTTTTCAATTCCGTAATACTAGCGGTATATTTAGACAATATAGGTTGCATAGAACACTCCTTATTTCATATCTTATATAGTACTCTTTTTAGTGTCTTTTTGTCAACCTAAAGCTTTTTGCTAAATTTGTTGGCAACTGTGCTTGATCTAAAATCGGCGTCAAGAACTAGCTTCGCAGTGCATACCCGGAGGGGCAGACCCTGGGAACAGCTTGGTTACGAGTCGTACAGAAAGCTCTTTCTCTTACATTCGTATAATTCGGGTAATTCGTGGAGGGGTGCTCTTTTTTTCTTTGTTATCCACGAATTATGGGGATTAGCACAAATTTCCAGTAGTCTTTATATCGTTAGTTATTTTAAACTGCTTTTTGCTCGTGCCTGTACCTCCCAAGCCTACCGCTTGTGACGTTTAAAAAACTGGGGGATCTTTGAGAGGTTTTTAAAGAGGAGGCTTCTTATGTGGCCGACGTCGTTGTTTTTAATGGCGCGGATGTCCTCTTTGGTTTTGCACACAAGGTTTTTGAGGCTTTTGTTGCTCTCGCCGCCGACGCGCATCTTGACCAGGACTTCGGGGATGTAGCGCGTGGTGATGCCTTCGCGTCCGAGAAAGCGCAAGATGGAGTCATAATCGGCGGCGATCTTGAAGCTGGTGTCAAAGGCGCCGTAGGCCTCGTAGACTCTGCGTTTCACATAAAAGGTGGGGTGCGGCGGCATCCAGCCGTTTTCCAGTTTTTTCAGGCTGTAGGCGCCGCTTTTCCAGTAGCGCACCACCTTGGAGGTGTTCTCTTTGCTGACGTAGACGAGGTCGCCGTAGGTGGAGTCGACGTCATCGGCCTTAAACGCTTCGGCGATCTTGGCGACGACATGCTCATCTTGGAAAAGGTCGTCAGAGTGCAAAAACCCGACGACATCGCCCGTCGCTAACGCCACCCCTCTGTTGAGGCCGTCATAGATCCCCTTGTCGGGCTCAGAGACAAATGTCGATATCTGACCCTCATACCTCTTTATAACGTCCACAGTGCCGTCTGTAGAGGCACCATCGACCACGATGTACTCGATGTCATCATAGGTCTGCGAAAGAACCGACTCTATCGCTTCGGCGATGGTCTCTCTGTTGTTGTAGACGGAGGTGATGATAGAGATTTTCATACGTACCTACATTATTGTTGGATCTTCATCCAAAAGGTTAAACACCATGTAATCTTCATACTCGTTACTGCCGGAACCGGGTATGTTCTCAAATCCATACTCTTCATATACTTTTCGCACTTTATCATTAATGGGTACAAGATAAACATGGTTTATAGCGATAAGCTTTTGTATTTTGATGGCTTCTTCTACGATGTAGTCAAGCAGTAAAAAACTGTATTTTACTTGAGATGTCTTCTCTTGGGTGTTTCTATATTCTGGTTTTACATATAAGAATTCAACCAACATGCCAGGAACACCATCAACATCATCATAAGTTGTTCTCAAAGCACAAAAACCAAATATGTTCTTTTGCTCTGTGCAATATGCTTTGTGAATGATTGTCTGATAACAAGCTGCAGTTTCATGTGTCAGGCTAATGTACTCTTGAACATGCTTCGTGTCATTTGAAACATCAACACTTTCAAAAAAAGGGTTGACTCCTTGCGGGCGGAGGGGAGAGATAACGACAGGAGCCACTTAGTTTAACTGGCTTTCTGTTCTTCGATTTTTGCTTGTAGTTCACGGATCTTTGCAGCTTGTTTTGTTGTGCTGACTTTTAAAACTTTTTTTTGTGCAGGAGTCAGTTTTTTGATCTGTCTTGCTTTTTCAAGTTTACCGTTACGGATAGTATAAGCCATCATGACTCCTTTAATAATTATTACTTAAATTATACCACATTCTTTACAATACCTTATAGCGTATAGACTCTATCGCTTCGGCGATGGTCTCTCTGTTGTTGTAGACGGAGGTAATGACCGATATTTTCATACTTGCTCTTTCAAATGACTTATACTTGTGTCCCGACTCGGCATACTCTAGCAGCTCTAGTACACATCATCATGTGTTCCGATGTCTATCGGGATTATCTCATGCTCTTTGATAATAAAGTCTATGATGACTCTATACTCCATGTTGATTGAAACTGAGTGAAAGGCATGCTTTTTTCCTTTAAGTCTGTGCAGACGCAAAGAGGGATGATGAGGGTTGACTTCCATGATCTCAATAGTCTTGATGTATCGCTCTATCATATCTGGATGTTTTTTGAGAAACTTTGTCAGTTTCTTAAGATATTCGTCGGTCCGTACGATGGTATAGCGCATTACTTAGCCTGAAGTTCTTTCATGAGTTCATCAACATGTTCTTTAGCTGTCTGCTTGACAAAATGCCCCTCTTCAAGCTCTTTGACGGTTTGCAGGTAAGCCAGGTCGAGTTCATTGGCACGCAGCTCTTTGTAGCGTTCTATGTCAAGAACGACATATCTGTTTTTCCCGCGTACATTGATGATGAGTTCGTCAAACTTGTCGAGCAGTGTCTCAAACATCGAGACCCCTTTGGTTTTCACTTCGTTAGCACTGATGATCATAATCGTATCCTTAATAGTACTTTTAAAAGTATTATAGCATATCTTAACCCCAAGGTTGTTTTTCAATGTGCTCTGATAATCTGAGTAAATCTGTAAAATCTGCTGACCATCGCTCTTAGCAACACTTTTTTTCTATCAACAGATTTACGACTCACAACCAAGTTGTTCCCAGGGTCTGCCCCTCCGGGTATGCACTGCGGAGCTAGTTCTTTTCGCCGATTATGTCCTCTAAAGTTTAGTAAAGAGCATCAGTCCACGAATGGCACGAATTAACACGAATTTCTATTAGGGCACCTCTAAAATCCGTATAATCTGTGAAATTTGTGGACTAAACGCTCTTCTTCTTAGTCAACAACGCGCTTGCGCTTTGCCTCGGCGGGGTTTCCCTGACAGACGGTGTAAGCCTCAAGCTCTTTGGTCGCGACAGAGCCGACGGCAAGTACGCTGTGGCTGTGACAGGTGACGCCGGGGCAGACGGTGGCTTTCGCCCCTATCCAGACGCCGTCTTCCAAGACGATCTCACCCAGTATAAGGTCAAAGGCCTCTTTTTTGTAGTCATGGCTGCCGGTCAAGAGGCAGGCCCCCTGAGAGAGCACGACACTGCTCCCTATCTTCACCGTCGCAAGGTTGTCTATCCAGACACCTTCACCGAGCCAGCAGTCATCACCGACTTCCAGGAACCAAGGGTACTTTATGTTGACATCGGGCTTTATAACCACACCTTGCCCGACGTTAGCTCCGAAGGTTTTTAGCAGTGAAACTTTTATGCTCGATGGAAACGGCAGCAGGGTTTTGAAAAAGAGCATGTTGGTAAAGTACCAGAGTGTTTTTTTTAGGGTACTACCGGGTTTGTAGTCAGCGTTGTTGTATTGGTTTAGTTGGACTTTATTCATCTACTAAGTTCTTTTAGTAAATGATTCATCAAGTAATTTTTATGCACTTTTTCCACTCGCGAGTACAACATCCTCCCAAGATAATACACCATCGTCTAACAATCTAAAAAGAATATCTAAAGATTTTGGTTGATTGTTTAGTACATGTTCATATTTATAAAAAGAGCGAACACCCCCGCCTAAGATCTCAGCCGCTTCTTTCTGTGAAAGCTGAAGCTTTTTTCTAATTCTCACTAGCTCATCTGGAATCAACAAATGCTCAGTATGTCGTTTCGCTAAAGCTATATTTCTGTCTATAGTTTTCTGTTCTTCTTCATTGTGATAACCTTCACCGCACTCTTCACAGTAGAGACCAGGCATTTCAATTTCTATCGTGTGTGTTTTATATTGAAAAGAACTTTTACGACTCTCTTCTACTAATTTACCGCCACAAACTGCACAAGCTTCCATATCTATTCCTTGATTAATTACTTCTCTTTAAAAGAGATCACAATTGTGTCTTTCAACAGTTGTAATTTTATATAAAGTGTTATCTCATCTTCATCTATAGTCTTACGATACACATCTTGTCAGATCATCGCATTTTTATGAGAGGGCATTGACTTATAAAAGTCAGCATCACTCAACAGCAGAACAATTCTTTTTATGTCACCACTGCTATAGTCTAATGCAGCTGCATCCATCATAGCCGACGAAGTTATACGAACTTTTGTTTCCTGCACCAAGGCCTGCATAGACTTGAGATTGTAATGCGGGTAACTTTTGTCCATTACTTTATACCTTTTTTATATACTGAAATTGTAACCAATATGGTTACTTTTGTCAACTCAATGCTTTATCAGTTGAATGTAACTGGATTTAAAACTCTATCCCATATTCTTTTTTCAATATCTCTAAAATAATCTTTTTCTTATCTTCTATCTCTTCACTTTTGTCCATCTTACCGCTTAACGCTGAACGCTTAGCACTCTCTTGTGAAACAAGATGATAGATCTCATTGATCTTTGCATCAACAAGAAAACGGTACCAACCGCCTTGCAGGAAATGCCAGACGAGGCCGGGTTTG
>JBDLJE010000087.1:0-5170 GCA_039714575.1 Campylobacterota bacterium | reverse complement strand
GATAGAGGAAAAGAGATTCCTCAAAACCATATTGCTGCTGAAAAACTGTATAAAAAAGCATGTAGTCTTGGCGATAGTCGAGGTTGTTTTACTCGTGGATCAATGTATTACCATGGAAAAGGTTGTCGTCAAGATTTTACTATAGCTAAAGAGATGTATGAAAAAGCATGTAATCTTGGCTTTGGAGAAGGGTGCTACAATCTTGGTGTAATGCATAAGGATGGAGATGCTGTCCGTAGAGATATTTTTGCTGCTAAAGACATGTATAGCAAAGCATGTGACCTTGGTTATGAAAAAGGGTGTAAACAATATATTGGTTTAGGTGTAAAAGGGTTTTAACTCTATCAATTTCTCGTTCCCGATTCCCAAATTAGAACGAGAGAACATGAGCTGAACTATATTGATTCTGTCTTGAGGTCGTACTATGCAGCGGCCTCCTTTACTCTTTTGTGTTATGCTTCTTCAATACTAAAAACAGGGATATAAGCGTGCAAGAGAGTCATACACTGATCCACTCCATCATCGATGAGATCGAAAAAGTTGTTATCGGAAAACGCGACAAGATTGAGCTGGCTATGGCGGCATTTTTGTCGGGCGGGCACCTGCTTATAGAAGATATGCCGGGGGTTGGCAAGACCACCTTGGCTAAGGCGCTTGCACAGGTTCTTGGCTTGGAATTCGGGCGCATCCAGTTTACCTCTGACCTGCTTCCGGCCGACATTATCGGGGTGAACTACTTTGATGTAAAAAGCGGGGAGTTCCGTTTTAAAAAAGGGCCGATCTTCAGCTCTGTACTGCTGGCTGACGAGATCAACCGTGCTACGCCAAAGACACAGAGTGCTTTGTTGGAGGCGATGGCGGAACATCAGGTGAGTGTGGAGAACAAGACCTACCTGTTAGAACGCCCATTCTTTGTTATTGCTACCAAAAATCCCTTTGAAGAGTCGGGTGTCTTTACGATGCCAAGTTCGCAGCTTGACCGTTTTGTCTGTACGATCTCACTTGGGTATGCTGATAAGGCTTCGGAACGTGAGATCCTAAGACAGGGTAATCTCAACAGAGCAACTGACCTTAAGGTCTTTGCCAAAGATGAGGTAAAACAGCTTTTGAGTTTAAGTCAGAATGTTCATGTCAGTGACGAGATCCTGGACCTGATTCAAAATATTATCGATGTCTCTCGCGGGCATGGACTTTTTGAGTACGGACTCTCTACCAGAGGGGCCTTGGCCCTTCTGCAACTCTCAAAAGCCTACGCCATCATAAGAGGCAGAGACTTTGTTACGCCTAATGACGTTACGGACGTCTTAGAGCCTGTTGTACTGCATCGATTGGAGTTAACAAACCGTGATAGTTCTGAATCAGCTTCAAAAAAGATTCTCTCACTTATTTGCCAAGACTGCTAGAAAGGGCAACGAGAGACCGACAAAATACATCTATCTACTGATATTTATATTTATAGCGCTTTTTATGCAGGCGTATATTCATAACTACAACATCGTCTATCTGGCACTTTTTTTTACCTTCGCCTTCTCCATCAGCAGCTATGCGTTCGGACGCAGCAACATTCGTGCGTTAGAGGTGGAACTGCTCTCCTTTAAACGAGTGTTCGCCAACCAAAAAAGCAGTTACAGCCTCTCTTTATCGTCATCAAAGAGAGACATCTATGACATTACCTGCACAAGCCTGGATGAAAAAGAGCATTGCAAGATCATTCGAGCCAACAGGCCGGAAGTGTTGACATTCATGCACAAGTACATTAAGAGAGGCAGCAATAAACTCGAAAGCGTGCAGTGTGACAGCGGTTTTCCTCTGCCGCATCAGACCTTTTATAAGATTTTTGACATTGACAGAGAGTTTGTGGTCTACCCGGAACCTAAAGGGGAGAGTATCGATACCTTTATCGCTAAAAACAGGTCGCTCTATGGTGACAAAGACGATTTTGAAGGTATCAAGACCTATGAGAGCAGTGACAGGCTCTCTCAAGTCTATTGGCAGTCGTTAGCCAAGGGCGACATTTTGATGAGCAAGGTCTTTTCGCATACCAATGAGGCGACCGTGCTTCATTTTGATTTTTTGTTATGTGCAGCAGATGATGAGAAGCGGCTCTCTCAGCTTTGTCTCTGGGTACTTGAGTGCGAACAGCGTTCATATGCGTTTAGCATTTCGATAGGAAAGCGGACATTAGACAGTAAAAAGATGGAGACCGATGAGATTCTCACCTACCTTGGCCAATATTAAGTCACCGCCGCGTAGTCTGCATCTTGTAGACATCGCGCTCTTTTTGTCCATCTTACCCCATCTGGCCAGTCTCCGCTTCCCGATGCTTGTCTACCTGGTCGTGGTTTTTGTCGTGTTGATCGTTAAAAGGGATGTCTCTAAACGGATTCAGTACGGATTGATGTTTTTTGGACTGCTGTCGGTCGTTAGCTCTTTTTACACCGATTTTAACTTTTCATCGTTCAGCAAGTTCGCTCTCTACCTCTCTTTTTTAAATGCACTGCTTATTTATGCCGTTACACTGCAGCGTCTGAAAGGGGAGGTGAACTTCTACCTTGTCTTCTCGCCTGCCATGCTGCTGATGTTGTCATTTTTCCTGCATAACTCTATTGTTATGCTTTTTTACATGGTGTTCACGCTTTTTGTCTTTTTACTGCTCTTTGTCTGGCACAAGATGAACAGTTCGCTTTATGACGTCACAAAGATGTCACTCTCTATCTTTGCTTTCTCTCTGCCGATAGTGGCGCTCCTGTTTATGGTCTTTCCCCGTATCAGTTTTGAAAAAGCAGACTATGGATTTCGAGATGAGTTGGTCAAGAGAACCGGTCACAGCGGGAAGATGTCTTTAGGCAGTGATGCTCTTTTGGTGCCTTCATCACAGGTGATCATGGAGGTCTATTTTGACAAGCCGCTTCCAAAAGGAAGAGACCTTTACTTTCGCGGAACCACGCTTTATGTTGACAGTAATGACGCGTTCGTACAGTTAAGCAGCAGTTATAAAGAGCCTTTGAACCAAAGCAGTAAAGCGACTGACTTAGGTGAGAGTGTTGAGTATAAGGTCACACTGTACCCCCATGGTGAAAGGTGGTTGTATACCCTTGATATTCCGGACTCTGCACCGCCTAAAAGTGCGCTCTTTGATGATTATACGGTTAGCAGCAGCAAAAAGATCGACAAGGTCTATCGATATGCACTGACTTCACATCTGTCATACAAGATGAGTGCGCCCATACGTAAAGAGATACGAGAAGCTTCTCTAAAAGTCGATGAAGAGCGTGACAGAACAAGTGCAGAGATCGCAAAGACGCTCATAGCCCCCACGGATACAGAGACCTTAAAAAACCTTACAGGCTATTTCCAATCTCTGAACCTGGAATATACCTTTAAACCCGACCCCTTGGACAAAGAACGACCGGTCGACTCTTTTTTACAGGAGAGTCAAAAAGGGTATTGTGTCCATTTTACAGCCGCTTTTACCTATATGGCCCGGGTCGCAAAGCTTCCGACAAGAGTAGTGACAGGTTTTATGGTCAACACGGATGAGGCCTTGGACAACTATCTTGTTGTGCGGGAATATACTGCTCATACCTGGGCTGAGGTCTATCTTGACGGTCAGGGATGGACGAGGGTAGAGACCACCAGTTTTGCAAAGAGTTTTGACGCCAATGCGCTGCAAAATCTCGACAACAGTGAATTGAGTCAGACGGAGAAGTTCTTGCGCTACACCAATTTGCGGTTTATGTATGTCAAATATGTTATCGACACATGGATCCTTGAGTACAGCCGTGTTAAGCAGATGGAGATCTTACACAACCTGCTCAACAACACCATGTATCTTGTAAAGTTCATACTGTATGCGCTGATGTTTGTCGTTTTTTCCATCGTCCTTGCGATATTTATAAACACGCAACGATGCAAAGACAGGCTTTTATGTCTGTTGACCCCGCTTTTTAAAAGAGTCGGAAAAGATGGCTTTGAAAAACAGACATCTGAGAGTATGCATGACTTTTTAATAAGGTTAAAAGAGCAGTACGACAGTAAATTAATCGATGAAATAGACGGGTTGTACCACACTGTCAAATATGCAAAAGAGCATGACGAAAGGGATGTCCAGAGGCTCAAAGAGCAGGTAAAAACACTTAGCAGCAGTGCTCAATAAAAGGTGAGGTAAAAAGAAGGTCAAACAGTTACCCTTATCTAAGTAGGCTTATTGTAAAATACACGATTATTTTAAGGGTATCTTTAATAACCCTAAAGACGGAGTGAATACGAATGGAAAGTATGAATGTTATTGACGCTATTAAAGGGCGTGCATCAAAGCGTAAGTTCTTAAACAAATCAGTTCCTAAAGAGACGGTTGAGCAGATTTTAGAAGCAGCTGCGATGACGCCAAGTGGTGCGAACATGCAGCCATGGACTGTTTACTCTGTGAGCAATCAAGAGATGCTTACCAACATCGGTGATGCGATCATTTCCCATATCGAGGCCGGCGGTGATGTTGATCAGCATGTACAGTACTATCCGCTTAACTGGATCAACCCGTATAAAAAACGCCGTATCCTTACCGGAGCAGGGCTTTACAAACTGATGGAAGTCGATCGTCATGATGATGATGCACGTCAGCAGATGTGGTTCGACAACTACCGCTGGTTCGGTGCACAAAATGTCTTTTTCGTATATGTAGAGAATGAACTTATCAACGGTGCGCAAGGTCCGCTTATTGATTGTGGCGCTTATATGCAAAACCTTATGCTAGCGGCAGAAGGATATGGGCTGGGTTCTGTTCCGCAAGGTTCAACAACAGAGTACGGTAAGATCATCTCCAAGGTGATGGGTGTGCCGGAGAACTATTCACTGCTTTACAGTGTTGTTGTCGGTTTTGAAGACAGAGACGCCAAGATCAATACGTATCAGCCTAAACGTGTTAAGATGGCTGACACAGTAACCTTCATAGACTAAAAAGTTCGAGCTGCGGTGCGATTTGCACTTCAGCTCACCACTCGACGCACAGCAGTGCGCTTTCGGGATTGCTTCAGCACAACTCACACCACATCTCAAACTTTTCCTGAACAAGTATATTTATAGATGAACACCGAAATCTGAAACTTCACTGCTTGCACTTTTAAGATGAGCTTCGCTATCTTTCTTTACTCTTTACTCTTTACTCTTTACT
>JBDLJE010000086.1:0-5620 GCA_039714575.1 Campylobacterota bacterium | reverse complement strand
TGTCACTTTTTTTCTTTGCTTGCACAAAGAAGATAAGCGCCAACAGCGTAATGCAGGGAGGCACTAAATGCCGAGTCGTAAAACTAACGAAAAAAAGAAAGTGCAATGACGGGTACAGTTACTGTTAAAAGTATCAAATACTCAGAGTCACGAAACCCCTCCGGCTTCAGTCGCTGTACCAAGACGCAGTAACTAGTCGACAATACTCTAACTAAGTCAAAAGCGTAAGCTTTTAGATTCAAATCAGTGCGTTACCACTTGCTCTTTTTTCGAAGCATCTGCAGAGTCGACTGTAGTGAAGGAACGACCGTTAAAAAAACGGCTTTGTTTGAGCATAGCGAGTTAGTCGTTTTTAGGGAGAGAAAGAACGGAAGGAGAGTAGTCGGTAGCTACCGACCCGTGACCAAAGGAAATGCCCTCGGGTAAAGCCGATTCGAGAGCTTTTTTGGTTTCGTTTTTTTGCGGAGAAAAAAAGGAAAGGGAGGTCAATAAAGCTAGATATGCTCAAAAGACTGCAAAGAGAAATGGCTATCTAGAAACTTCCTTCAAAGCTAACGCCTGGAAATCTACTTCCGAATGAATATCATAATGATTGCCCTCATAATCAAATCCAAGTTGTGAAGCATGAAGTAAAAGCCGTGTTGCACCAGACAACTCTCTGCGTTCTTCAGGAGTGATCTCTCTGTCTAGAAAGCGAACAATGTCCTCTTCTTTTTGACCATAGATCGGGTCACCGACAATAGGATGTTTCACGTGAAACAAATGAACCCTGATCTGATGTTGTCTCCCTGTCCGTGGATGTGCCTCGACCAATGTCATGTCCAGATCAGGAAAATACTCTATTGGAACAATGTTTGTCTGGGAAAGCTTTCCGGTTTCGTGAACTTTTACAACCATTCGTACCAAAGCGCTTTCATCCTGCGCTCTCAAAAGAGGTGCTTCAATATATGTCTCTTTTGAAAGATGTCCATGGACCAACGCAACATATCGCTTCTTCATCTGACGGTTTTCAAACATCATTTTAAGCGTGCGCTCACTCTCTTTATTGTTTGCACTTAACACCAGACCGCTAGTCTCCTGGTCAATACGGTGTGTGATGTTAGCATCGTGTCCGAAGTGATGTTTTATCTCATCAATAAGAGAGTAGGGAGTATGACGATTTTGCGGGTGGATCAAAACACCGGACGGTTTGTCAAAAAATGCAAAGTCGTTAGTAACAAAGATCGGTTTTAATCCTCTCGAGGCTGCTTCAAAATCTATAAGCTCAACTTTGCCTTGAAGTTGGAAAGAGTCTTTAACTACATATTCACCATTACAAAGCAGTCGGCCTTTTGAGATCATTCGTTGAGCAAGCTTGTGTGTAAACCCCAACTCTTTGATAAGAAAAAGGAAAGCCGGCGTTTTGTTTTCAACCTGAAACTGCTTGTGAATAAACGGCATTTTTTAATCCCTTTGTTAGACTGTTTTTTGTATCATAAATATGTCGATTCTCAATAAAAACCTTCAATTAAATAGCTACAGATCAGAGGATATTTAATTGAAGGTTTTGCAGAATTATATCTAAGAAGATCACTATACTAAAAAGTACAAAGGAACAAAATGGTAGAACGTTATGCCAGAAAAGAGATGTCTGACAAATGGACACAACACGCAAGATATGCAGCATGGCTGGAAGTAGAAAAAGCAGCAGTAAAAGCATGGGCTAAACTAGGAAAGATTCCTCAAGAAGATGCCGATAAGATTGTTAAGAACGCAACTTTTTCAGTAGAACGTATTGAAGAGATCGAAGCGATAACTAAACATGACTTGATCGCATTCAATACAAGCGTATCAGAAAGTCTAGGTGAAGAGTCAAGATGGTTTCACTATGGTATGACAAGTTCTGATGCCGTTGATACTGGTGTAGCTATTCAGATGAGAGATTCTTTGAACATTATTATTGATGATGTTAAGATGCTAATGGAGTCTATCAAAAAACGTGCCTTAGAACATAAGATGACTTTGATGGTTGGAAGATCTCATGGTATCCATGGTGAACCAATTACTTTTGGTTTGACTTTGGCTGTTTGGTATGATGAAATGGCTCGTCACCTTACCAACTTAGAACAGACAATGGACGTAATTTCGGTAGGACAAATCTCAGGAGCAATGGGCAACTTTGCACACGCACCACTTGAGCTTGAAGAGTATGCAATGGCAGAACTTGGTCTTAAGCCCGAGCCATGTTCAAATCAAGTTGTTCACAGAGATAGATATGCTCGTCTTGCTACAGCCTTAGCACTACTTGCTTCTTCAGTTGAGAAGTTTGCTGTTCAAGTAAGACACCTACAAAGAACAGAAGTATATGAGGCAGAAGAGTATTTTGCAAAAGGGCAAAAAGGTTCTTCTGCAATGCCTCACAAACGCAACCCCATCCTAACAGAAAACATAACAGGTCTTGCTCGTACAATTCGCGCTTACGCTAACCCAGCGATGGAAAACATGGCCTTATGGCATGAACGTGATATCTCTCACTCTTCAAATGAGCGTTTCTGGTTACCCGACTCTTTAATCACATCAGACTTTATGCTTCACCGTATGAATAACGTTATCGCTAACCTTACAGTTTTTCCTGAGAACATGATGAAAAACTTAAACTTAACGGGTGGTTTGGTCTTCTCACAACGTGTACTTCTTGAACTTCCGCTTCAGGGTGTCAGCCGTGAAGATGCCTACCGTATTGTGCAGCGCAACGCGATGAAAGTATGGGAAGAGATCCAGCAAGGAAAAGCAACTACAGATGAGAATGGTGAGAGTCTTTACCTTAACCACCTGTTAGCAGATGAAGAGCTTCGTGAGAGTCTGGACGAAGATGCCATTCGTGAGTGTTTTAATTATGATTACTACACTAAAAACGTAGACGCGATCTTTAAACGGGTTTTCAAGTAAAGCTATTATTATTACAGAACAATGAATTACAAAAAATTATGCGCCAAGGGAAAAAATGATCACGATTTTAAAACGTAACGGTCGACGTGAAACACTCGATATCTCAAAGATCCAAAAGTATACTGCTGCTGCCGTAAAAGACCTTGCAGGTGTCAGCCAGAGTGAACTTGAAGTTGATGCCCAGCTGCACTTCCAAGACGGCATCACCTCAAAAGCCATACAGGAGACGCTGATCAAAACAGCCGTTGACAAGATCGACATCGATGCACCTAACTGGACCTTTGTCGCATCACGTCTGTTTCTGTTTGACCTGTACCACCAGGTGAATGGTTTTACAGGCTATTGCAGCTTAGAGAAGTATTTCAAACGCGGCGAGAAAGAGGGGCGCATCCTTCTCGGCCTTCGTGACATGTATGACCTTGAGGCGCTGGACAAACACATCGTTCCTGAACGCGACATGCTTTTCAACTACCTTGGTGTCAAAACGCTTTATGACCGTTACCTTATTAAAGATGGAGAGAGCAACCCTATAGAACTCCCGCAGCATATGTTTATGGGCATAGCAATGTTCCTGGCACAGAACGAAAAGAACAGAGAAGAGTGGGCGATCAAGTTTTATGACATGATCTCTCAGTTTGAAGTGATGCTGGCAACCCCGACACTCTCTAATGCACGTACGCCTCGCCACCAGCTCAGCTCATGTTACATCGGCTCGACTCCGGACAACATCGAAGGTATTTTTGACGGCTATAAAGAGATGGCGCTGCTCTCCAAATTCGGCGGCGGTATCGGTTGGGACTGGACACAGGTTCGTTCTATCGGTTCGTTCATCGACGGTCACCAAAATGCAGCCGGCGGTACCGTACCGTTTCTGAAGATCACCAATGATGTTGCTATCGCTGTAGATCAGCTTGGTACACGTAAAGGTGCCATCGCTGTCTACCTTGAGCCTTGGCACATCGACATCAACGACTTCCTTGATCTTAAAAAGAACTCGGGTGAAGAGCGTCGCCGTGCACACGATCTTTTCCCATCTCTTTGGATCAGCGACCTCTTTATGAAGCGTGTTCAAGAAGATGGCATCTGGACACTTTTCGACCCTTACCAGGTACGTGAACTGACCAACCTTCACGGTGAAGCATTTGAAAAGCAGTACATCGCCTTTGAAAATGATGAGAGCATCTTAAAAGAGAAGCTCAAAGCAAAAGACCTCTGGCGTAAGATCTTGACCTCTTACTTTGAGTCTGGCAGTCCGTTCTTGTGTTTCAAAGATAACGCTAACCGCGCCAATCCGAATGACCATACCGGGATCATTAGAAGTTCTAACCTCTGTACTGAGATCTTCCAAAACACTGCCCCTAACCACTATCTGATCAAACTCAAGTTTGAAGACGGTCAGTTCCTGACCTACGAAGAGGACGAGATCGTCAAAGTGGACAGCGGGATCGAAAAACCGGCTAACAAGGTAACGGCTCTTGACAGCATCGGCGGTCAGCAGGTCTTCATCGTTGAAAAAGAGAAGATCGACGGGGCAACAGCTGTTTGTAACCTGGCATCGGTCAACCTCTCTCGTATTAACACGAAAGAGAATATAGAACGTATCGTTCCGACTGCAATGCGCTGTTTGGACAATGTTATCGATCTTAACTTCTATCCGCTTGAAAAGGTAAAACGTACTAACCTCAAGACACGTTCAGTCGGTTTGGGTGTTATGGGTGAAGCACAGATGTTAGCTGAGGCTGGACTGGCATGGGGAAGCCAGGAGCACTTTGACAAGATCGATGAAGTGTTGGAAGCCGTTAGTTATAACGCTATCAAGTCATCTTCCGAGCTTGCTGTAGAAAAAGGTTCTTATCCTGAATTTGAAGGCTCTAAATGGAGCCGCGGTATCTTGCCGATGGACCATGCCAATGCCGAAGTTCGTAACCTTGTCGATCGCGGCGGTCTTTTCGCTTCTGCTTACGAGTGGGATGAGCTTCGTGAGACCATTAAGAAGAACGGTATGCGTAACGGCTACCTGATGGCGGTCGCTCCTACATCGTCGATCTCTATCTTAACAGGTACTACACAAGCCATAGAACCTGTTTATAAGCGTAAATGGTACGAAGAGAACCTTAGCGGCCTCATTCCTGTTGTCGTGCCTAAATTGAGCCCTGAGACGTGGTCCTACTATACGCCGGCGTATGATCTTGACCAGCGTATCCTTATTAAAGCCGGTGCTATCCGTCAGAAGTGGATCGACCAGGGACAGAGTCTTAACATCTTTATCACACTTGACAAAGCAAGCGGTAAGTACCTCAACGACATCTATATGCTGGCGTGGAAGCTGGGTATCAAGTCAACATACTACCTGCGTTCACAATCGCCTGAGGCGAACAATGATGTCGAAGACCGCTCAATGGAATGTGTAGGCTGTCAGTAGGCTAAGGCTTTGCCTTAGGATTTTTGATGCTTGATTTTTGATTTTTAATTAGGAGCCCTCCAGCAGGGGGACAGCAACTTTCACTCTTTGAACAGAGCGAGAAAGGAAAGCTGTGTCCCTCTCCACCAAGACAGGAAACCCATGAAACCTCTACTCGCGGACAAAACAGCTGAACTGTTAACACGTATAGACAACGCCATAGATGGTGAACTCTACAGCGTTACGATGAACTCACCACTAAACTTCACCATTGAACTCTCTGTCCAAGAT
>JBDLJE010000085.1:0-6128 GCA_039714575.1 Campylobacterota bacterium | reverse complement strand
ATCTCGGAATCGAACCAAGGACACAACGATTTTCAGTCGTTTGCTCTACCAACTGAGCTAATGAGCCATATCTGTTTTATTAAGAGGCGGAAGTATATCGCTAGGTGCTTGAATCTTAGCTTAGAAAATGTGAAGTCAAGCTAATTTAGCAACGGCCTCTTTAAAACGTTCTCCGCGAACCGCGTATGATGGAAACTGGTCAAGGCTGGAAGCTGCCGGAGAGAGAAGGGCGACACTTTTCGTGTTATGGTTTTTAGCAATATCTTCGACGGCTTTTTCAATAGTTGAACTGGAGGTAAACTTGATCTTGCGCTCTTCTGCCAGGGCGTTAAGACGCTCTTCATTTGTTCCAAGTGTATAGATCTCAACATCGTAGTTTACAAGTGCGTCAAACAGAGGCTGCAGTTCAACCCCTTTGTCATCTCCGCCAAGGATCAGGTGGATGTGCTGCTCTTTATAACGCTCCAGTGCGGCGAGAGTGGCGTCAATATTAGTCGCCTTGGTGTCGTTTACCCAGAGGCGGCCATCTTGATCGTGAAGCTCTTCTTGACGGTGTGGGTCAAGCATAAAGGCGTTGATCTTCTCATAGTCAATGGTGTCATAGAGGACTTTCTCAACGCCCATGGCAATGACGGCATCCAGTAAAAAAGCACCTTTGAACTTGACCTTGTCGGTCTCTATGCCAAAGTACGCTGCCAGATCCTGATCGTTCTCATAGGTGATCAAAAAAGCATCTGTCTCAACGTCTGCAAACGCTTTGGGGACAATGGCCACTTCCCCCTCTTTCATACTTGCCAGAGGTTTGAGTTTCGCTTTGTAGTACTCTTCGTAACTGCCGTGCCAAGAGAGATGGTCAGGGGCGATAGGCAGAAGAAGGTAGATGTCGGGCTTAGCTTCGTTGGTGTAGTGCAGGGTGAAAGAGCTGGTCTCGAGTATCCAGATAGGGGCATCTATGTCCAGGTCTGCCAAAGGGGTGCCGATGTTCCCGCCCGCTTGTGAGCCTTTTTCAGCAAGGAGATGCTGCAGCATCTGGGTGGTCGTTGTTTTACCGTTTGTACCGCTGATCCAGATGTTTAAAGGCAGTTTCTCTGCTTTGAGCGGTGATGAGCCGCCTAGAAAAAGATCGTATTCGCTGATGAGGTTCTGTGCCCGTTGGATAAGCGCATGATGGGGAGGCATCCCGGGTGAGGGGATCTCTAGAGAGGAGTACTGGGGGTCAAACTCCTGAGAGGGGTTAAGTGAATTGTTCTCTTCGTCTTTAAACGGTTTTGTCACCTTGTCGTCATAAAAGCTGGCCGGTCCGTGATGTTTGGCAATAGCCTTTGTGGTGACACCGTATCCAAAAAGAGTCAGGTTGAGGTTTTTTTTCACTGCTGCGTCCCGGCTAACGAATTTTTAACGTGATCAGTGCAAGCAGGTTCGAGAGCATGGCGATGATCCAAAAACGGACGATGATCTTGTTCTCTGCCCACTGCTTCATCTCAAAGTGATGGTGGATAGGGGCCATTAAGAAGACACGTTTCTTTCGCAGTTTGAAACTTCCGACCTGCAAGATAACCGAGATGGTCTCAATGACAAAGATAAAGCCGATTAAAATAAGCAGGAACTCACTTTTGGAGATGATCCCCATATAGCCGATAAAAGCACCGAGTGTCAGTGAACCGCTGTCGCCCATAAAGACGGCGGCAGGGTGGCAGTTAAACCATAAAAACCCGACTAGAGAGCCGACAAGTGCACTGGCGATGATGGCCACTTCACCGACCGGAAAGTTAGGAAGCAAGAGGTAGTTGCTGATGATAGCATTACCGGTGATATAGACTAAGACGGAAAGTGTCAACAGGGCAAAGACAGACGGTACTGTTGCCAACCCGTCAAGTCCGTCTGTCAGGTTGACGGCATTTGAAACACCTACCATGATAAAGGCCCAGAAGATAATAGCCCAGTACCCCATGTCTAACAGAGGCGTTTTATTAAAAGGAACATAAAGATCGGTATTCATGTCAGAGAAGTGACAGAGGAAAAAAGCGACCGCTCCGGCTGCAAGGAACTGGAACAGCAGTTTCATACGTGCCGTGAGCCCGGCTAAGTTGGCATTTTGTTTGATCTTCGACCAGTCGTCCTGGAAACCGATCATGGAGAATAAGAGCAGGGTTATCAGACCGCCGATAGCATAGGCGTCAAACAGTTTAATGCTCATCAATGAGGCGGCGATCGTGGCCATAATAAAGACAATGCCGCCCATGGTAGGGGTTTTCGCCTTCGCCTGGTGTGTGTCGGGAGCCCAGTCGTTAATAGGTTGAACACTAGAAGTTTTCTGTGCCCAGCGGATAAAACGAGGCATTAAAAACATGGTAAGCATCAGTGCTATAAAAAAAGCGAAACCTGCACGTACGGTGATGTACTGAAAGAGGTTGATGTTGAAAGTTTCATAAAACCAATAGAGCATTGCAATCCATATGTAAGTAAAAATAATAATCAATGTAAAAGCGACATTTTAATATAATCCTCTCATATTTTACCTTTAAAGGATCAGGTTTGGCTAAAAAAGCGATACTGGTTATTACTGATGGTATAGGTTATTGTGCCAAAACAGAGGCAAATGCTTTTTACAAGGCCGCAAAACCGACCTATGAAAAACTTTTCAGAGAGGCACCTCATTCATTGATTGACACATTCGGTCTGAGTGTCGGTCTTCCGGAAGGACAGATGGGTAACTCGGAAGTAGGCCACATGTCTATAGGTTCCGGTCGCGTGCTTTATCAAGACCTTGTCAAGATCTCATTGGCGATCCAGGAACAGAGCCTTGCCGGCAACCCGGTATTGACAGAACTTTTAGGTACATCAAAGACACTGCATCTTATCGGTCTGATGAGTGACGGGGGTGTGCATTCGCATATCGAACATCTTATCGGTCTGGCTGAGGTAGCGGCTAAAGCCGGTAAAACGGTCTGGCTGCACCTTTTGACGGACGGACGTGACGTTTCGCCTAGTTCTGCAAAACTTTATCTGCATCAGCTCGAAGCGCATATTCACGACAATATCAAGATCGCGACCATCGGCGGACGTTTCTACGGTATGGACAGAGATAACCGTTGGGAACGTGTTCAAAAAGCCTATGATGCTATTGTCTCTGCAAGCCCGACAACGGACAACACCCCAAGCGATTACATTGAGAACTCATATGCAAAAGAGGAGCTCGATGAGTTTATCGTTCCAACCGCTTTTGACGGTTATCCGGGCATTAGTGAGGGTGACGCGGTACTGACCTTTAACTTTAGAAGCGACCGTATGCGTGAGTTGGTGACTGTTTTAGGCGCAGATGAGTTTGAGCACTTTGCGCGTAAAGAGGTCAAGGTCAACCTGGCGACGATCACGGAGTACGACAAGAGCTTTACCTACCCGGTGCTTTTCAAAAAAGATGCACCGAAAAACACACTCTCTGAGGTGATCTCAAATGCTGGTCTCCGTCAGCTGCATACTGCTGAAACAGAAAAATACGCCCATGTGACCTTCTTTTTCAACGGGGGTGTAGATGAGCCTTATCTGAATGAATCACGTGTTCTGATACCGAGCCCTGATGTCAGGACCTATGACATGCAGCCTGAGATGAGTGCACCTTCAGTTGGTGATGCAGTCCTTAATGCCATGGATGAAGCATATGACTTTATTGTTGTGAACTTTGCAAACGGCGATATGGTCGGCCACACAGGAAATATTGATGCTGCGACGAAAGCAGTTGAAGCGGTTGATCATGAGCTGGGCCGTATATTGGAAAAAGCAAAAGAGAACGATTACGCGCTTGTCTTGACCTCTGACCATGGAAACTGTGAAGAGATGCGCGATGATGCCGGTAATGTCCTGACGAACCATACGGTTGGCAAAGTGTGGTGTTTCGTCGTTGCCGAGGGTGTTGAAAAAGTCGAAGCAGGAGCCTTGAACAACATTGCACCGACAGTCTTACAGCTTATGGGTGTTGAAAAACCGGCTGAGATGGATCACGCGCTGATATAGTGTTAGCACTTTTAGTCTATAATGCTCGATAATTATTTAAAAAGATAGAAGGAATTAGATGAAATTTAGTGGAAAAAATGTTTTAGTTACAGGTTCAAGTCGTGGTATTGGTGCTGAGATCGCTAAGGTTCTTGCCACATTTGGTCTAAAGGTATGGGTTCACTATCGCAGTGGTGCTGACGCTGCTGAAGCGGTAAAAGCCGAGATCGTAGCTAACGGCGGCGAGGCTGAGGTGATCGGCTTTGATGTCAGTGACGAAGCGGCATTTGTTGAGGGCATTAAAACGATCGTTGCTGCTGACGGTGAGTTCTCTTACCTTGTGAACAACGCGGGTATCACTAACGACAAACTGGCGCTTCGTATGAAGACAGATGACTTTATGTCGGTCATCAATGCCAACCTGACATCGGCATTTGTCGGTTGCCGTGAGTCTATGAAGGTTATGCGTAAAAAGAAGTTCGGTGCTGTTGTCAACATCGCCTCTATTGTCGGTGAGACAGGTAACGCGGGTCAGACAAACTATGCGGCTTCAAAGGGCGGTGTTATCGCAATGACCAAATCATTTGCTATCGAAGCAGCGACTAGCGGTATCCGTTACAACACGATCACGCCGGGCTTTATCGCTACAGACATGACGGATGAACTCAGCGATGAGGTCAAAGATGCTTTTACGGCCAAGATCCCGATGGGACGTTTCGGGTATGCTAAAGAGGTTGCTGAAGCAGCTGCCTTCTTGCTCTCTGACCATGCCTCATACATCACAGGTGAAACGCTCAAAGTAAACGGCGGCATGAACATGGCTTAGAAGCGTTAGCTTCAGCACATCTTGCACCAAACTTAGACCCGCTCGACGTACCGATGTACGCCTTCGGTCTGAGTTTGGCACAATCTGCACTAAATCTAAAGCTTCTACAGTCCAATTATGGTTTAGATGAACTTCGTCATCTTTTTAAAATCAAAAATCAAAAATCAAAAATCAAACCCCCTGTTACCCTTCGTATCACCCTCTGCAATAGCGTTGAATTCACTCATTACTTAAGCTTATTGTGTTATACTTTCCCAAATTTTTTAATGAACAGGAGCTATTATGGCACTTATCGATGACATCAAAGAGGTAGTTGTTGAACAACTAAGCGTTAACCCGGACGAGGTTAAAGAAGAATCAAAATTCGTAGAAGATCTTGGTGCAGACAGCCTTGACGTTGTAGAGCTTGTTATGGCACTTGAAGAGAAGTTTGATATCGAAATCCCTGATGATGAAGCAGAGAAGATCCAAACAGTTCAAGACGTTCTTTCTTACGTAGAAGGTAAGGCGTAATCTAAAAAGGCTTCGGCCTTTTTCAGTGTCTTTAAATGAGAGCTTCATAGAAGCTGATATTTAAGTACATTTATCATTTTTAGGAGATCGATGTGAGAAGAGTTGTAGTAACGGGTATTGGTATGATCAATGCTGTTGGAAATGATAAAGAGAGCTCATTTAAAGCTATTTGTGACGGTGTTGGCGGAATTGGTGAGATCACACTTTTTGATGCGTCGGCATACTCTGTTAAAATTGCCGGTGAAGTCAAAGACTTTGATCCTGCAACTGTGATGGAGCCTAAAGAGGTTAAAAAAGCAGACCGTTTTATTCAACTCGGTCTTAAAGCTGCACAAGAAGCAATGGCTGACGCTAAGTTCGGCGATGACATTGATATGGAACGTTTCGGTATCGCTGCCGGTTCGGGGATCGGTGGTCTTCCGTCAATTGAGAAGAACTCTATCATCCTTCACGAACGTGGTCCGCGTCGTATCTCTCCATTTTTTATCCCGGGTGCACTGGTTAATATGCTTGGTGGTTTTGTAACGATCGATCATAACCTTAAAGGACCAAATCTTTCTGCAGTAACGGCATGTGCAGCAGGTACGCACGCTATCTCTGAAGCAGCTAAGACTATTATGTGTAACGGTGCTGAGCGTATGTTGGTTGTTGCCGCTGAGTCAGCGATCACAGGTGTCGGCATCGGTGGATTCGCTTCTATGAAAGCACTTTCTACTACCGAAGATGCAGCTGTCGCTTCTCGCCCGTTCGATGCGAACCGTAACGGTTTTGTTATGGGTGAGGGTGCAGGTGCACTTGT
>JBDLJE010000084.1:0-7072 GCA_039714575.1 Campylobacterota bacterium | reverse complement strand
GTTCTTTCCGACGATGACAATGCGTTCACCTTCGTCTATGTGAAAGTTGACGTTGACCAGGATCTTTTGCAGGTCATAATGTTTGTGTACGCCAAGGAGGTCGATAAGTGCCATAATTTGCTCATACTTTATAAATGATTTTAGGTTTGTATTTTAGCGTAGAGGGGCTTTGTTTGTTTTGAGTTTTGTGGGGTTTGTTTTTCCTTTGGAGGTTGGAATCCACGAGTTACTTGTGTCTAAAATGTTTATATTGCTACTTTACTATCCTTGACTACACCTTTCTCTTTTTACTCCGCAAAAAAGAGAAACAGAAAAAGCTCTCGAAACGGCTGCGAGGTCGATAGCTATCGACTACCATCCTTCCGTTCACTCCTCACTAAAAACGACAAAACTCCCGTTGGTCAAACAATGCCGTTTTCTTAACGCTCGTTACTCTCTTCAGTCTGCTCTGTAGATGTTTCGAAAAGAGAGCAAGCGGTAACGCATTGATTAATGTTAAAGCTTGCGCTTTAATTCCCAGTTGAACATTCTCTCAGCAGTTATTGTGTGTGCCGTATAAGTTTAAAAACAATTCATTGACTGCTTTAGAGATTGACTCTTAACTTTCAAGCAACAGCGTCTCTTTCTTTTTCCTCAAGGTTTGCTTTCTGGCAAGGCAGAAAGAAAAAGTTGAACCTATCACTGTAAATGTTGCTTGGAAGCTCATTTTGTAAATATATTACGGCTATCAAGTGTTCGAAAAAGTATTTGACATATTAAAGTAGGTGTTGGAATTTACTATTGCTAGCGATTTAGATTCTTAAATTGATACATCATTATAGAAGCCGCAACCCCGACATTAAAACTCTTGATGTCGGGTTCCATCTCTATCTGCACTGCTTCATCACACGCACCAAGAACGTCTTGTGAGAGCCCTTTTCCTTCGTGACCCATCAACAAGACCCACTTAGCAGGTACTTCAATCTCAGAGAGCGGTGTTGCGTCTGGAGTGACTTCTGCAGCAAATACCTTATAGCCTTTGGCTTGTAGCGTTTTTAATGTCGTAAATATGTCATTGTATTGATTGATCTTCAGACGACTGGCAAGTCCCATTGAGACCCGCAGAGCTCTTCGGTTAAAAGGGTGGGGACCCTGTTTTGGCAGCAGGTAAGAGTCAACCCCAAGTGCAGCAGCGCTTCTGGCTATAGAGCCGATATTCTCAGTTGAGGAGATCTCATCAAGCATAATGATCTGATCACCAAGATCATCTAAAGCAGTCTCCTCTGGTCGAATACCGTGCATCATGCAGTTGTGGTGGACCTTATGGCCGACAATGCTCTCCATCACTTTTTTGTCTGCAACATAAAGATAGGGGATCTCTTTTAAGGCAACAAGATCTTTGAACTCTTCGTAATACTCTTTTGTCGCCAGTAGGCTTTTGACCTCAATATCGGTCTCTAACAGCACATTGACCACCTTGGGACTGTCCGCAATAAAGCTGTTGTCTGTACTGAAGGCTTTGTCTCTCAGTTGGCGGTAGACTTCTAAAGAGGGGACGTTAAGCTCTGTGATCTCAGTGAGTATCATGGACTACTTTTGTTCTCCAAAGCAGTAGGTACGGTACAGAAACCATGCGGCGATGGCCTTGTCGCTGTAGCTGTATTCCTGCTGTTTTTTAGGAATAGAGTTGTTGCGCATGTAAGAGCGGACGATGCCGGTAACAAGGTAGCTGATAAGCAGTGTCGCAACGGCATAAAAATAGTCGACCGTATAGGCAACAAGCAGCGTCAAGATAATGGGCATGTAGGTGAGTTTAAAAGCGACGATCTGTACTAGCCAACTGCACTGCTTTGTCTTAAAAACAGGGGTGGGTTCTATCTCGGGGATAAAGTCATTCATACCTGCCATTATAGCAAACGTCAAAGGAGCAAAGCCCCTTTGACTACGCTAACACTGAGTTCCCTTCGGCAGGGAGCCCACGTACAGATGAACCGTACGTTGCCTGTTGCTTTTTTAAGCTTAGTGGCGTAAAGATTGACAATAAGTAGAAGGTTGACGGAAAAACTATTTAAAAAGTAAACTTAAGCCGTCATTTTAGCTCTCTATCTTTACAGTGATAATAAGAAAACACTGTATTCTTCTAACATCAATTACAAGGATTTTTTATGAGTGAACCAAGATTACAGGATATTGGTGATTACAACACGTTGTCAGGGGAGAAGCGCCGCATCTTTTGGGCGGTGATCATAGCGGGATTGATCATGGCAACTATTTATGGTGCAGCTAGAGCTTATTTTGTTCCAGATGATATCATCTATACTGATGATCAGATCACAAAAGTACCGACTGTAAACCATATGAAATAGTGAGATTACGTCACAACTTAGATATCTAAGTTGTGACGTAATAATAATGCTACAATACCGCAATTTTTTAATGATGAAGGTCTAATATAATGCTAACGGCGATAATCGGAATATATACTCTTTATGTGCTAATCAGAATTTATGTCAGTGTGATGCAGATCGGTTATGTCAACCAGGCAAAACGTCAGAGTGCTGTGCTGATGACAGCGGCAGAGTTTCTTAAAGCCGGTAACTATGCGGTCGCCAAAGAGAAACTCTCTATGTTTACGACGATGCTGGACTTTTTGATCTTTATGGCGTGGATGAGTTTTGGTATTGCCTGGATCGAGCAGACTTTTGTGGTCTACGATCCGACTCTCTCGACCATCTTTGCTGTCTTGGCTTTCATCTTGATCAACGGTCTCATCGCTATGCCGATCGAGTATTATGAAAAGTTCGTGCTTGATGCAAAGTTCGGGTTTAACCGTTCAAGCAAGGCGCTCTACATCAAAGACACTGTTATTTCAACACTTTTGACAGTAGTCTTTGGCGGCCTGATCGTCTGGGGCATCTACGCCATTATCTCTTCGACTGAACTGTGGTGGCTCTGGAGTTTTACGTTTATCTTTGGTGTGATCGTTCTGTTGAACATGTTCTATCCGACACTGCGTGCACTCTTTTTTGACAAATTGTCACCGCTCGAAGATGAGGAGTTGAATACACAGATCACCCGTCTTATGGATGAGACGGGGTTTCAAAGCTCTGGTGTTTTCATCTCCGATGCTTCTAAGCGAGATGCGCGTCTTAATGCCTACTTCGGCGGTTTGGGCAAGACAAAACGTGTTGTCCTTTTTGACACGCTTTTGGAAAAACTGACACCCAATGAGCTCTTGGCAGTACTGGGTCACGAACTCGGACACTTCCAGCACGGTGACATCTATAAGAACATGGCCTTGATGGGAGGCATGCTGTTTGCGATGTTCGCTCTCTTTGGCAACCTGCCTGATACGCTTTATATGGAACTCGGTGTTCAAAAAAGTGCGGCGAACATGATGATACTCTTTATGTTGGTCATGCCGCTGCTCAGTTTTGTGATGATGCCGATCATGGGGATCATGAGCCGCCACAACGAATATGCAGCGGACAGAACAGGTGCAGACCTAGGCGGTAAGTTCTTCTTGAGCGAGGCACTGAAAAAGCTGGTGAGCGAGAACAAAAGTTTCCCGCTTTCGCACCCTGTCTATATCTTTTTCTACTACACACACCCGCCGGTACTAGAGCGCCTAAAAGAGCTTGGCTTTGATATTCATGCAAAGTCTGATGAAGCACTAGAGGGAACATGCCCATCGATAGATTGATGTCGGTCAATGAGTGGCTCTCACTCATAACCTCAGAACTCAAAGGTGTTGTCGAACGTCCAAGACGCGAGGCACAGCTATTGATCATGGCTCTATTGCATAAAGATGAACTGTGGCTGATGACGCACGAAAATGAGTCCATTGAAGAGGGTGAAAAACTCGCCTCTTGGGTAGAACGCCGCAAACAGAACCAGCCTATGGAGTACATCACCAACCGTGTCAGCTTCTATTCGCAGGAGTTCCACATCGAAGAGGGGGCATTGATCCCCCGGCCTGAGACGGAACTGCTTATCGATGAGGTCTTGGGCATTGCGGACAAAGAGCAGGAGCTGACCATCGTTGAAGTGGGTGTCGGAAGCGGCATTATCTCGACTGTCTTGGCGCAAGAGCTGCCAAAAGCAAAGATCATTGCCGTAGACATCAGTCTGGACGCTCTAAAGGTCGCTAAAAAGAACATAGAAGCCTTTGGGCTTAGTGAACGCATAGAACTGCGTCAGGGTGACCTGCTGGAACCGATTGGTGAGAAGATCGACATTTTGGTCTCCAACCCACCCTATATCGCTGATAGCGAGCCTTTGGAGAGCAACCTGGACTATGAGCCAGACCTGGCTCTATTCGGTGGCAAAATCGGTGATGAGATCATTCAACGACTGCTTGATGAGACCATTGCACGAAAGATCCCATACTTTGCCTGTGAGATGGGGTATGATCAGAAGGCGAAGGTTGAACAATATCTCGATAATAGATATGATGAACTCAAGTTTTATAAAGACCTGGCCGGACACGATCGCGGCTTTGTATTAAAAAGGTAATGATCTCGTCATCCCGGACTTGATCCGGGATCCACTGTATCGTTGATGCAGATGACAATTAGATTGTCATAAAGAGCTGGATTCTGAATCAAGTTCAGAATGACAGATAAAAATTTAAATGAAATAACAAGGAAAACAACATGACAGCTAAACAGTGGACAATAATAATCTATCTTCTTTTGGTAGCAATGACACTCGGTGCCGTGCTGACACTCGGTATCTTTGTAGCAGCGACCATCTTTAACTCAGACAGCTATTTGGCCGGGGCACTGTTGGACCACTACAACGAAGGTCTCTTGATGGCCGAGGTCTTCCGCCGTTTCAGTTACTTCATCACCTTTATGGCCTTCGTGGTCTTTGTCTTCGAAGCGAACGAGTACAAACACGGCCGCCGCGACACCTGGGTACTTGTCAGTGCTTTCTTTGTCATTGCAAGTGCCATGATGTTCAGTGCCATCTATACGCCTAAAATCCTGGAGATGCAGGCACTTGGTGCAGAAGCAACACAGAGTGACGCGTTTGCTGCGCTGCATATAGGCAGTGAGATCGACTTTAAGATCCTCGCTGTTGCTTTAGGGGTACTCTTTATCCGCCGTATGCGTTTGATGTTTGTGCAGAAGTAGATAAAACCGACAGTATCAGCGGTCAGATGTTTGAACACTGCCGGCGCACCATTACTTTTTAGAAAGACTCCTTTTTTAAAATCACTGCATAACTTTTTAAAATAAATGAGAACAAGTAACTATTCTACATGCATGTGGTATTCTAATCGTATTAATTATTATATAGGATGATAGACAGTGCGATCAATACTGCTTTTTACGATTATTTTTAATATACTTCTTTGCGCACAAAGCGAGACCGATACATCATTCTCTTATATAAAACTGCCAAACAAAACATATACACTTAATGAAGTAGTAGAAAAAAGCGACCAGGGTCTTTTTTCGCCGCTGTATGAAGATCGATCAAAGTTCGGTTTTACAGATGATGTTTTTTGGATCAAAGTCAACAGTAAGAACAGTTCATCGGTACATAAAGTTCAGATACTTGAACTGAACTATCCAACACTCGATTATATAGACATTTATGAGTTGGAAGATCAACAGCTTGTTTTGAAGAAAGAGCTTGGAGACCTTAGAATGTATGACAAAAGCACTTTCATGCCTAATCCGAGTTATGAATTTACAGTACTGCCTGAGCAGGAAAAAGTGTTTTTTATAAAGATCATTTCGGAAGGATCGCTTAACATAGGGGTCTCTGTCCAAGGTGTCAATGCCTATACTCGATCCAGCAGTGCGCAGATAAAATGGCTCACTTTTTATTTTGGGGCCGTTTTTATTATGCTGATGTATAACTTTATTCTCTATCTCATCATTAAAGACAGAAGTTTTTTATATTATGTACTTTTTCATATAAGCTATATCACTTTTGCTTTATCGTTAACAGGTATTTCGTTTGAACTGTTCTGGCCGGAAACGCCTCAGGTTAACCAATTTGTCTTACCTATGTCAATGGCGATGACAGGTGCTTTTGGTGTTTTATTTGCGATCTATTACTTAGATATAAAAAATATGAGCATTGGACTCTATAAGTTTTTATATGTTCTGGTGTTTAGCTCCTTTTTAACATTTTTTTTGACGTTAATAACTGATTATAGCTTTGCTATTCAAGTCGGGAGTACTCTCTCCTTTTCTATTGCGATAGCACTGTTTATAATCGCACTCTATTTAGTCTTTTTCAAAAAAAACAAAAATGCTATTTTCTACCTTCTTGCCTGGAGCTTTTTTGTTCTGGGAGTAGTGGTAGCTCATTTAAGTAATATAGGTGTTATACCGTCAACAATGCTTACCGGCTTCTCTTCTCAGATCGGCTCCTTCTTTGAGCTTCTTTTGCTCTCGATCGGATTAGCGTATTATTACAACCGTTTGAAAGATGAGCATATGGAACTTACCTATACGAATGACAGGTTACGGGAACTGTCACATACAGATGTGTTGACCGGCAGCCATAACAGGCGCTATTTTTATGACAGGGTCAATACACTTTTGTCCATGGCTGAAGACGAGAACAGTGACTTTTACCTGTTAATGCTTGACCTGGATAATTTTAAAAACATTAATGATACGTATGGCCATGAGGCAGGGGATAAAGTACTCATATCATTTACGAACACATGTAAGACGATGCTTAGAGAGGATGACGTTTTTGCACGTTTTGGCGGTGAAGAGTTTGTGCTCTTCTTGCCGGCGGTAGATGAACCGACTGCTGTCAATATCGCAAAACGGATCAATACAGCTGTCAGAAGCACTCAATTTAAAGATGCCCCTGACCTGGAAGTTACCGTCAGTATAGGTATCAGTCACAGTACGTTTGATCTCAACGAGCTGTTGAAAGAGGCCGATACGGCTCTTTATAGAGCTAAAGCGGCAGGCAGAGACACTTATGTTGTTTTTTAGAGGTGCCCTATAGTTATCACCTTACCTTTTGTTTTATGATTCCCTAGTTTTTAGAATTGGTGCTATATTTAAAGGAAAACTATATTGAAAATCGGATATAACATGCTTTCAGAAGTCTA
>JBDLJE010000083.1:0-7313 GCA_039714575.1 Campylobacterota bacterium | reverse complement strand
CCACGAAACCACATAAGGTAATTCATGAGCGACTCTCGTCAGCACAAAAACAACAAATCCTCTAGAACACATGTTCCCGTAACCGGTCACACTATTGAAGACCTCCGTACAAAACCACTCGACGATCTTATCAAGATCGCTGCAGAACTCAAAGTAGAAGACCCTAATGAGCTCAAACGTCAAGACCTTACGTTTGAGATCTTGAAAGCACAGACATCTCAAGGGGGATTCATCCTCTTTACGGGTATCTTGGAGACTATGCAAGACGGCTACGGTTTTCTGCGTTCTATCGATACTAAACAGTTCAGCGACTCGCTTAACGATGCCTATGTCTCCAGTACACAGATCAAAAAATTCGCTCTTCGTAACGGTGACGTTGTAACAGGTCAGGTTCGTCCGCCTAAAGACCAAGAGCGTTACTATGCACTTCTTAAAGTCGAAGCCATCAACTACCTGCCGCCTGCTGAGAGTAAAAAGCGTCCGCTCTTTGAAAACCTTACACCGCTTTATGCCCTAGAGCAGCTCAAACTTGAGTATAAACCTGAAAACCTTACGGGTCGCATGATGGACCTTTTTGCGCCTATCGGTAAAGGGCAGCGTGGTCTGATCGTTGCATCTCCGCGTTCTGGTAAAACAGAGCTTATGAAAGAGATCGCCCACGGAATCACCTCAAACCACCCCGAAGCTGAACTGATGGTCCTTCTTGTTGACGAACGTCCGGAAGAGGTAACCGACATGGAGCGTTCTGTCAAAGGTGAAGTCTACAGCTCTACTTTTGATATGCCGGCCAAAAATCACGTTAAAGTGGCAGAGATGGTGATCGAACGCGCCAAGCGTCGTGTTGAGATCGGTAAAGATGTTGTTATCCTGCTGGATTCTATTACCCGTCTTGCCCGTGCGTACAATACGGTCACACCTTCAAGCGGTAAAGTCCTTTCGGGTGGTGTTGACGCTAATGCTCTTCACAAGCCAAAGCGTTTCTTCGGTGCGGCGCGTAACATCGAGAACGGCGGCTCACTCACGATCATTGCAACAGCACTTGTCGAGACAGGAAGCAAAATGGACGAGGTCATCTTTGAAGAGTTCAAAGGAACCGGTAACTCCGAAGTCGTTCTTAGCCGCAAGATAGCAGAGCGCCGTATCTTCCCGGCCATTGACCTCTTAAAGTCAGGAACCCGTAAAGAGGAGCTTCTTATCGGTCCGGATGTACTGCAAAAAGTCTTTATCTTGCGTTCTATGCTTCATAAACAAGAAGATGAGATCGAAGCACTTAAGTTCCTCTATACAAAAATGAAAAAAATGCCGACGAACGATGAGTTCCTCAACATGATGAACGAGGCGAAATAAACCCCTATGCGCATCGGTGTCTTTGATAGCGGTATCGGTGGTCTGACTGTTGTAAAGTCCCTTCTCGAACACCAGCTTTTTGAGGAGATCATCTACTTTGGCGATACTGCCCGCGTCCCTTACGGTGTCAAAGACAAAAACACCATTGTCCGTTACTCTCTTGAAGCCCTGGAGTTTTTCAAGAACTTTGAGATCGACCTGCTTATCACGGCCTGCAATACAGTCAGTGCCTACGCACTTGAAGAGATGCGCGCCCAAGCCCCTTTTGATATCATCGGTGTTGTCGAACCCGGCATTATCGCCACCAAAAATGCCCTTGACAGTGATGCCAATGTATTGGTGTTAGGCACCAGTGCGACCATCACCTCCAAGGCGTATGAGACACTTTTAGAAGATCACGGCTTTGACAACACGACAGCAA
This sequence comes from Campylobacterota bacterium, assembly GCA_039714575.1. Classification (GTDB taxonomy): domain Bacteria; phylum Campylobacterota; class Campylobacteria; order Campylobacterales; family Sulfurimonadaceae; genus Sulfonitrofixus. The sequence goes on along the minus strand of JBDLJE010000083.1, from coordinate 5,545 downwards.
AAGCGACCGGCCTTTTTGTCCCTATTATCGAAGAGGGACTTTTTGAAGGTGACGTCCTTGAGAGCACGATGGAGCATTACTTCAAGGGTCTGAGCTGCCCCGACGGTATCATCCTCGGCTGTACACACTTTCCCCTTATAGCCGACGCTATTGCACAGTATTTTGACAACAACACGACTCTTATCCACTCCGGCGAAGCGATCGTCGAGTACCTTGAGTCGCATTATGCGTTCAAAGAGAGACATCCCGACCCGGAGATAAAGTTCTTCGCTTCTGAAAACCCTGAAGCACTGCGTAAAACAGCCCATCAATGGCTTGATCTTCCTGCCGAAAATAACTAATAGATATATTTTCACCTCTCTAAGCCTCACTGTGTTAAAATCATAAGATACTAACAAGAGGCATTAAAGTGAATGAGAGTTCTGAGGTTTTAGCACGAAAATATCGTCCCGAGAGTTTTAGCGAACTGATCGGTCAAGAGACGATCTCACAGACCCTTTCACTTGCCCTTGACGCCAACCGTCTTTCACACGCCTACCTCTTTTCCGGACTGCGCGGTTCGGGAAAGACCTCGACCGCCCGTATCTTCGCCAAAGCGCTTATCTGTGAGCAAGGCCCTACCTCAAACCCTTGCGGCGTCTGCGAGCACTGTGTCATGGCAAAAGAGGGTCGTCACATCGACATCATCGAGATGGATGCGGCCTCCAGCCGCAAGATCGATGATATTCGCGATCTTATAGAGCACACCAAGTATAAACCGGCTGCCGGGCAGTACAAGATCTTTATCATCGATGAAGTCCATATGCTCACCAAAGAGGCCTTTAACGCCCTGCTTAAAACGCTTGAAGAGCCGCCGCCTTACGTCAAGTTCATCCTGGCAACGACCGACCCGCTGAAACTGCCGGCGACCATCTTGAGCCGTACTCAGCACTTTCGTTTTAAACGCATCTCCAATATCAATGTCATTCACCATCTTCAGCACATTCTTCAACTCGAGAACATCACCTATGAAGATGCGGCATTAGACATCCTTGCACGCAGCGGCTCAGGCAGTCTTCGCGACACCTTGACCCTGCTTGACCAGGCCATTATCTACTCAAAAAACCATGTTGACGTCCAGACGGTCACAGACATGCTCGGCCTTGTCGACCCGCAATTTCTCGAGACGGTCTTCGCCGCCATCTTCAATGGTGACAGAGCGTCAGTTCTCGGCTATATTCAGGAGCTCGAGGATTATGAAGCGGAGATGGTCGTCGATGAGCTCATCGCCTTCTTAAAAGAGCGTCTCTACGCACAAGACGGCCGCTACTCTGTTCTGCTTTTAGAGCGTTTCTTCCGTATCCTCTCTGACGCCAAATCTCTCTTCAGCATTAACGCTGACGGCAGTTTTGTTCTGAGCATGATCTTTTTCAAGATGTTGGAAGCGCTGAAGGTCAAAGAGATCGACCAGATGATCGAGTCACTCGAAACACAGATCGCCAGCGGAGCACCGATACCGGTTGCACCGGAGACGGCAAAAGCCGCTCCTCAACAGCAAGAACCAAAACCGGCACCCGAAGCAGAAACAGTACCTCAGCCGGAACCGACAGCAGAAGAGCCTCTCATCAATGACGCGAAAGAGCGCGCACTGTTTGAACAGCTCGTAAAAAAGATCGAAGACCGCAATATCGATCTCGGCACATGTTTCAAAGAGCAGATCAACTTTGTGTCGTACGCTGAAGAGACCCTCACCTGGGAAAGCTGTGCTGACGAAGAGTGCAAAAAACAGCTCAAACACGGCTACAGTGTCATCAAACAGTTCGTACGCGAGATCTTTGGTTTTGAGACAAAGATCAAAGCACAAAAGTGTTCCAAGGAGATACCCTCCCCGATAGAGCAGTCACCGACAACTGACATTCAGCCGCAAACTCCGGAACCGTCCCAGGTGCAGCAAAACGCCGTACCACAGGAGGACCCCAGGCCTGCACCTCAAGTCTCATCCATGACAGAAGAGTCTGAGGTCGGTACGGGTTCATGTGTTGCAGGGTGCAACGAGAGCGATCAGTCCACCAAAGAGTTTGACGGTCAGGCAATCTTGAACGAGCCCATGATCCAAAAAGCTACCGAGCTTTTTGAAGCTACGAAGATCACCATACAAAACAAAGTGTAGTGAACAATTTAAACACCACTTTTTTTCATGAGCGCCTCCTCTCTTTTGAAGATGGCGCCTACGATGTCATATTTGACGGCAGACGCTATCTCTTTCGCAAAGAGACCCATCTGGACGGCAAGCTCATAAAAGTCTATGCTGAAGAGCTGGGCGACACAAATTTCATCAGTCTAAACTACTATCCGCAAACAGCAGACGGTCTGTTGAAGCCGTGTGAGATGCCTGACAACAAAGTAATCGACTTTATTACGAGATGCCATCTGATATACGATAACAACGTCAGTATCGTCTGCCCTGCAACTTTTAAGAGAAGTGAATAAGTATCAGTCTGAATTCGATATAATCCCTCACATTAAATATTTGAGACCTCTGAACAAACCTGACGTTCTCAGCATAGAGAGAAATATGCTAGTACAAGGCGAAAGTACGCAGGAGCTACTAGTAGCTTCAAGTGCTTTCAACGCAGTAATAGTGTGTTTCTCTCTCTGCCCTTCGGGAGGGTTTTACAGAAACGATCTTGCACACTATTTTCCATCGTCGTAGCTATGGCTATGACTCAAGAAAAGTAGTGCACAATCTCACTTCTGTAAAACCCTCTGAGAATGTCAGGTTTGTTCAGAGGTCTCAATTAACAAAGGAATTGATGATGCAAATAAATTACGGCCCATACAAGATCAGAGCCCATGAGCTTGATCAGAAGCTGACTGTTCAAGTGACCTCTGAGCTAGGTAAAGTGCATATAAAAGATGAAAACCATGACGCACATGACTTTCCAAACGGCATCTGTTTCAATATTGAGGACTCTACAGAAAAACCTGAAGCCAAAGGTCTGAAAAGATACTCTTTTGGCGAGTACTCTTTTATTCTAGGTATTAACAACACTGGGGACCTGTTTCTTTATTACAGCGTAAAACTGTCTGTCGGAAAGAAGTTAATTAACGGCATAGACACAATAAACCTGGCATTTTTGAAAGACCCTAAAGCATATTAACATCTCTCTTCACGGTGCTTCCAACAAGCACCACTATCTAGAATATTAAAACTAATATTGGTTAACTGCCCCCCCCCTTTTTTTTATTTCTCTCTATCTACTCTCAATAGTAATGTAACCAAATTTTAAGAAAATTTATTTTATATGGGTAGTGGGAATAATAAAAGAAAAATTATTAAAATTAAAATGTGAGTTTTCTCTTCTTATTTATTAAAACTATAACTATAACTATCTTGATTGGAAAGGCCATTTGAAATATAGAATTGATTGTCTTCTGAGCTATATCTTAAAATTATTTTAGAGTTGTTTTCAAAAAAATACACTAATCCTTTTTCTATTTTAATTTTATATTCAAATCTATCTATTTTTCTATTTATGATATTTTGAATACTACCTATTATATTTACTTGATTTTCAACTAATATTTCACTTAATGTTCTAATTTCTTCGATAAATAAATCAATATTTCTAACATCTGTATAATTATGACCACTTGTCACAAGTTCGCATAAAGCATACACTTCATTATCTAATTCAATCATCATATTGACACCAGCATTTAATAGTTTTTTCTTATCTTTTTGTTCCATACTATTATTAGAAGGTAAAAATCCACTCATTTTGTATGGTTCAATAATTTGACTCCAGTTATTTTTTATTATTCTAAATAAACCCTCATTATAAAAGTCGTGTCCTAAAATATCTAAAAAATAGACTTTATCATTTAAAACTAACACAAAAAGTAAATCTTCGGTTCTTTCAATAAAATTAATATCAAAAAGCTTATCTTTCTCTTTGTATCCCTTACCTAAGTGCAAATGGTGGATATTAAATGCATTTAAAAAAGTATCTTTATCACTGTTCTGACTGTTTGAATTATAAATATATGGATTAATTACAACACCCTTACTCAAAAATGATGTAATGTCCTCAGCATTTTTTAATTTATATTCTATTTTGTCAATAACCTTTTTATATTTTATATATTTACAATTTTTCTTTATTTCTTGTGAATATATTATTTTTCTTATATTCTGCCCTATAAACCTTCTTCTCCAATTGGCGTAATACAGCAATATAGATGATATGCTTTCATCTTCACTTATAGAGCTATTATAATAATTAAACTCATTTTCAATCGATTTTTTTATATCATCTAAAAGCTGCTTATATATGATGTCATTATCCACTAATTGCCTTTCACAATTACACCCTAGGGGCTAAATCTCCACATTTAATGTTTATATCAAAACGGCATAGTATATCCATAAGCGTTTTAAAACATTATATTTGCAAGAGTAGAGATATGCTGACGCATGCATAGGCAGACATTACGAGCTATAACAGAGGGATGAGCCACTGCAATGTCTTTCAAATTACTCACCAGGGTGTAATTTATAAATCTACCAAAATGGGATAGCAACATGGTACATCAGATCTACGCACGTTTTGTTGATGATGGTAAGTTTATTTTGACATGGATTTAGATTTGTATAGCTTTTAGCATAGGTGGTGCAGGTGAACCCTACACCATCTGTTTCTTGCAAATTAAACTATTCTTAGTTATTGAATATCTAAGTATCTTATGATATACTTCTTATATCAAATGACATAACTATTATGTCAATAAAGGGAGTATTATGCTGGAAGTACTATTGGGTACAAAGAACCGTGAACTAACATTGCAGTATCTCCTTACATTTAAAGAGGGGTATGCAAGAGAGATAGCAAAGTATTTTGATGTACCTCTTCCATCTATACAAAATCAACTCAAGAATTTTGAAAACGGTGGACTTGCACTAAGTAAAATGTCTGGCAGAACAAAGATATATTTTCTGAATCCTAGATACGCTTTTCTCCAAGAGTTAACGGCTCTGCTTAACAAAGCAAAAGAATACTACAAACCTGAACTTAAAGAGAAGTTTGAATTACAGAGAAAACGACCACGAAGACCAGAAAAGCCACTATGAAGAAACAGATTAAAGATATGAATATGAAAGAGCTAGGTGGGTTCATCTGCGATGCACTCATAGCTAATGATATCCATGTAGTTCTCTCTGGAGGTTCTTGTGTTGAAATATACAGTAGAGGTGAATACACTTCTTGGGACTTGGATTTAGTCAATCAGTATAACGAACAATTCAAGAAAATTCATGCAACAATGGATGAGTTAGGTTTTACAGAGCATAATAGATACTTTGTGCATAAAGACACAAAACTATTCATAGAGTTTCCATCTGGTCCACTTGGTGTTGGGGATGCTCCTGTTGAAGATATTGCAGAAATTGACACTGAAGCTGGAGTATTGAGGTTGCTTACTCCAACAGATTGTATCAAGGATAGATTGGCAGCATATTATCATTGGAATGATGAACAGTGTTTGCAACAAGCAGTTTGGGTTGCAG
>JBDLJE010000082.1:0-7475 GCA_039714575.1 Campylobacterota bacterium | reverse complement strand
ATTTAATTGAACCCTCTGAATAAATCCACTGTTCTCAGCAACAAGAGAGATATGCTAGAACAAGGCGAAAGTATGCAGGAGCTACCGGTAGCTTCAAATGCTTTCAACGCAGTTATAGTGTATCTCTCTTGTTGCCCTTCGGGAGGGCTTTACAGAAGCAACCTTGCACAAAATTTTTCATCATCGTAGCTATGGCTATGACTCAAAAAAAGTTTTGCACAATCTTACTTCTGTAAAACACTCTGAGAACAGTGGATTTGTTCAGAGGGTTCAATTATTAAACTTGAGTAGAATGTGCCGTTATCAACCCTGACCAATATCGGAGATGAAAGAACGCATCCGCCCTCATCTTTTCAAAAGAGTTTACATCTAGCGAAGATCTTGTTCACTGCTGTCTGACAGCCTTTGGTATTAAAAATATCACAGAAGTCTTAACGTTTTGTTGATGAGAAAAAGTGAGCCCCAGGGCCTTTAGAGTTGCTTTAAGAGACGGTAAAAAAGCTGCTGCCGCTTCCGGAGAAGAACCACCCCTCTTGATGCTGCTTTTTAAGTTCAGGATAGAGTAGAAGAGCGGGTTCGAAAAGGTCATTCGCCTCTAAAGGTGTCATCTCTTTAAGTACTTCAACCGAAGTGAGCTTTGATAGTCTTTTTTGCTCACCTTCACTTAGCTCTTTGTAGAAGTGTTCACGAAAACCCTGATAGACTTTAGGGGTTGAGATCTCGATATTCGGTGTTACTGTTTTGATGTTGAGGGCAGGTTCATCAAACGCATTTACGATCTCGCCAATGCCTGAGACGTTGGCACTTTGATAGCCATAGACAAAGAACGGTACATCCGCACCGACTTTGGCACCGATGAGAGCGAGTTCATCACGACTGAGTCCCAAATGAAGTACCTCATTGCACATCAAGAGATAGGTGGCGGCATCAGAACTGCCGCCGCCGAGACCTGCAAAAGAGGGGATCTTCTTCTCAACTTTGATGGCATGGCTCTGCATCAGACGCTTTAAACTATCAGAACCGGTTGCTTCATAAAGAGCAAGGTAAGCCTTATAGATAGTGTTCTGTTTTGTCTCACAGTTGAAGGCACCTTCGATAACAAAATTATCATTTTTTTTAGAGATAAAGGTGAGCGTATCGTAGAGGTCATTGACCAACACAAACCGTGAAAGAAGCTCATGGTAATCACCACGCACTCCCGTGACCTTTAAAAAGATGTTGACTTTGGCGTAGGCTTTATAACTCTTCATGTAGACTCACTCTGTTTAAAAGGTAGTGGACACCCTCATCATCAAACTCAAAGATAGAGATACTATCTCTATTGTCGATCCAGTATGTCCCGTTCTCAGTCACTTCAAAGTCATCTCTAAGAAGTTTCTGTCCTAAGAGTATAGTCTCTCTATTTTTCTTGTAGAAATTTTGTGGCATATTGAGAGATTTTTTGATGTCAAGTGCCTTCTCGTCTTCAAAATGAAACTGTCCTTCATTGAGACGCTCCAAGGCAGAGAGAATCCCACCTTCAAGGTGTAGCTTCTCTGCTATCAATCGTCCGAGAGAGCGTATATAGGTCCCTTCGGAGACAGTGGCTTCAAAGGTGACAAAGGGATGGCAGTAGTGTAAAAACTTCATCTCGTAGATGGTAGAGTGTATGGTGTTGAGCTTGACCTCTTTGCCTTCGCGTGCAAGGTCGTAGGCACGTCGTCCGTCAATCTTTTTGGCGCTGAAGATAGGCGGATGGTACTCCAGCTCCCCCTCTAATGAGACAACGGCTTTTTTGATTGCCTCTTCGTCCAAAGCATCAAGCGTGTCGATCTGTTTGACCATCTCAATATCCAGACTGTCTGAGTGTGCGCCCAGCCACAAGGTCGCACGATAGCGTTTAGGCGTTTTGTTCAAAAAACGAAAGAGAGAGGTGTACTTTCCAAAGGCAACGATCAAGACCCCTTTGGCAAAAGGATCCAAAGTTCCTGAAAAGCCGGCTTTGGCCGCATTATACTTCCATTTCAGTCTGGAGAGGTACTGGTTTGAGCCGATGTTTGATGGTTTGTAGGCCACAAAGAGGCGGTCAATATTGTCGCGTTTCTGTTTTGCCATTATCTATTCTATCTGTATATTAGTGTATTCAGAGACGTTCGACAAAGGAGGCGAGGATGTCTCTGTGGCTGCCGCCGAAGTTGATGCTGAGTTTAAACTCACGACCGGCTTTGGATACACCGAGTACGCGTCCCGGACCGAAGATCTTGTGGCGGACAAGGTCCCCTTTTTTAAAGGCGGTGTTCTGTTCGACTTTTAACGAGCCTTCGCAGAGACCTGATTCGGTCAGGAAACGGCTTTTGCTGAGGTCGGTTCTGCGGCCTTTATAGAAACGGCTGTTGACATGAGAGAGGGTCAAGGTATCTTTGGCACGGGTAAAGGCGACATAGCCTAAACGACGCTCCTCTTCGGTGTCACTGCCGTCACCGATAAGCGGCAGGAAACCCTCCTCCATACCGATAATAAAGAGATGTTCAAACTCCAGCCCTTTAGAGGCGTGGATACTCATAATATAGATACTTTCGCCTTCAACTTCGTCCTGGTCACTTTGCAAGGTGAGTTCATTTAAAAACTCATCGAGTGTGGCTTCGGGAGACTGTTTGATGAAGTCACGGAAGAGGCCGTAAAACTCATCCATATTGGCAACGCGTTCACTCTCGTCAGCCAGGTTTTTGTAGATGTCCTTAAGTTTGAACTTCTCTTCCAAGACGTCGATAAACTCATAGGTCGAGTGTTCTGCGACTTCCATCACGTCATCGATGTCGGCAACAAACTTTTTGAGCGTCTGTGTGTTCTTCTTTTTGACCAGGGCTTCGAGTTCGGCAACGCTGCTCTCTTTGACAAAGTCATACATGGAGACGGCCTTGGCGATCGCTGCCAACTCTATCTTCTCTACACTGGCTTTTCCAAGACCGCGTTTGGGTTTGTTGATGATACGCTTCATCGAGAAGTTGTCATGAGGGTTGGTAATAAGACGGATGTATGAGATAAGGTCTTTGACCTCGGCACGATCGTAAAAACGCAGGCCGCCGACAAGTTTATAAGCAACACCTGCACGGTTGAGACCCTCTTCAAGGGAGCGTGAAAGTGCATTGACACGGTAGAGTATGGCGATCTCTTTAGGCGAGACACCCTGGTTGATAAGCTCGGTGACCTTTGCGGCGATCTTGCGTGCCTCTTCGTTCTCATCGTGAGAGTTGAGTGTGACGACGGCTTCTCCACCTTCGCGTGTTGCGATCAGTTTTTTGCCAAGACGTGAACGGTTGTGCTGTATAAGTTCATTGGCAACCTTTAAGATAGCAGCACGAGAACGGTAGTTCTCTTCAAGTTTGACAATAATTGTATCATCAAAGTCTTCGTGAAACTCTAAGATGTTACGAACATTAGCGCCACGCCAACCGTAAATACTCTGGTCATCATCACCGACAACACAGAGGTTATTGTGTGTACTGCAGAGCTTCTTCAAAAGTCTAAACTGGAGCTCATTGGTATCTTGGTACTCATCGATCATAATGTACTGATACTGTTCGCTTGTACGTTTAGCCAGCTCTTCGTTCTCATCCAGAAGTCTAAAAGTAAGGGCTAAAAGATCATCAAAATCAACGAGGTTGTTTTCATGGAGATAGGCTTCATACTCTTCATATATCTTGGCGATCTGTTTGTAGTTTTTAAGTTCAGCCTGTGCATAGGCCTGCCCCGGTGAGATAAGAGAGTTTTTGTAACGAGAGATCTCACTGGCGATCAGCGGCAGAGGCAGTTCAGCGTTGATCTTTTTCAAGATGCGTTTTTTATCATCAGTGTCGATCACGACAAAGTTGTTTTGACGCTTGAGCAGGTGAATGTTGAATTTTAGAAAGAGCAGACCAAACTTGTGAAAAGTACAGAGAAGCGGCGGATAAGAGGTTGGATTGATCATGGCAAAAGCACGCTCTTGCATCTCTTTAGCTGCCTTGTTAGTAAAGGTGAGGGTGAGTGTGTTGTTTGGAGCGATGCCGACAACATCCAGGAGATACGCCAAGCGAGAAGTGATGGTCTTGGTCTTGCCGCTGCCGGCTCCTGCTAAAATAAGCAGGGGCCCATCGATCTGTTTAACGGCTGAACTTTGTGATTCATTTAAGTTGGTAAATATTTTATCCATATGTCTGCTGTCTCTATTATGTATATAGTTAAATTATAGCAAAAATGATTTAAATAATGGTGATGTGTGGCATTTTGACTTTTCATTGGCAAACATGGGTTTGCAGCAAATTAATAAAAGTTATATTATCAATTTATAATCACATAAACGTTTAATAAGTTGAGATTATTAAAATACCTTGGCAATATTTATAATTCTGCGTTATAATGTTTCAAATAAAATTATCTTACGTAAAAGGACAGCTTATGTTAAAAGATTTTGCAAAACTTCATACATTTTTGACTGTTGTCAAAGAGAAAAGCTTTTCCAAGGCTTCTGCAAAACTTGGAATCTCTCAGCCCGCAGTCACTCAGCAGATCAAATTTATCGAAGAGTACCTCGATACAAAGATCGTTGAACGCAAAAAAAACGGCATTAAACTTACTAAAGGCGGCGAAGACCTGTATCGTATAGCGACGCGTCTTGAAAAGGCGATCAATGTAAGTGAAAAAGACCTGCTGAAGATCATCAATAAAGAGTTTACTTTTGTATTGGGTTCATCGTACTCTATCGGTAACTATATCATGCCGCGTTATCTTGGTGCGATCAAAGAGAAGATCAACAATGAAGTGTATATGAATGTGGGTCTTTCAGAAGAGCTGATCGACGCGGTAGAAGATAAGAAAGTCGATATCGCTTTGATCGAATCACCTGTTTTTAGAGACAGGGTGATCTATAGAGAGTGGATGGATGACGAGTTGGTTGTCTTCTCTAATCAACCGATCCCGAAACAGCTTCGCCGCGACGACATGTATAAGTTCGACTGGATCTGTCGAGATGAAAACTCGCATACCCGCCGTATCACTTCTGAGGCCTTTGAAGAGATCGGTGTTGAGTGTTCAAGTTTTAATGTCATCGGTGTAGTACAGAGCCCAACGGCGATCAAAGAGTCTATTATGCGTTCACCAAAAGATGCAGTGCGTCCGGTTGTCTCAGTGATCTCACGTCACGTTATTCAAGATGAGTTGGCAAACGGAACACTTTTCGAGGCACGTCTGAGAGGACAGAAGATAGAGCGTAAGCTGTATATTGCTTATAGTAAAGACCGTAAACATGATGCGTTCATAGACAACGTAGTAAACTACCTCCTTTCCCTAAAAGTCTCCAAACCTTTAAAGTCGTAGCTTCAGCACAATCTGCACCTGAGAGCCGTTTAAGAAAAAGCCAACTGCTTGGCTTTTTTAGGATCGGAACCAAAGCAGATGTACGAAGTACCTGTGACGGATGACTTGCTTAAGGGCACCTCTAAAAACCCTAGTTAGCCTCAGCGTCACAGAGAAGTTCACAATCAAGGCGACCTTTTGAAGCCCTAGCCGTAGCTAAGGCGAAAAAGGGCAATGCTGAGTGTGGATTTCTCTGTGACGCCCTACGGGAGGGAAAAAGAGAGCGATCTTACAAAACATTTTTCATCGTCGTAGCTTTGGCTATGACTCTAAAAAAGTGTTTCACAATCTCATCTCTCTTTTTCCCTCTGAGGCTGACTAGGGTTTTTAGAGGTGCCCTTAATTACCATATAAGAACTTTATTTGATGAACCATCTCTTCACAATCCCAAACAATATGCTAAAATATCCCTAATTAAATAAAAAGAACCAGTATGAAAACAACACTTACATTTATCGGTAACGGCAATATGGCACTTTCGATCGCGCAAGGTCTGAAAGATGACTATACGATCGAAGTTGTCGGTCGCAATATGGCTAAACTGGACGCTTTTGAAGAGGCTTTAGGCTGTAGTGTCAAAAAGTCACCTCTTAATGCTTGTGACATTCATGGTAAGACAGTGATGTTATGTGTAAAGCCTTACAATGTTCAAGAGGTAGGGGCGCAGTTGGTTGGAGAGGCTAAAGTTGTCTACTCTGTTCTAGCTGGTACGACCTTGAATACTTTATCATCGCATATCAAGACGCATGCCGTGGTTCGTGCTATGCCTAACCTTGCTGCGACAGTAAAAAGATCGATGACGACATTGACAGGTGACAGCGCCTACCGACAAGAGGCAGAGACACTTTTCAGTGCTATCGGCACAGTCAGATGGCTGGCATCGGAGAAAGAGATCGATATCGCTACGGCACTTGCAGGTTCAGGCCCTGCTTACTTGGCGCTGATGGCAGAGGCTCTGGCAGACGGTGCGGTGAAACAGGGGTTGAAGCGTGATGATGCCATGGCTATCATGCGCGGGCTCTTCGGCGGCTTCGGAGAACTCATCCAAGAGGTACACCCGGCTATTCTAAAAGATGGCGTGATGAGCCCCGGCGGAACAACAGCCGCCGGTTACGGTGCCTTAGAGGACGGCAACGTTAGAGCCGCCTGCATCGATGCTGTAGAGAGAGCCTACAAAAAGGCTGTAGAACTTTCATAAGCTTTAGGTCAATGAGCACTTTTCAGTGCTCATTGGGCAACTGTTTAATCCAAGAAGTGCATACGGCACCATCTTATGACGCCTGTCACCGTTAGAATACCTCTTTCCTTTATGATTAATACAGAAACTATACCTATAATAAAAAGTGGTGTCTGTGACGTTGTCACATACGAAATGAAGACAGCTGTTTTTTTAAGTAAAAGAGCTGTTTTTAAAGCAGTTTTTTTTAATAAGTTGAAATTATGTGAAATGTACTAAGCTTTATGATAGGTGATTATGAGGAGATGGTATGAAACTTGTAATAGTAATGTTAGCTCTTTCATTGAGCATGTTTGCTCAAGAGAAAGAGAGTGAAGAGCTAAAAACTGTAATGAAATCCTTTGCATCTGCAATGGAACTGATCCAACACGGGATCTTATATAACAATATCGATGAGATGAACAAGGGTGTTAAGAAGCTAAAAGTCGATGATGAAAGATTTCTGGAAAGTCATGGAGAAGCTCTGGCGAAACATATGCCGGAAAACCCGGAGTTTGTAAAGAACTATGCAGAACGAACCGGAGAAAAGATCCGCAACTATGTAGATAGCTTAGATGAACAGATGAGAAACAGAACAAAGTCTTACAGCAAGATCTCGGCTACCTATACACATATCCTACACGAGTGTGTAGGCTGCCATCAAAAAATCCGTAAACGATAGCTGACCAGATAGAAAAGTAGTAAAAGGGACTTTCAAAGCAATTTTTTCTTTAATCAAGGCGGAAACTGACGAAGCATACTGCTGTATGTGAGTTAGTTGACAACGTAGAGTAAAGGAAAAAGTGTTTTGAAAGTGGTGGCTTATCTCGGAATCGAACCAAGGACACAACGATTTTCAGTCGTTTGCTCTACCAACTGAGCTAAT
>JBDLJE010000081.1:0-7598 GCA_039714575.1 Campylobacterota bacterium | reverse complement strand
AAAGCAGGACGAAGTGTAAGTTACACTCTTCTCTTTGATGAATTAGATAAAAAAACAGTATGAAAAAACTATGTCTCTTGTCTATACTGTTTTAACAAAGTTGTCTTAATACTTAATATTGCAAAGATATAGTCCTTGATGTGGGGCAGGTTTTAGTTTAAAGCTCTTCTCACAGCTTAATTGATCTAAGAGATCCTCTTTAGTCTGTTTCTCACTGCTGATCTGCAGTAAAAAGCCTACCATCAGACGTATTTGCGAACGTAGAAACCCGTTAGCTTCAAAATAGATAACCGTATAGCCCTTATGGTTGTAGACTCTGGTTTTGTAGATCTCTCTGACAAAGTGCTCCGTGTCGCTGCCGCTCTTTTTGAACTGCTCAAAATTGTGCTCGCCTTCGAAAAGTGTTATCGCCTCTTTGATCTTCTCTGTATCCAGTGCATCAACATACGTGACAAGGTCGGCTAAAAAAGGGTTGGGTTTTTGGGTTGAGATGATGTAGCGGTAGGCGCGTTTTTTGGCAGAGTAACGTGCATGAAAATTATCATCTACCTTTTCTAAACGTCGAATGGCAATGTCGGTTGGCAAGATCCGTTGGAGACTCTCTTGTAGTTTGTTCAGATCACTCCAGAACGGGGGCAGGTCAAAGTGGATGACCTGACGGGAAGCGTGCACCCCTCTGTCCGTTCGTCCCGAGGCGATGACCTTTGTCTCTATCTGCAGAAGGCCGAGGGCTTTTTCGATCTGCCCGTTGACCGTCTGCTCCGTCTCTTTTTGCACCTGTGAACCAAAGTAGCTTGCGCCGTTGTAGGCGATGGTCATCTTTACCCGCATCTAGAACCTGCTGACGATCTTGCGACGGTAGTAAGGGTAGGTCACTGCCAGCCACCCTCCGATAACGACTGGAAGGGTGTAAAACCCCAAGGTGTTGACCAGACCGATGCTCAGGCCGTAATACAGAACGATAGAGACGAACAAAAAGAGATAGATATAGGCTTTTTGATGACGCACATGCGCAATGCCGATGGCCAGGACCATAAAGAGACTAAGCATAGGAAAGAGTGTCAACAAGGTGTCCGTGATGAGTTTTTTGGTGTGGATCTTTTGCAGGCTCGGTTCGTTGTTAAACCAATAGTCGTAGGCTGAGAGGTACTTCCTCTGCTCGGAGATCATGATGTTGTTGATAAAGAGCGTTTCGAACTTCATCTCTGTCAAGGAGTCTGCGGTATAGCTGTACCCTTTGCCGGAGTCGAGTTTCAGACGCAAGACACCGCCGCTGTTGTCAACAGTGGCCTTTTCTGCACCGATTACGATCTCCTCGTCTTTGTCTTTGTTGAAGAGAACGACGTCGCCAAAGGTGTTGTTCTCATTGTCCTTTCCGATATAGAGCAGCCATGAGCCGAAGTTGTGTCCGAACTCCGAGGCACTGAGGTTGAATTTCGCTTCGCCTTTTTTCTGGTTCATAAAGTTGATCGAGAGCGTCTTAACGTGCGGAAAGAGAAAAAAGAAGTTGAAAAACAGTAGTGAGCTTAGCAGCAGAGCCGGTACCATCAACACTTTGATCAGATATTTCGGCTTAATACCGAGAGAGAAGAGAATGACCATCTCATTGTCGGTAGAGAGACGAAAAAGTGCCAGTGCGGCGGCAATGAAAAAGGTAATAGGCAGGGTGTAAAAAAAGAGTTCGGGCAGGACAAAAAGATAGAGTTTGAACATCTCAAAAAAGGTCAGTTGGATATAGGCGGTAAACGCCGCCATCTTGATCATGAAGATGACCGAAGCGATGGCGAACAGAGGTAAAAAGATCGAAAAGAACGAGACCGAAAAGTTCGACATGATGTACCGGCGCAGTCTATGCATAAAGGACTTTCAAGTAGGCTAATATAGGCGTTTCAAACATGTAAACGATGTAGGCCGCCAAGGCCAGGAACGGGATAAACGGCAGGCGTTTGCTCTCTTCGTCTTCACCGCGAACCAGCAAGATGGCAGGCAGGGCGATCAGCGCCGACAAAAAGACGGCGACTAAAGAGAGCTGGATGCCCATAAGCGCACCCATGGTCGCCGCGACCATGATGTCACCTTCGCCCATCGCTTCGAAATAGAGCGGCATCGGGTTGTAGTTGCGTACCCAAGAAGGTTTTTTACCCGGTTTGACAAAGGCTTTGGTCCGTGCGTAAAGATAGTACGAGAGGTAAAAACGCAACAGCGTAAAACCGCCGGCCAAAAGCAGGGCGTTGATAAAGTTCAGACCTAACATCTGAGGGTCGTTAACACTGATAACGGCAAGTGTCAGAGCCAGCAGGTTAAGGCTGTCGGGCACCATCTTGTAATAGAAGTCGATCATCGCCAGTGTCAGCAGTGTCAAAAATGTCAAGGCGATGCCCAGAGTGGCCAGAGTGAGGTCGTTTTTCAAAAAGATACTCATAAAAAGCAGGCCGCTCAGTATCTCGACGATGGGGTACTGAATAGAGATCTTCTCTTTACAAAACGCACACTCTCCACGCAGGAAGAGCCAAGAGAAGATCGGGATGTTGTGGTACGGTTTAAGGGCGGTGTTGCAGCTTTGACAGTGTGAGGCAGGAAAGGCGACACTCTCTCCCCGCGGCAGACGATAGATGACAACGTTTAAGAAGGAGCCGATAACGGCCCCGAAGATGAATGCAATAAGTCCTATCACGATGTTAACCCTCCAAATCGGCGTTCTATGGTTGTGAATTGATGAATGATGGTCTCGAGCTCATACGTTGAGAAGTCGGGCCACAGGGTGTTAACAAAAAAGAGTTCGGCATAGGCCGCCTGCCAGAGCAGGTAGTTTGAAAGCCGGTGGTCACCGCCGGTTCTGATCAACAGGTCAACCGGGACTGAACAGTCGAGCGCACCGTTGAGACTATCTTTGGTGACTTCAGCACTCTTTTTTATAAGTGTGTTCACTGCACGAACGATCTCGTCTTGTGCACCATAGTTGAGTGCAAGGTTCTGTACAAGACCATTGTTGTGCTTTGTCTTCTCTTCCACCATCTCTATGGTAGTCAAGAGTGGGCGTGAAAAGCCAGAAAGGTCACCGATAGGATGAAAACGGATATTGTTTTGCATATACGTGTCTAACTCTTCTTTGAGATAACGTTCGAGTAGTTTCATCAAGAACTCTACTTCCAGTTTGGGGCGTTTCCAATTTTCAGTGCTGAAAGCGTAGAGTGTTAATTGCTCAATGTCTTCATGTTGAGAACAGTAGGTCGTGATCTCACGAACCACTTCGGCACCCGCCTCGTGGCCTTTTACACGTTTAAGGCCTTGAAGCTGCGCCCAACGGCCGTTTCCATCCATGATGATAGCGATATGGTGCGGCGTGTTTATCTTCATAAAACGGCAGCCTTCTCTACGATGTTCAGCGAGAGGGCGAGTTTGTCCATTTTGGGCAGGCTGTCGATGCCGTGAGCCGTGATAAAGTCTATCTGGTTGTCACTGGTGCCAAAACTGCTGCTGTCTTTGAGCAGGTTAAGACAGACGGCATCTACATCTTTAGTGTCGATGAGCGCCGATGCATTTTTAATGGACTCTTCCGCATCCATCTCGGCTTTAAAAGCGACGGTTTTGATGCCGGAACGCTCTAACGTTGAGAGAAGGTCTATGTTCTGTTTCAGTTCAAGGTTCCATGTCTCACCGAGCTCGACCTTTTTTATCTTGCCCTCTTGCGGAAAGCGGGGTATAAAGTCGCTTATGGCAGCGGCCATAAAGAGGTAAGGCTCTTTTTGGATCAGCTGCAGGGTCTCGTCATTGACCAGAGAAGGTCTGCTCATCTTCCCTTTTTTCGCGATGCGGATAGAGTCTTTAAGATAGTCGTACATCTCGTCCGAAGACTCTACATCGATGGTGTGTACATGGATCGGCAGGTCCTCTTCAAAACGTGTGGCTATGAGGTTGACATCGGCTCCTTTGAGAAAGAGTGCTGTTGCTAGAGATGAAGCCATCTTGCCGCTTGAGTAGTTGGAGAGGTAGCGGACATCATCGATCTTCTCAACCGTACCGCCGCCGGTTACTATCACCATACGCTCTTCCCAGAAACTCTCCTTTAAGAGGGTGCGTGCGCTGTACCAGAAGATGTCCAGCGGTTCAGCCATGGCACCGTCACCGGTGGTTTGGCAGGCAAGCTCTTTGACCTGTGTGTCGATGACCTCATAGTTGGAGACCTGCAGCATCTTCAAAGAACCCTGAGTAATAGGGTTGTCGAGCATGTTGGTGTTGGCTGAGGGTGCGATGAGTTTAAGACCCGGGTAGGCGAGAGCACACTGTGTCAGCATATTGTCTGCAATGGCGTTAGCCAGCTTGGCAACGGTGTTCGCCGTACAAGGGGCGATGATAAACAGGTCTGCCCACTGCGCCGCTTTAATGTGGTTATGGTCGTCTGCCCATGACTCGCTTGCCTCATCCAAGACCTTGTTGCGTGAAAGTGTCTCAAAGCTGAGCGGGGTGACAAACTTTTTGGAAGCGTCGCTCATGACCACTTTGACCTCTGCCCCCGCTTTGACAAAGAGGCGCACCAGTTCCAGTGATTTGTAGACGGCGATAGAACCGCTGACACCCAGAAGGACTTTTTTGCCTTCTAAAAGATTTTCAGGGATTAACATGCCTTCTCCTTATTAAAAAACTTGTAAAAGAAGTTCTCTATGACTTTGATCTTGCCGCGGCTTAGTACAAGGACGCCGCTTTTTACATGGCTGCTTGTCAGTGTTGTCCCTGCCGCGACCATGACATCGTCATCGATAGTACACGGTGCGACGATCTGGCTGTCGGAACCGACAAAGACATTTTTACCGATGATCGTCTTGTACTTTTTCTTACCGTCGTAGTTACAGGTGATGACGCCCGCACCGATGTTAGAACCGCTGCCGACCTCCGCATCACCGATATAACTCAGATGACCGGCTTTAACGCCGTCAAGAGTAGACTTTTTGACCTCGACAAAGTTGCCGATATGGGTGTCTTTGAGGTTTGAGAGAGGACGTAAATGTCCCATAGGGCCGACATCGGAGTTCTCCATCGTGGAGTCTTCGACAACAGAGTGGGCTTTGATGTGCGAGTTGATGATCCTGGAGTCACCGCAGATACGTGCGCCGTTCTCGACAATACATTCGCCTTCGAACACAACACTCTCTTCGATGTAGATGGTCTGCGGAAGCTGCATCACAACACCCTCGGCCATCCACTTGTTGCGGATACGCTCCTGCATGATCTCTTCGGCGCTTGCAAGGTCGATCTTGGAGTTAACCCCTTTAAAGTGCTCTTCATCCACCTCTAACGGTTCGATGTTGATGCCGTCAGCTTTGGCAAGTGCGATAACATCGGTGAGGTAGTATTCACTCTGTGCGTTGTCGTTTGAGAGCAGGGGAATGTATTTTTCAAGCACGTCACGCTTGAAGCTATAGATACCTGCGTTGACGTAGTTGATAAGAAGCTCTTCGGGTGTCGCATCTTTCTGCTCGACAATGCGCTGTACACCGTGTTTGTCAATGACAACACGACCATAGCCTGAAGGGTCTTCAAGGTTGAAGATCGACATTGCGATGGCACTGTTGCTCTCTACAAACCCGCTCAGTGCACTGGCAGTGATAAGCGGCATGTCACCGTTAAGTACCAAGACCTTTTCATAACTCGGAGAGAGGCCCATCACCGCACCGCCCGTTCCCGGAAAGTTCTCCGCATCTTGAACCACAAAGGTGATGTTCTCAAACTCAGCCTTCATCGCCTCTATAACAGCCTCTTTCTGGTGGGCAACAACAACGATGACATCGTCGGTCAACTCAAGAGAAGCTTTGATGGAGTGGTAGAGCATCGGCTTGCCGCTGATGGTGTGAAGCACCTTCGCCTTAGGCGATTTCATACGGCTGCCTTTGCCGGCGGCTAAGATAACGATCGAGAGTTCTGTTTGCATAGAGTATTCTTTGTATTATTTGTTGCTATTTTAGCGTAAGAAGATGGATATGAGATTAGGTGACGGTTTTATAGGTGTTTTGAATGAAGTATTTATACAGATAGTTGCTGAAACACATTTACGTAACATGTAGTTTGCTAAAGAACCTTTAAGCTACTATGTTAATACGATAAAAAATAGGAAAAAATATGTTAAAACAAAAAATTCTTTTTATTGCAATATTTCTAATTGCCTCTGTATTAATAACAGGCTGTAGTTGGAGTGACGGCAGTTCAACGAGTGAAGAAGAGATATTGGTGATAGATGGACACACTCTTCCGCCAGATCCTGGTGAGGCTGGGAAAGAGACTCTTTTAGGGATTGATGTTAATGAAAATGGGGTTCGTGATGATATGGAAATATATATTTATAAACGGTTTAGAGATTTTGAGAACTCCCGCAAAGACCGGGCAATAGCACTGCAGTATGCCAAAGCTACGCAGATCATCATTCAGGAACCTGAAAAGGCTTATGAGAGGAATACATATAAAGTGATGGATGATGCTATTGATTGCCAGTGGTATTATTATAAACAACATTTAAAAAATATTCAGGATTATCATTTAAGATTGCAATATCGACAGGAACATAGAATCTATGATGAAGAGATGCAGGATGTCATTTTTAATACAAGAGAACGTTTAGAAGCGTATATGGATTATAACGATGCTTTGAGTGGGCACGTGTTTGATAGTAGGCCTAAAATTAAAGAGAAATGTGACGTAGATATTGATACTCTTGGAAATGAATAATGAAAAAAATTCTATTCTACATAGGTTTTATACTTTCAATATCATCACTAGTACATGGTGCTGCTATTGATGAAAGAAAAACGGATATATATTTTGGGAATGGCGTTTGGAATAATAGACAAAGTGCTGTAATCGGACAACTTGAACTTGAAGATTTTATAATATACAAACTAGAAAAAACTGAGGCACAAGTTAAACTAGCTTTCAACCATACAAACGGTCATCGCAGGGATTTGATCGAAACTTATTATCAACTATATCAACTTGGTCAGATCTCATTTGGGTATTTTACTGCGTTATCATTGGCTATGACACCGGATGTTCCGGAGGGTATGTTACCTATATATCTAGCAGGGATGATCTCTGAAGAAACCGAAGATTTGGATGTAATGGTAAACAACTATGTGCAAAACATTGAAGATGGACATACAGTTTTATTAGTTTCACATTCGCAAGGCAATCTGTTTGGTTTGAGAGCTTTTGACAATCTGGAAAGCTGGCAAAAAAACTACTTTTTGCAATTTTCAGTAGCAAGTCCTGGAAATCGGGTTGCAAATGAAGGTGAATGGGTTACCAATACAAATGATCTGGTCATTAAAAAGTTGATTGATCTTACACTTATTGGCGAAGACAGTTTGGATGCAAATGTGACAATTCCTATTACATCATCTGATTTTTCTGGACATGAGTTTATAGCAACCTATTTAGCAGATATAGATAGTGTAAACAAAATAAAAGGAGCATTGGAGCGTTCTTTTGAAAGGTTACAAAAAGTCCCTTCCCAATGGCAAAAGTCAGCAGAAATAGGCTGTGGTTGTGACAAACGTATAGAGGTTGAACATAAATATGACTCTTTTTTAAATGAGCTGATGGAAGGTCGT
>JBDLJE010000080.1:0-7628 GCA_039714575.1 Campylobacterota bacterium | reverse complement strand
GGGATGCATACTGCACTACCACATCTTTTCAACATCTAACAAGCCTTCTATATCTTCATAGTCTCTAGCACTGCTGTATCGTCAATGTTTAGCCTCATCGACATAACCTCGTTTTACAGGGTTTTGATGTATATAGTTTATTTTCTCTAGCATCATCTGCTCACTCTGAATCAGCTTAGGTGCAAACCCCTCTTGCCATATTTGATATTGTGTCTGTGTTTTATGTGCTTTTTTATAAAATGCCAACTGCTCCAATATTGTTTTGACATTTTGCTCTTGTAACAACTTTAACAACTCTTTTGCCGTAAAGCTTTTAAACTTTTTTACTGTTTTTGACAGATCCTCACTGCTGGCCAACAGATGTAAATGGTTCTCTAAAATGACATAACTGTATATTTTCAGACTATCACTACGTTGAAGATGTTTTAAACTGTCTAGTATGATTTGCACACTCTCTTTTCTTGTAAACAATGGTATCCAATGCAGTATAGTACATGTTATGAAATGCGGGTGTGTTGGTTCATATATTTTATATCTGTTTCTACCCATCATTTACCTTTGTTATCGCTGTATGCATCCCCAAGCTGGAGCTTGTGTATAGACAAGGGATTTACTTGGGTGAGCATCGTGATCATGCTTCGAGGCGGGAGATCATTATCACCGTGATAGGTGAATGATATATTTCCTCCGTAACTTTAACCGTCGAGGGTTATAAGTACTGTTGCTTTTTAGATAAAATACCTTCAAATCCCATCTCAACCTTAGGTACGTACACGATGACAAATACAGAACATTTCAAAGAGAAGTCCTTTAACTTCTTGAAACAACCATTGACTAACAGAGTATCTCTAGATGTTTGAAGACATCATAGGGACATTGGGTGTTGCCGTCATCGTCATAACCTACTTTTTACTACAAGTCGAAAGAATGCGCTCAGATGACCTGCTCTACTCTTTGCTGAACATCATAGGCTCTGTGATGATCTTGTTTTCGATCTTGAAAAATTGGAACTTCGCCTCTTTCCTGATCGAGATATTCTGGATCTTGATCAGTCTGATCGGTGTCTATAAGTTTGTAAAAAGAAGAAAGAAGGAGAGGGAACTATTGTAGCAGGGTTACAGGTTCGGCTCTTTTTTGCTGTTATAAGTGAGAAATTTGGACACCCAGGTAAAACCTGAGGCTGACGGTCCGTGTCAAAGTTGAGATATTAACTAAAGATTAATGATGACAGAATATAATGGCTCCAAATTACTATGAAACATGTCACTAAAGGATGGTCTTGAAAGCAAAAATAGATGCTATTAAACTTGAAGTCAAAAAGGTTATGGTCGGTCAAGAAGAGCTGATCGACGCAATGCTGATCGGACTGATCAGTGATGGTCACATCCTGGTCGAGGGTGTGCCGGGTCTGGCAAAGACGACGGCGATCAACGCTTTGGCAAAAGCCCTGGGACTAGACTTTAAACGGGTACAGTTCACACCTGACCTGCTGCCGAGTGACATTGTCGGTACGGAGATGTATGACCAAAAAGAGGGGACGTTTAAGATCAAACACGGTCCTGCTTTTACCAACCTGCTCTTGGCCGATGAGATCAACCGTGCCCCGGCAAAGGTCCAGTCGGCGCTTCTGGAAGTGATGCAGGAGAAACAGATCACCATCGCTGAAGACACCTTCAAGCTGGATGAGCCGTTTTTAGTCTTGGCAACACAAAACCCGGTTGAGCAAGAGGGTGCCTACCAGCTCCCCGAAGCGCAGCTTGACCGTTTTATGTTGAAGGTCAATGTGGACTATAACAGTTTCGACGAAGAGATCGAGATCGTTAACCGCGTCGCCAACCGTAACTTTGGTGCCATCGATAAGGTGGCAGACGCTTCTGACATCATCGCGATGCGTGAGGATGTTGAAACAGTGCATATTGATGACGCGGTAACGGCGTATATCGTCAAGCTGATCTATGCGACACGCGAATGCGAAAAGTATGGGGTCGGTGAGATCGCTGACTACATTGAGTACGGGGCAAGCCCGCGTGCGTCTATTAACCTCTACAAAGCGGCTAAAGCCATTGCGTACATTCGCGGTAATGACTTTGTGACACCGCTTGACATTGCCGACGTGGTACATGGCGTACTCCGCCACCGGATCATCTTGAACTACAAGGCCGAGGCGGCAGGCGTGAGTGCTGATGATATTGTGACAAAAATTCTTCAAGCCATAAAATTACCGTAGGCTGACTGACTTGTTCCTCGATAAAACCGAAGAGATCCTGATCAAGACCAGACGCAACATCTTTGGTCAAAACGCAGGCGGCTCACCATCACTTTTCTCAGGCAACGGACTCGACTTTAAAGAGCTTCGCGAGTATGAGATCGGTGATGATGTCCGCAAGATCAACTGGAAGGTGACAGCGAAGTCCGGACGTCCCTTTGTCAACCTCTTTAATGAAGAGCGTGAACTCAACATTATGGTCGCCTTTATGGTGAGCGGCAGCATCTATTTTGGGACAAAACGTTTTAAGCAGGAGCTGATGGCGGAGATACTGGCGCTTCTCTCCTATTCAAGCATCAAAAATGACGACCGTCTAAGTACACTCTTCTTCTCTGACAGAGAGGAGTTCTTTATGCCGCCGACCAAGAAGATGGGTGCACTGCACATCACCCTTGAAAAAGCGCTCGGCCTTGACCCTCTGGATAAAGAGAGTGACTTCGGTGCCTTTGTGGAGTATGTCAATGAACGTGTCAAACGCAAGTCGCTTATCTTTATAGTAGGTGACTTTTATGGTGATGTCGATCTCTCGCTGCTGAACAAACATGAGCTCTTTGCCGTGATGGTGCGTGACCGTTTTGAAGAGAGTCCAAAACTCTTTGGAGAGATGGAGTTGGTCGATCCTAACACGATGCAAAATGAAGAGTTCATGCTCTCTCCCAAGATCATGAAAGAGTATCAAAAGGTGCTTGAGGGTCATGACAAGAAGGTAGAGATGCATTTCGACCAGCACCGCATCCGACATACAAAAATCTATACCGACGAAGAGCCGTTTATAAAGCTCTCCACACTCTTTAGGCATTGATGATGGAAGAGCTACGCGATATAAAAGGGCTTGTTGAGGTCACTGACTATTCACTCTACTACCTCTTGGGAGTTGTAGGGGTAGGTGCGATTATTTTTATGGTATTGGCTGTTTTTCTTTACAGGTATGTGACTAAAAAAGATCTTTTGACGCAGAAAAAAGTGGCTATGGATCTTTTAGAGAAGTTTGAGTTTGGTGATGCCAAAGCGAGTGTCTATGAATTCTCACATTTAGCGCAATATGCAGTGAATGATGCTCAGCGCAGAGAGTTGGAAGAGCTGTTGGCAGAGTTGGAAGTCTACAAGTTTAAAAAAGAGGTGCCGGAGCTTGATGAGGAGCTTAAGGCTAAGATGAAAAAGTTTATTAAGGAGCAGAGACGTGGGTAATATTGTATTTGAATACCCCTACCTCTTTGTGCTTGTGGCACTCTTTTTTATCTGTGAGAATTTCTGTAAAGCAAAGCGGCAACGCCTGATCTTGCCAAACATGCCGATGTTGAAAAAGGTAGCAAAAAAGCAGAGTATTTTGATCAATGTTCTGAAGCTGCTAATGGTCGTACTGTTAGTTACTGCCCTGGCAAGTCCCATTAAAGAGGATGAGGTCGTTGTGCAAAATGATGAAGGGTATGAGATCTCTCTGCTCTTGGATGCCAGCGGCTCAATGGAGCAATACAAAAAGTTTGACATCGTGAAAGATATTGTCTTGGACTTTTTGACAAAACGCGAACATGACAAGCTTGGACTGACTATCTTTGCAGACTTCGCCTATGTCGCCATTCCTCTGACCTATGACAAAAAAAGTATCAGTGAACTTTTGCAGAAGATTGATGTCGGGATCGCCGGCAAACAGAGAACAGCACTATATGAGGCTCTTTTTATGAGCTCAAAACTCTTTAAAGAGTCCACATCGAAACACAAGATCGCCATTCTTTTGACAGACGGTCTTGATAATGCCGGGACTATCCCTCTTGATGTAGCTATTAAAAAGGCCAAAAAGTATGATATTAAAGTCTATGTCATTGGTGTTGGTAGCAGAGGTGACTTTGATCCGGCGGTACTCAACACCATTGCTAAAGAGACAGGCGGCAAGTTTTACGAAGCGAGCACAGGAGAGCGTATCAAAGAGATCTATGATGAGATTGACACGCTGGAAAAAAGTGAGATCAAGGCAAATAAGTATGTGAAAAAACACTACTTCTATCAGTACCCTTTAGGTGCAGCGATAGTGGTGATGTTCCTCTACATCTTTGCGAGAGGGAGACGGTATGCAGCTTAAGTCACCTGAATTTCTTCTCCTTCTTTTACTGCTGCTTCCCCTTGCCTTTATGCTGTTGAGAAAGGGTGCAACGATCGCACACTATTTTGATGCAGAGATCTTAAAAAAGCTGCAACTCTCAGACAGCTTTTTAAGTCCAGCCGTCAAAAACAGTTTTCTGCTTCTCTCAACAGCTTTGATGACCGTTGCTCTGGCCCGTCCCTATATCGATAATGGTGAGATCAAGGTGAGTTCAAGCACGATTGATGTGATGGCTGCCTTTGATATTTCGCGTTCAATGTTTGCCAATGATGTCTACCCTAACCGCTTGGCACTGGCAAAGAAGAAGTTTCATGAGTTCTGCGGTGACTTTCAAGAGGCAAAGATCGGGGTCATCGGTTTTAGTTCACGTGCATTTTTGATCTCCCCATTGACGGAAGACTTTGCAACACTGGACTACTTGGTTGGCAACATGAATCTGGACTCGGTCACACTTCGAGGTACTTCAGTGATGAATGCACTGAAAGTGACCAATGACCTTTTAAATGAGAGTGAGAAAAAAGCGCTGATACTCTTCAGCGATGGTGGTGATAATGAGAACTTCTCAAAAGAGATCGCCTATGCGAAGAGACATAGTATTGTAGTTTTCGCTTATAACATTGGAACAACCAAGGGTGGTGTTATTCCTGATAAAAAAGGTGCCTTGACGGACAAAAATGGTGATATTGTTGTAGTGCGGTTAAACTCAAAGATCAAAGAGCTGGCGCTTCAAAGCGGAGGTGCTTACATGGAACACTCACTTAAAAGTAATGATATTGATGCCTTGGCAGATGCGATCAAGCAGCGTTTCAGTGAGAAAAGTGAGGAAGAGTCGACTATTAAAGATGAAAAAGAGCTCTTTTTATATCCACTCTTAGCTGCTTTATTACTGCTGTTTTTAGCGCTGTATTCTATGCCTACACGAAGGAGAAAAGATGTTTAAAACAGTTTCACTTTCTCTTTTAGTAAGTACAACACTTTTTGGTGGATTATTGGATTTTCGAACACTTGAAAATGCTGAAGAGGCTTATGCAAATAAGCAGTACAACGAGGCGGCAGCACTTTACGAATCGATAGACGATAAAAATGACGACCTGCGTTATAACCTTGGTGATGCCTACTATAAAGCGAAAAAGTATGAAGAGGCCTTGACTCAGTATGAGCAGGTACAAAAGAGTGAGTTGCGAGCGAAAACTTTGCATAATATGGGAAATGCTTATGCCAACACCAAAAAGATCGATGAAGCGATTTCAGCCTACGAAGAGGCTTTGAAGCTTGATGATGATGAAGATACAAAGTTTAACTTGGAACTTTTAAAGAAACAGAAAGAGCAGCAAGAGAAACAAGAACAAGAGAAAGATCAATCGGATAAAGGGGAAAAAAAAGAGGAGCAAGAGGAACAAGACGATCAGCAAAACAGTGGAAACAATCAGAATAAAGATCAAAAGTCTGATGAAGAGAGTGAGCAAGAGAAAGAGGATGACCAGAGCGACTCTAAACGTGAGCAAGAGAAAAAAGAGCAAGAGCAGCAGGCCAAAGATGATGAAGAGTCTAAAGAAGGTGAGTCTGAGAAAGAGCAAGAAGAGATGAAACAGGATGAAGCCAATGAGGACCCTTTAAGCGATATGCAAGAGCGAAAATATGAGAAGATGTTAGACAAACGGGGCATTAAGACCTTAATGGTGCCACTTAAAACAGAAGGAGAACCTCATGAAGAGACAACTGCTTGGTAAGTTAACGGCTTTAGTGCTGCTGCCGCTTTCTCTTTTTGCCGATGTCAAAGAGAGTGTCGACAAAAATGCGCTCTACAGAGGAGACAGTGTCATCTATACTATTTCAGTCTCAGGCAGAGATGTTGAGTTTCCGACGATTACCGAGATCGGTGGAAATCCTATTTTAGGTACCTCAGGTTCACAAAATGTCAGCATAATCAACGGTGACTTTCAAAAGACCGTCTCCAAGAGTTATACCTTTACACCGAAGGACTCTCTTGAGATCCCGAGTTACAAGGTGCTTGTCAACGGCGGTGTAGAGATGACGAAACCTATTGCTGTCAAGATCGTAGAGCCTTCCCAAGACAAAAGTGCCCCTGTTGTTCTCGACATCCGCCTCTCAAAAGAGAGTGCCCATGTCGGGGAGCTGGTCCGTTTTGATCTGGTCTTTAAGCAGAAGCCGAATGTACCGGTCTATAAACTCGACATCGAAGAGCCGCAGTTTGAAGACTTTTGGGTTAAAAAGGTACAAGGTGCTCAAGAAGGTGTTGAGGGGGAGTACACAACAAAGACCTACAGTTATCTTCTATTCGCACAACGAAGCGGAAAGCTCAGTATCCCCTCGGTTACGGCAAATGTGGGACAGCTTGCTCAGCAGCGTCGTCGCGGACTGGACCCGTTTTTTGACAGCGCCTTTGGTCAGCAGCTGCGTTATACCAAGGTCTTTTCAAATGAGTTGATCCTGGATGTTGAAGCCCTGCCAAACAGACTGGAACTCTATGGCGACTTTGACATTAAGACAGAGGTGGACAAAACAGAGGTCGCTGCAAATAAACCGCTTAACCTCACTGTCTCCATCGAGGGCGTCGGCAATATCGATGATGTGAAAAAGTACAGTCTTGACATTGAAGGTGCTGTCATCTATGCGAATGAACCCGAGATCAAAGCACGTGTTGAGGGTGAGGACTATCTTGGCAGTTTTGAGCAGAAGATCGTCATCATCGCTGACGGTTCCTACACCATACCGCCGCTTCAACTGCGCTACTTTGACAGAGAGAGTCAAAAAGAGGTTGTAAAACAGAGCCAGCCTATAGAGATCACAGTGACAGGCGGTGTGGCTAAAGTCTCTGCTGTCCAGAGCACACCGAAAAGTAAGATAGAGGTCTCACAAGCGATCAAAGAGAAGCCGGCTTCAGATGACAAGATTGAACCTGTGCGTGATCGGACAGAGCTGCTGTATGCTGTCTTGGCAGGTTTCGGTATCGGTGGACTGTTTGTATGGCTGATAATGCGCGGCCGTTCAGAGCGTGTGCCTAAAAAGAGTGTTGTCGCGCCAATAGAGACGCAGATCAAAAAAGCGAAAAGCGACAGAGAACTTTTTGAACTGCTGCTGCCGTACAAAAAAGAGAGTAAAGTCATAGAGAATGCCCTGTTTCAACTCGAAGAGAACCTCTACCGCGGTGCTGAAAACAGGGTCGATCGTAAAATCTTGATAGAACACTTTACGGCAGAAGGTCGGGTTGTAGAGCTGGTTTAATTCTGTAATTCTGTAATT
>JBDLJE010000079.1:0-8255 GCA_039714575.1 Campylobacterota bacterium | reverse complement strand
ATGATGCAGTGGATCCCAAATCAAGTTTGGGATGACGGCTAAGGAAGAAAGTGGACTTTTAGTCCACAATATAAACCTCTGTACTTTCAGTGCAGAGTGTTTTAGTTAAAAGTTTACAGTCTGTTTTTAGCGATGATCACTATAAGGAGAAACAGTATAAGCACATAAACAGCATTGGGACTGAGGTAGATCAGACTAATAAAAAGGGCATATACAAGGGCTAACCCAGCAGTCTGACCTGACGCTTGTTCGCCTTGGGCTGTTTTTTCGTCTCTTGTGTTGTCTGGTGATTGCGCATAAACTGTGGTACTTTACGGCGTTTGTTTTTAGTGATGTCCAGCAGCATGGTCTCAATCACTTCGGCCTCATCGAGCTTTCTCTTTTGGGTCAAAAAGTCAAAGATGTGCTGGGTCAGACGATCAAGCGAGATCTTCCATGTAGACTGGGTCTCGCTGTAGAGCCATGTCGAAAACGCTTTGAACCCGTCATAGACGGTAGTATCTCTGAAGAGCAGGTCGGTAGTGTTGGTGAAGTTGCCGCTGTTGTAGACCAGGTCCCAAAAGCGGGCAAAGCGTTTCATCTCCTGGATCTCTGCAAAGCTGATGAGGTCGTTTTGCAGGATGTCATACGGCGGAACATTAGAGTAGATCATACCCGACTCTCTGTCGTGTCGTGACATGGTGGTGCCGGAGAGGTGTTTTAAAATACCGATCTGGATCTCGCAAGAGGTGATGGAAGAGAGTTCATTGAGGTTGCGTCCAAAGCCCTCCAGGGTCTCGCCCGGCAGACCGATGATGAGGTCGACATGCATGTGTGCCTTGGTCTCGTTCTCGAGGTAGGCGAGGTTCTCTTTGATCTTCTCGATACGCAGTGGGCGGTTGATGTTGTCGGCGATAACAGGGTCAAGTGTCTGTATACCGACCTCCAGCTGCAGCGCCCCTGCCGGAAACTGCGCAATGCGCGACTTTAGAGACTCCGGAAAGTGGTCGGGTACCACCTCGAAGTGGGCAAAGTAGGGCGGCTCTTTGGCTAAAAAGAAGTCCAATAGGGCATTGGCGAACTTCATATTGAGGTTGAAGGTGCGGTCGATGAACTTGAAGTTGCGTGCCCCGCGCTGCCAGAGCTTCTCGAACTCGACCAAGAGCACGTCGATGTCGAAGTTGCGTACCTTCTCGTCTATGGCGGAGAGGCAGAACTCACACAAAAACGGGCAGCCGCGGGAGGCTTCGACATAGATGTAGCGGTTGGCCACATCACTGTCGCTGTAGTAGTCATACGGGAGTTTGATCTCTTTGAGGTTTGCCATGACCGGGGCGATGATCTTCTCTGTCGGTGCTGTGCCCTCAAAGATCTCTCTGCAGAGTCTGTAAAAGGCCACATCGCCTTCACCCTGGATGATGTAGTCTGCCATTGAGAGGTCGACACGGTGGGGCAGGTGTGAGGCTTCGGGGCCGCCGAGAATAATAGTACATTCGGGTGATATCTTTTTTAGTATCTCAAGGAGTTGATGAACCTCGGAAGCGTTCCAAATGTAGACAGAGATACCGATGATACTTGGTTTTTGCTCTAAGATCTGTTCAGCGATACTTTGAATATTCTCATTAATGGTGAACTCTTGGATAGTCGTTTCATCTTGAAGCTCTTGCATGTTGGCATAGAGGTAGCGCAGGGCTATTGCCGTATGAGTGTAGCGAGAGTTAAGGGTGGTTAAGACGATTCTTTTCATTACTGAAAGTATAGCTAAATGGTAAAGCTCTTAGTGTCCTAACTTCTTAACAGTTTTTGTAAAAGTAGCTCTTCTACATTTTGTCTTGAATCTAAAATTGCTAGGATATAGACGGTATCAACACCCACTTTATATATAACTCTCCATGGAGTTGCGATTACTTCTCTATAAATTGTGATTCCCTCTTTTTGCAGTTCTGGTACGACCCTTCCTTTTAATGGAAAAAAATTACTAGACTCAGCTGCTTTTCTTATTATTAAGTAAACCTCATTGGCAGCTGTCGGGCTATCTCTTTTTATGTATTCAACTAAGTTTAAAAGATCATCTTTTGCATTTGATGTCCATCGAAGTTCATAGGTTTTACTCATTTTTTTAGAAGTTCTTCAACAGAATTAAAAACATCTTCTTGAGTATGAAGATCACCATTTCTAATATCTTCTTCTGAGAAAGATAAAAGTTTTAATAGTGAAATTGCATTTTTCATATCTTGATAACTTTTAGGATCTTGAATAACAGCCTTAGCTTCACCATTTTGTGTGATAATCATGGGTCTATGTGTTTCATTGATATGTTTTAAAACATCAGCTGCTTTGTTTTTCAAGTGTGTAACAGATCTTATATCATCAACAATTTGCATATATAACTCCTTACTGTCTTAATATAGTACTAAATTTAGACTGATATAGCAAGTGTAGTACCAATTGTAAGTGGTCATGGTATGGTGATTTAACACCAAATATTGACTTTCTTGGCTGAAATATATGCTGAGTGTTTACAGCCAGTTTTAACCTCCAAAGAGTAAAATACAAAGATTAATACTCTTAGGATCTTTAATGAGCGTACAGCCTTTTACTCACTTACATCTCCATACTGAATACTCCCTTCTTGACGGGGCTAATAAGATCTCAAACCTCGTTGATCGTGTCAAAGAACTTGGCATGACCTCGTGTGCCATGACCGACCACGGGAACATGTTCGGGGCGATCGATTTTTGGCACCAGATGACGGCGGCGGGGATCAAGCCGATCATCGGGATGGAAGGCTACATCCATAATGGCGACGAGATCGACGACAGAACAACAAAGCAGCGTTTTCATGTCTGTCTCTATGCTAAGAACCAAAAAGGGTACGAGAACCTGATGTATCTGAGCTCTAAAGCCTACATAGACGGTTTTTACTACTTCCCGCGTATCAACAAAAAAGAGCTGCGTGAACACTCTGAGGGGATCATCTGTTCGTCTGCTTGCTTGCAAGGCGAGGTCAACTGGCATCTGAACATGCAGAACCAGCGAAACGTGCGTAATGGTGCAGAGGGGTATGAGGGTGCTAAGCGTGTTGCCTTGGAGTATAAAGAGATCTTCGGTGATGACTTCTACTTAGAGCTGATGCGTCACGGTATCGGCGATCAGCTCTTTATTGACGAGCAGGTCCTTAAACTCAGCCGTGAGACGGACATCAAGATCGTAGCAACAAATGACACGCACTATACCTTCCCGGGTGACGCTGAGTACCATGAGGCCTTTATGTGTATCGGGATGAATAAGCTTTATGATGACCCCAACCGTATGCGTCACTCGGTACATGAGTTTTATCTGAAGTCTCCAGAGCAGATGGCACGTCTTTTTGCCGACATCCCTGAGGCACTGGAACATACCCAGGAGATCGTAGACAAGTGTGTGTTGGAACTTCAGCTCGGTGACCCGATTCCGCCTAACTTCAAGTTTACACCGGAGTATGCTGCTGAAGAGAAATTGGACATCAACTTTGAAGATGACGCACCGTTGGCAGAAGATGCGGACAAAGATGAACAGAAGAAGTGGCTGAGTGCGGCAGACAAAAATGATGCCGAGTACTTCATCCACCGCTGTAAGGTAGGTCTTGAAAACCGTCTGAAGCATGTACCCGAGGAGCGTTTCCAAGAGTATTGGGACCGTCTTGACTTTGAGATGGACATCATCAACTCCATGAAATTCCCGGGCTACATGCTCATCGTTTGGGACTTTGTGAAAGTGGCAAAAGAGATGGGTGTGGCTGTCGGCCCGGGTCGTGGTTCGGCTGCGGGTTCGCTTGTAGCCTACGCACTCGACATTACGGACATCGACCCGATGAAGTACGACCTGCTGTTTGAGCGTTTTCTAAACCCGGAACGTGTAAGTATGCCCGATATCGATATGGACTTTATGCAGGCGCGCCGCGGTGAGGTGATCGACTATGTTGTCGAGAAGTACGGCCGTAACCAGGTGGCGCAGATCATCACTTTCGGTTCACTTCTTGCCAAAGGGGTCATCCGTGACGTTTCGCGTGTCCTTGACGTACCGCTCTCTCAAGCCGACAAGATGGCAAAACTGATCCCTGACGAGCTGGGTATCACCCTCAACGGCAAGGGTAAAGAGGGGAGTGACAAGTATAAAGAGGGCGCCTTCCAAAAAGAGCCGAAGATCCGTGAACTGGTCGAGACTGACCCTCAGGCAGCACGTGTCTGGGAGTACTCTAAGAAGCTAGAAGGGCTGAAACGAAACGCCGGAATGCACGCCGCCGGCGTTGTTATCTCCAATGAAGAGCTCTGGTACAAAACACCGATCTATAAGCCGTCGGGCGAGACCACCTTTGTGACGCAGTACTCGCTGAACTTCCTTGAAGATGTCGACCTCATTAAGTTTGACTTTTTGGGTCTGAAGACTCTGGACGTTATCGACGCGGCGGTCAAACTGGTCAAAAGACGTTATGACAAAGATATCGACTGGCACACCATCGATGAAAATGATGCTGGCGTCTACGAGGTCATTCAGTCGGGCGATACCGTCGGGATGTTCCAGATAGAGAGTTCGGGTATGCAGGACCTGAACAAACGTCTTAAACCTTCGACCTTTGAAGACCTGATCGCGGTCTTGGCACTCTACAGACCGGGTCCGATGGAGTCGGGGATGCTCGATGACTTTATTGAGCGTAAACACGGCCGTCAGGAGATCGTCTACGTCTTTGAGGCTCTTGAAGAGATCTTAAAACCGACCTACGGGGTCATCGTCTACCAGGAACAGGTCATGCAGATCGTGCAGAACATCGGCGGCTTCAGTCTCGGCGGGGCGGACATCGTTCGTCGTGCTATGGGTAAGAAAAAAGTCGATGTCATGCTGCAGTACAACAAAGAGTTCTCTGCAGGAGCGCAGAAGCAGGGCTTGGACTATAAAACAGCCTCTGAGCTCTTTGATCTTATTGAGAAGTTTGCGGGCTACGGTTTTAACAAGTCGCACTCGGCGGCCTACGCGATGGTCACCTTTCAGACAGCATGGCTCAAGACCTACTATCCGCAAGAGTTTATGGCGGCACTGCTCACCTCAGAGAAGGACAACACCGACAAGATCGTCAAGTATATCGATGAGGTCAAACGGATGGGGATCGAGCTTGCTCCGCCTGACATCAACCACTCTCAGCTTGAGTTCTCTGCTATCGAAAGAGATGGCAAGGATATTATCTTGTTTGGACTCGGTGCCATCAAAGGGGTTGGTGAAGCTGCCGTTGAGTCCATTTTGGAGGTTCGTGAAGAGGGTGAGTTTGACTCGATGCAGAACTTTGTCAACCGTGTCGAACCGCAAAAGGTCAACAAACGGGTCTTTGAGTCGGTAACGAAGTCGGGCGGTTTTGATGCTTTCGGTCTCTCTCGACGTGCTATTCTTGGACAGATGGAACTTATCATCCAGACGGCAAAAGATGCTTCACAGGCGAAGAAAAATGCCGTAGGCAGTCTCTTTGGCGATGACGAAGATATATCTACGGTTGAGCTTGCACTGAAAGATGAGGCAGAGTTTGGTCTTAAAGAGATCCTGAATTTTGAAAAAGACACACTTGGTTTCTACGTCTCCGGTCACCCGCTTGATGACTTTAGAACCCGAATGGATGAACTTAACTACACCCTCTCATCAGACATAGAGAACATCACCGACGGCTCAACGGCTATCTTCATAGGCAAGGTCGAGGAGATACAGAAGAAGATCTCTAAAAAAGGGAACCAGTTCGGTATCGTCAACCTTATGGACTTCCACGGCAATATTGAGATGATGCTCTTTAGCGACAAGCTCGACCAGCTGGAGCAGATGGACCTTGACGAGCCGGTCGCCTTTAAGGTGAAGGTAACCCACACGGAGATGTTTACCCGTATCAGCGTTGTTAAGATCTTTACCCTTGATGCGGTTAAGAAAGAGGCGAAGAAGGTCGTGACCAAGATCGTCGAGAAGCCGCCTGAGCCGCTTTTTATCCGCCTTCGCATGGACAAAAGCACGGAGATGTTAGAAGAGCTCTACCGCCTAGTCCGCCGCTTCCCGGGCAACCGCCCGCTGCAACTCACTATTGTCTCTAAACTGCAAAACGTAGTGATTGATTCGGCGATCCGTGTTGACACCAAGGTCGTCGAAGAGTTGGCGCGGTTTGATACGGTGGACGTTGCGTAACGTTTGTCGTGAGCGATAATTTTCCGCTTGCGGTAAAATTATTGCGTATCCTCGTATTTGTTATACTTATTGTGTAACAAAGCTAGTTATTACTGATTTGATTTTCTTTGATGTCTTTGGCCAGTTTGATTCTAAATCAGTACCTGTTGCTAAATAAAAAAGATTGCCTACTTTTATCGCTTTCGCAAAAAAGTGCATATTTTTACCTTGAATATTCCCTGCATATTCCCAATAAAGCTCATTTCCATTCTCCGAACTTGAAATTGTTTTTAAACCCATCTGTACAAATTGAGCTTCAGACAAGTTTTTGTAATCATTTAAGCTACCTGGGAATGGTTGAATTTGAACATTAACGTTAGCCGAAAATCCATTTGAAGCAGGTAGCATCATTGTTAATGGTTGAGAACCTGCATTGCTTGCTTTCGCGTCAAAAGTATTGATACTGAAGCCTGCTTGATTAAATGTGGCAGAACTAGAATCTGCATGAGCTAGCAGAGAAAAAGTTACTGCGAGTATGATAGTAAATAGGTGTTTCATGAAATTTCCTTTAAATATAACTATTTATCCAACGAATATATTAGCATTTTAATACTGCATAGCATTATTAAATCACATAAAAAGTGTTTGTTTATTTGTGGATTTATTGCATATTGCCATGATTTTGAGTGTTTTTTAGCATGTTCGTCAATCTATAGATGTTGATCTAATACGGAATATCGCGTTAATTGAACACTTTTGATGTTGATTTGTCAAAAAACCCAATAAAAACACAAAATGTGTTTTTAATCTTCCATTTTTTGCTTCGCACTTCTAGCTAGCCTGACAAGTTCCCAGTACGGCGGTTCATAGCCGTTTTGTTTTTTAAACAAGAGCGCTTTTTTGGCAAGTTCTGCCGTAAGGGCTTCATGTTTTTTGGTGTATGCCATGTTTCGCAGTGCTGCTTGCGGTGACATGCCTTCTGGAACCGGCCCGGTCATCCCCACGGTGTTTAGGAGTGCGCTGTACACTTTTGCGATCCGTATAAAAGGGAGAAGGTACAGTTTATAGGAAAGCTCATCACCTTGTTCCGCCCCTTCGAGCATGACATCTGTGACGGCGTTGTCATAGTGGTCTTTTTTGAGCGTATCTCTGTCGTGCCACTCCGCTACGACCGTGAACTGTGGATCATACTCAAGGTCTGAGGGCTCTTGTGTCTCGAAGTGTTGAACACCGAAAGCGTTCAGCCACCGCTGTAAACCCGGTGAAGAGATACGCGAGAGGTTTGTCCATAAGGTGATGCCAAATGCGTCGTAGCCTGAAGAGGCGACTTCGGAGCAGAAGAGTTTCTGGTGCTCTTTGTAGTTCATCTCGAAATCGTAAGCAATATGTTCGGTCGTTGCTCTGGTGTAGAGAAGCTCGGCAGCTTTGTGCGGGATGAGCGGGTCTTTTATGAGCTGCGGCAGGTCTGCTCTGGGGCGTAGCAGTACAATACGCAGTTTTTTGTCTTTAAGGTACTGTTCCAGTGTTGAAACGACGGTGCCTTGCTCAATGTGTGCTTCTACGATAAAAGGGGTATGGGTATCAGGGTCAACATAAACCAGGGCGATATGCGAAAAATTACCGGGGTAGTCGTTTCCTCGTGCGATCAATGCTGATGTTGAGGCACCTCCTCGCGAGACTAAAATGTCACCGCTGTGAACCTGTACTTCATACACATTTACGAAGGGCGTCTGCGAGGGTTCACTCTGTCCGTAGACTAGAGGCGATATCTCACCCACAGATGATTGCAGTATAGCCTCCTCAGCTGCGGCGCGTGAGCCATACAGCAGCCGATACAGTGTCGAAGGCGCAGCTGCAGAACGCATGTCCCACTCTACGGACTGCTCCTTGACAACGAAACGCACTTTGGCGATCAACTCAGTGTAATCCATGACGGGTGTGCTGCAGGCACTAACGACAGGCGCCATCTCAAACAGTAACGTCTCAAGCTCTTGAAATATAGGATCATCAGGAGAAAATGGTGCCTGTTCTATCTTCTTCAGCATACTGTTTACATTCTGAAACTGTGTATCCAACACAGGCAGAGCTGTCGTACACCCCTCTTG
>JBDLJE010000078.1:0-8485 GCA_039714575.1 Campylobacterota bacterium | reverse complement strand
GTGGATCCCAAATCAAGTTTGGGATGACGGCTAAGGAAGAAAGTGGACTTTTAGTCCACAATATAAACCTCTGTACTTTCAGTGCAGAGTGGTTTAGTTAAATAGATACTTTATTGACTTCTCTCTTTACGACTCGGCATTTAGTGCCTCCCTGCATTGCGCTGTTGGCGCTTATCCTTTTTTACTCGCAAAAAACGAAACCAAAAAGCGCTCGTGACGGCTTCGAGGTCGATAGCTATCGACTGCCTTCCTTACACTCGTTCACCCCCTAAAAACGACTAACTCGCTTTGCTCAAACAAAGCCGTTTTCTTAACGATTGCTCTCTCCTTCCAGTCTGCTCTGCAGATGCCACGAAAAAAGCAAAGCGGTAACGCATTTATTAATGTGAAAGCTATGCTTTCATCCCTGTTTGAATTTCTTGATTGTTCAAAAAGCTTGTGTCGCAAAAATAGTTTAATCCGGAACGGATATAAAGTTGGCAGTCAATATCGCTACGTTTATGCAAGTATTGGCGTCTAACCGCCAATTAGCCCGGAAGCCAGAGTCCTAGAACATACCAGCAGTTCATAGTGCCGAAGGGTATTGCACTTTCTTTTTTTCGTTAGTTTTCTTCTTTGTGCAAGCAAAGAAAAAAAGTGACATACTAAGGCTATGAAGTAATTAAAAAAGCCAGATAGTAAAAGATGTGTATTCTCCAGATAAAAGACATTAAAAAAGCCAACACACTTTCAAGTATTCCTTGGAAAGAAGAAAAATTCATGCTATCCTTTAACTAAGTAAAGTCCAAGGAGAAGCCATGAAGTACATCCGGTTCTTTGAAACAGTAGGCAGGGACGATGTTGGACTGGTCGGTGGTAAAAATGCCAGTCTGGGTGAGATGTACCAACATCTGGCGCACTTGGGGGTCAATGTACCCAACGGCTTTTCAACAACACGTGACGCCTACACACTTCTGCTCTCTCAAAACACCCTCTCCGAACGTATTGACGCACTGATCGCCGGCTTGGATGTTGAGGACGTGGCGCAGCTGCAGGCCTGCGGCAAAGCGGTGCGTGAACTGATCTTGAATGAGCGGCTTCCGTCTGAGATCGAAACTGAACTCATCGACGCGTACAGAGAACTCTCAACGCAGTACGAAACGAATGAGATCGATGTGGCGGTACGCTCTTCCGCCACGGCCGAAGATCTTCCCGATGCCAGTTTTGCCGGGCAGCAGGAGAGCTACTTGAATGTTCGCGGCGAGAAGGCACTGCTTGTGTATGTCAAACGCTGCTTCGCTTCGCTCTTTACCGACAGGGCCATCAGTTACCGCCACAGCCGCGGCTTTGACCATCGTATGGTGGCACTCTGTGTCGGTGTTCAGAAGATGGTGCGCAGCGATCAGGCCAGCAGCGGGGTCATCTTTACCCTCGACACGCAGAGCGGCAACGAAAACGTCATCACGATCAACTCTGTTTACGGGCTGGGAGAGAACATCGTCGGCGGACGTATCAACCCTGATGAGTTCTATGTTTTCAAACCGACACTTAAAGAGCAGAAGTCGGCCATCATCAAACGTCAGCTCGGCTCCAAAGAGATGAAGATGATCTACGACGAGAAGCATAAGACACTGAATATCTCTACGACAGAGCGTGAGCGTTCAAGCTTTTCGCTCAGTGATGATGAGTTGGTGACGCTCTCACGCTATGCACTCGCCATCGAAGAGCATTATGGCATGCCGATGGACATAGAGTGGGCCAAAGAGAGCGGTGACGGCAAGCTCTACATTGTTCAGGCGCGTCCTGAGACGGTACACTCAAAGCGGCTGCGTTCAGAGAGTGCCAACCGTATGGAGAAGTACAGTGTAAAAGAGGAGACCTCTAAACGTACCCGTCTGCTAAAGGGTCAGGCGATCGGTGAAAAGATCGGTATCGGTGTCGTTAAGGTGATCCGTGACCTCAGTGAAGCGTCACGGTTTAACGCCGGTGAAGTTCTGGTTGCCGACATCACCGACCCTGACTGGGAACCGCTGATGAAAAAGGCGGCCGCTGTTGTGACGAACAAGGGCGGACGCACCTGTCATGCGGCGATCGTCGCGCGGGAGATCGGGGTGAGTACTATTGTCGGTACGACCGATGCAACGGAGGTGCTTCAAGACGGCATGGAGGTGACGGTCTGCTGCGCCGAGGGTGAAGTAGGGCATATTTATGAGGGAAGCATCGCTTTTGAAGTGGAGTCCATCGACCTGACTGACCTGCAGGAACCCAAAACAAAACTCTTTATGAATGTCGGCAACCCCGAGCAGGCTTTCTCTTTGGCAATGATCCCCAACCAGGGTGTCGGACTGGCGCGTATGGAGTTTATCATCAACAACTATATCAAAGCGCATCCGATGGCGTTGTACGACATGCATCAAGAGAAGTTTGTCAAAGGAAGTGAGCAGATCAGAGAGCTGATGGCGGGTTTCAGCGATCCTAAAACTTTTTTTATCGACAGACTTTCGGCAGGCATCGGCATGATCGCGGCAGCTTTCTATCCTGACCCTGTGATCGTCCGTACCAGTGACTTTAAGTCCAACGAGTATAAGCATATGCCCGGCGGTGAAGCGTATGAGAAAGACGAAGAGAACCCGATGATCGGTTTTCGCGGGGCGAGCCGCTACTACTCCGAGAGTTACAAAGAGGCGTTCAAGTGGGAGTGCGAGGCGCTGAAAAAGGTGCGTGACGAGATGGGGCTGACCAATGTCAAGCTGATGCTCCCTTTTGTACGAACGCCGGACGAGGGGCGCAAGGTGATCGCTATTATGAACGAGATGGGGCTGGTGCAGGGCGAGAACAGTCTTGAGATCTACGCCATGTGCGAGATCCCCAGCAATGTCATCTTTGCCGAGGAGTTTTTGAAGGTCTTTGACGGCTACAGCATCGGCTCAAATGACCTGACACAGCTTACCCTGGGCGTCGACCGTGACAGTACGCTGGTGGCACACATCTTTGACGAACGCAACGAAGCGATGAAGCGGATGTTCAAGATGGCGATCGACGCCTGTAAAAAAGCGGACAAGTACATCGGTATCTGCGGTCAGGCCCCATCGGACTACCCTGAGATCACCGAGTTCCTGGTCGAAAACGGCATCGACTCCATCTCGCTCAACCCCGACTCGGTTCTGAAGATGCGTCAAGTGGTCGTCGAACTTGAAAAGAAGTTGGGTCGATAATGATGGAGATGTTTCATACCTGCTCTATCAGCAAGACACTGGGTGTTTTAGAGAGTTCAGAAGAGGGGCTGTCCAAGAGTGAGGTTGAACAACGCCGGCAGAAGTATGGGCTGAACACGCTTCCTCAAAAGCGGGCACTTCATCTCTATGAGATCTTTTTACTGCAGTTTAAAAGCCCGATCATCTATATATTGTTGATCGCTGCCGTGGTCACTTTTGTTATCGAAGAGTATGTGGATGGCTATTTTATTATGGCGGTGCTGCTGCTCAATGCTATTATCGGTACGTACCAGGAGTATTCGGCTGCTATTAAAGCTGAAGGACTTAAAAAAGCGATCAAGACCGAGGTACAGGTGCTGAGGGGTGGCAAGCTTGTTATCATAGAGAGTGAAAAGTTGACAGTTGGCGATATTGTCAGGCTGGAGTCCGGTACGAAGATCCCTGCCGACCTTCGCCTTATCCGTTCAAGTAGCCTGATGGTCAATGAGTCACTGCTCACCGGTGAATCACTCGAAGTAAATAAAGAGGCACATTTCATAAGCGATGACAACGTACTGCCTGTTGCTGAGCGTATGAATATGCTCTATGCCGGAAGCTATGTTGCCAGCGGACGGGCAGATGGTGTTGTTACGGCTATCGCTACGGAGACAGAGATCGGAAGGATCGCCGTGATACTGGCTTCGTCTGAAGAGGGTAAAGCACCGCTGGCCATTCGTATGGAGAGACTCTCTATGACCATTGCCAAAGCGGTCGGTATTGTTGTCGCACTTCTGTTCGCCATCGGTTTGTTTAAAGGGATGGGACTCTACGAGCTCTTCTTCTTCTCAGTGGCCTTGGCCGTTTCAGCCATTCCGGAAGGTCTGCCGGTTGCTATTACGGTAGCACTGACATCGGCTTCGCTAGTGATGTCCAAACGCAATGTCATCGTGCGAAAACTCTCTGCTATTGAGGCTTTGGGCTCTTGTACGATGATCGCCAGTGACAAGACCGGTACCTTGACAAAAAACCAGCTCAGTGTTGAACATTTTATCCCCAAACATAAAGACCACGAGGATAATGCTGAACTGGTGCATGTCACACGGTTGGCATCGGTGCTCTGCAGTGAGATGACGATCGAAAAAGATGATGCGGATGTTGTGAACTATATCGGCGATCAGGTAGATGTAGCGCTGGCGAGACATGCTATCAGCGCAGATGAAGCCTATATATTGGCAGTAAAAGAGCATGTTAAAGTCGACGAGATCCCTTATGAGCCGCAAAACCGTTACAGCGCGGTGCAGGTAGAACATAATGGTCACATCTATGAATTTGTCAAAGGTTCTCCTGAGACGATCTTGGAATTTTGTGATGTCACACAAGAGCAGAAGCAGCAGCTTCTCGGTGAGGTAGACAGCTGGGCGGATAAAGGGTATCGCAACATTGCCCTGGCCTACAAAATGGAGACCGGAGAGAAGATAGCACTTGAGAACTTTCTCTACCTTGGGTTTATGGCGATCATCGACCCTATCCGTGAAGAGTCAGAAGAGGCAGTGGCTACCGCCAAAGACGCGGGGATCAATACCATTATGGTTACCGGCGACCATCCCAATACCGCTTTTTATATTGCCAAACAGCTTGGTATCGCTCAGAGTGAAGATGAGGTGATCGAAGGTGCAGTACTTTCTAAGTGGTGTGAAGGGGACAAAGACCCGCAGCTTATTGCTGACAAAACTGTCTTTTCCAGAGTCTCACCTGAGCAGAAAAAATCGATCGTCGAGGCGTTTCAGAAACTCGGCCACTTTGTCGCTGTTACCGGTGACGGGGTCAATGACGCTCCGGCATTGAAGTTTGCCAACATCGGTATAGCGATGGGAGAGAGCGGTACAGATATCGCCCGAAACAGTGCAGATCTGATCTTGACAGATGATAACTTCGCCTCCATCATCAACGGCATCGAAGAGGGACGGCGGGCGTATGACAATATCCGTAAAGTGGTCTACCTGTTGGTCTCGACCGGTTTTGCCGAGATCGTACTGGTCATGATGGCCTTTGTAAGCGGTTTTGCACTGCCGCTGCTGCCGGTACAGCTGTTGTGGCTCAACCTGGTGACAAATGGTCTTCAGGATGTAATGCTTGGTCTTGAAAAGGCCGAGAGGGGCATCTTAAAACGCAGACCACGGCCGCCTTCAGAGCGAATTTTCAACCCTTTGATGCTTCGCAGGATCCTTGTCGGCGGACTGTATATAGCGATCATGTCGTTTATAGTATTCGTCACTTTGCTGCAGTTAGGTTACAGTGAATACAGTGCGCGCAATGCGACGCTGCTGTTGATGGTGCTGTTTGAAAACGTCCATGTCTTTAATGCCAGAAGCGAACACAACTTTCTTCATAAAGTCCAATACCGCGGCAGCATGTATTTGATACTGCTTGTGCTCTTTACGCAGCTGCTTCATATCAGCTGTATGTATATTCCGTCGATGCAGCATGTTCTCTCGGTAG
The DNA here is from genome assembly GCA_039714575.1 of Campylobacterota bacterium. Lineage (GTDB taxonomy): Bacteria > Campylobacterota > Campylobacteria > Campylobacterales > Sulfurimonadaceae > Sulfonitrofixus. The sequence goes on along the minus strand of JBDLJE010000078.1, from coordinate 2,813 downwards.
AACCGGTCAGTCTTGAGATGTGGTTGACACTATTTGTTATTGCATTGGGACTAGTCGTCGTGATGGAACTGCAGAAATATGTCGTGCGCTATCGAAACAGAGCTAAGGAGTAGTGATCATGGATTTTGAATTAGTCGCTATTGCATTGGGAGATGTGACCTGGATAACCCTGGCCTTTTTTCTTGGTTTTCTGGTAAGAACAGTCGGCCTGCCGCCATTGGTAGGTTTTCTGGCTACAGGGTTTGTGCTTAACTACATGGGTATCGCAAGTGGAGAGGTCTTACAGAAGCTTGCTGACCTGGGGATAACACTGCTGCTCTTTACTGTTGGTCTAAAACTAAACCTTAAAACACTTATAAAGCCGCAGGTGTGGGCGGTGACAGTACTGCATATCTCAATGGTCATTGCTCTGTTCGGTGCTGCTGTATTTGCTTTGGCTCTGATGGGTGCGCCTCTCTTTTTGGGCTTAGACCTCCAACTCTCTTTGATGATCGCTTTTGCATTGAGTTTCTCGAGTACCGTTTTTGTGGTCAAGTCTCTGGAAGAGAAGGGTGAGATGAGGTCTCTGCATGGACGGATCGCAATCGGTATTCTGGTCATGCAGGATATCGCGGCTGTTGTCTTTTTGGCAGCATCGACAGGGAAGATCCCATCGCTCTGGGCTCTCTCTCTGTTTCTGCTTATCCCGCTTCGACCATTGTTCCACTATCTGTTGCAAAAAACAGGCCATGGAGAGCTTCTCATCCTGTATGGACTTGTTCTTGCTCTGGGCGGTGCTGAACTTTTTGAACTGGTTGACGTCAAGGGTGATCTTGGGGCGCTTATCATGGGGGTTCTGATATCGACGCATTATAAATCACATGAGATGGCTAAAACGATGTTAGGGTTTAAAGACCTCTTTCTTGTCGGCTTCTTCCTCTCTATCGGTATGTCCGGTGAGCTCTCCCTGGAAGCCTTGGCCATCGGGGCACTGCTGGTGCCTTTTATCTTTGTCAAATCGGCACTCTTCTTTACTCTGATGACCCGTTTCAGACTGCGGGCACGTACGTCGCTGCTCTCCACTCTGAACCTGACGAACTACAGCGAGTTCGGTCTGATCGTTGCCGCGATCGGCGTAGCAAATGGGTGGATAGACGCTGAATGGCTGGTTGTCATTGCCATTGCACTCTCCCTCTCTTTTGTCGTTGCCGCTCCGTTAAACAAGATCGATGATAAGATCTATAGAAAGTTTAGAGGGTTCTGGATGCGCTTTCAGAATCAAGAGAGGCTTTCGGACGATATGCTGTTGGACATCAGCGGTGCGACTATCGCGGTCTTTGGTATGGGCAGAATAGGCAGTGGAGCCTATGAGAAGATGCGTGAACTCCATGGGGACACCGTTGTCGGTATTGATTTTGATGCCGAGTTGGTAAAAAGGCAGCAGGCAACAGGATACAATGTTCTGTACGGTGATCCGAGTGATGCGGATTTCTGGGAGAAGATAGAACGAAACCACAGTCTCGAACTGGTGATGCTGGCGCTGCCTAATCTTCAAGCCAACCTGGATGCTCTGGAACAACTGCGCTCTATCTCTTTTACCGGACGGATCGCTGCGACGGCAAGGTACCAGGATGAGAAAGAACAGCTGCAGCGATTAGGTGTAAAAGCAGTCTTTGATGTTTATACGGAGGCCGGCGCCGGGTTTGCTGAACATGTTGAAGCGAATAAAGGGCACCTCTAAAGATGTCTGAGCAAAAAAAACGTACAAATAACGGTTGCTGCGCTGTGTTAATTGATGATCACTATCGCCAGATACGGAACGATGTTAAAGAAGATAAAAAAGAGTTTGAACACCCCTAGCAGAGAGTAGATGATCTTGTTGTAGGTCTCTCTTGGAAGGGGGAACCAGCGGTTTTGCATACGATAGGTGAAGTCGGGGGCAAAAAAGAAGAACAGTACCCACTCCAGATAGATGACGCCGTTGATGATCGTACACCACATAAAAAACGATTCGAGTGTCTGTAAATCCATACTGTTCTCCTTTTTACTTCTCTGTCTTACGTTGCTGATGGAACATAGACGAGCACATCAATCGGCGAGTAGCGCACCAGATAAGAGGCGGTTGAGCCAAAGACAAAGGAGTTCAGGTTGCCGACGCCTTTTGAACCCAATACAAGCAGATCGGCATTGTCTTCTTTAATATACTCCAGAAGATCTTCATTTATCGATGCGGTGTAGTCGATCAATGCCATCTCTTCACCGTCAACCTCTTTGACAAAGGTCTCTAGTGCCAGTTTTGCGATGGTTGTTCTCTCCGATCTGAACTCTTCAGCCTGTTCGTCACTGAAGTGGTATGTCTGGGCTTGCAGTTTGTTAATAGTCTCATAAGCGTATAGATATTTTCTGGTCGGTTTGGTAAAAAGTGTGTTGGCGAACATGATACTCTCTTTGGAGCAGTTGGAGAGGTTGGTCGGTGCAAGCATATGACGGTAGATGGATTCAACTCTGTTCTTTACGATGAGCACGGGGATATGCGTACGTTGAATGAGTTTTAAGGTAGTAGAGCCGAAATAGTTGCTGTCGACATCGTCTTTGCCGTGAGAACCTACCACTATAAGGTCGGCTTGGGTCTTTTCTGCCTGAAGCATGATCGTGCCAGCTGCTTTTCCGGATTCGACAAAGAGCATGTATTCGACTTGCGCCTCTGCATTCAACTGATCGATCTGTTTTGTGATCTCTTGTCTGATCGCATTTTCATCGACAGAATCTGCATAGGGCGACTGCACAAAGAGAGGTTCAACGGCATATACGACGATAAGCTGCGCCTCTTTTTT
>JBDLJE010000077.1:0-8637 GCA_039714575.1 Campylobacterota bacterium | reverse complement strand
CGGTTCACTGCTGCTGCATAAGAGTACATCACCTTCTGTCCAGCGATATTCGACAATATCTCCATTAATATCGTAACTTTTAGAACCATCAAGTTTCAATACCTCTGTAACCCCAAGACTTCTATCTTCACCTGCATTAGCAACAGGGTAATAAAGAAGCTTATAAGCATCCATGAAAATATCTTCACCATTGAAAAGTTTTTGAACTATTGGTTCAAGTGTCGTTTCGTAATCAAATGCAAGCTTATCTTTGTCTACAGTTGGCATCCATTTAATAATATCGATACTATTAATCACATTATCTTCATTCACATCCTTGGAGATTAACCTTGGTGCTATCTTGTTCATCCGTTCAAGTATTACTTCGGAAGTGTTGCCATCAAACATCTCTTTAGTGACCTGGTAGACTAATTCTGTTAGCACATTAACCTTGTATGCACCATCTTTGATCATTTTTCCACTCATCACCGAATGTAATGCACCGACGTTCTGTCTCGGCGTTGCATCAACATGACCGTCATCATCAGCATCTATATCCTGTCCACCCTCAGCACGTAAAAGATAGAGCTCATCATCAACGAGCTTCTCAACTACTGAGTAAGGAAAGATAATGACTCCTGCCGTATGTAAATCATTGCCCGTAGAGGTCGAACCAATAAAGAGCGGTGACAATGCTGCCACATAATCACTAATGCTGTAAAGTTCCAAATGCGCATCACGGACAGGACCATACATTACCTGATTGATAAGCCAGATAATTTGATAAATATATTTATCGTAGAAACCACCACCACCAACGCTCCGTATAGAAACTCCCCTTGTTGTTTCTTCCCGTACAGTCGTTAATAGTGTCCCTTCGGTTACTTCAATTTCCGCAATATACCCCATATCAAACGTTCTGGTATCTTCAATTGATATCTGTAGTGTATCTACCTGCCTTTTAGCCTGGATAACAACATAGACATCTTCCGGCACCATGCTTTCATCAACATTGCCTTTTGGAGAAATTTTTATTCTGTATGTCCCTACTTGGACGAGTTCTTCATTTTTAATATAAAAATGCTCGGTGGGACAAGCATTGTCTTTATTTTCATAATTACCTGGATATGCTCCATCGGGTACATCAACGGTTAGGTCAAGGTCAAGAGATGCATCTTGCCAGAGCAGGTCAACGGTGATGATGCCATCTTGAAATTCAGGGATCTCTGTAGGGTTCATTGTTGTCTTAATAACGGCAATGCCTCGTTCACTGCCGATGTCTCCGTCAAACATCACGGTTATAGGAAACGATTGATTTGATGACACATCCAAAGATTCTAGCCGTGTCAATAACTGTTGATTGATATTCTCAAAAGAGAAGCTTTCCCCAACAGCTAAATCTCTATCAAGTGGAACCGAAGCAACAAGATGCACACTCTGATCTTCCGGTAACTCCACATAGACATTAAACACACCGCCTTGACTAAACGTCACCGTCTCTGCACTTGCCACCAATGAAGCGTCAGAGTTGTTTTTAACACTTAAACCGCAAGGGGTTACATTTGCTTCTAACCGACCTCTAAAAAAGTAGTTTACGAAACCGGCGGCGTTGGCAACGGCACGGGGGATGAGTCTCAATCCATTTTCTTTATGTATAGGATAGCAAATTGGGTTATCACTTATACTATATGCATTTTCTGCAACTCCGACAGTTCTCCACCACATACTGTTATGCACTATTGCTAGTTTTGTACCTAAGGTATCAGTAACATAATCATAATCGGAAGGTCGATCGCTAATTGCTGGAATATTTACATCACTTTCTCTTGGCTTATAGTTTCCTTTAAAGATCGTGTCTTTGCTAAAAAACTGTGTACTTGTTCTATAGGCTTCATCTGTTAACGGACTACTAAAGTTTGTAAAGAGATAGGGCACTGCACCTTCTGCTGCTATTTGAATGCTACTGTCATTATTTCCAAAGTTATTACCTGTTATTCTAAAGCCGTACGATTGGTTATGATCTTCACCGCCTTTCATCCACAATTCCAAAGGGTCAGGGTTATGACCATCACCTCTTGTGTGCGCAGGAACATTCATATCATTAAAAAGATGCATTAAAAAGCCTATTGATACAAACATCTTGGCTCGGAATTTTTTACGCTCAGCTGGTGTTACACTACTAAAAGCTTTTTTCATATGCTCTCTTGCGGCGGTATGGCTATATTGGTTTTGAGATAAGTTCTCCCCTTGCGCCCATTGCAGTGCGTTAAAAGAACCCAAATAACCACTACTACCATTTTGAGGATCATAAAAATGATTAAAAAATCGTCCATTAGCACCCCATAATGGTATTCCCGGCGAAGTAGAATCTTCTAGTATGGTTCCTGCTTCTATGAGCATTTTATAGTTCCAGTTATCATCTTCAAATGTAAAGTTCTGTTGAGCCATAGATGAATTATGAACAGGATTGCGAGATGTTATATAATTAAAATAGCTAGTGCTGTACCCTTCATATGTAATTTCTTGATAACTTTCATATTCATCCAGTTTTGCATCTATAATAAAATTTTCAAGACTTGCTTGTTTATTTAGAGCAACTTTATCAATGGCTCTATGAGTATTAACTTCCCAAGCATTTAATGTGCTGAAGTTTAGTAGTATTACAACAAATATCAATATTATCTTTTTCATCATTTCGTTCCTATTCTATTGTGTTAATCTCAGTGGTTGTGCTTTACATAATCCTTGCCTTGTACCAAAACCATAGCTAGCCTTAGAGTCAGGATAATTTATATATTTCCATTTATATTCTTCGTAACTAGCTTTATATTGAACCATCGTTTTATCATAAGTAATATCTAGCGTAATATGGATACCATCAAAAGCAACACCTTGTGTTACATTCAAAATGATTCTATAAAGTTTTTCGTTATAAGAAAAAGAGCATTTTTCTGTACTTACTATTGATATAATTTTTTCGGTTTTGGTCTTTGCACTAATACTTTTATGCTCACGTATGCTTCGATTATCACACTTTGTCTTATATGGTAGGTTTTTGATATCATTGAGTGTTTTAGGAACACCTTTCGTCTCTATGTGCTCAAAAATCACCTTAGCTAAAGGTAATGCTACCTTTTCTACATCTCTATCTGGACCGCAAAACAATCCTCTAGCTAAAGCAAAAAGTATAAACCCTGCAATTATTGTCAATAATAAATATTTTATTAATTTTAAAAAAGAATTCATGTAATACTCCTAGTAAAAAGTTCTAACAAACCAAAATCGTCCTTGGTTTTGTCCATAAGACTGTGTAGTTGAAAGTTCAAAACCTATTTGATATCTTCCTACTTGAGGCTCATCAATTTGTGCTGTAACAGTAGCCCCACCACCGGGATGATATGTTTGTTGCCATGAGTTTGGATCAATAAACTTTGTCCGTTCAGCTGCCATCTGCCTAGTATTTTCATCTTGATAAATGAATGTTATTAACCTTTCATTATTCATGGTAATTCTCTCAATGACACCTCTATCATTGGCTATCAATGCTTGCACAAATTCTTTAGCTACATCTACAGGCTCTGCCCCTGTAGGGTCTTTTTGATCTGCCGTTGCTTTGACATCCAGCGAAAGCACAAAGTCTCCGCTGCTGTAAAGTAGATTGTTTATAGTACGAATAGTTACTCTCGGCTTATAACGCCCTTCTTGGGAATAGTTGACTGTAAAGTTGCCATCTGTGTTTATCTCATCAATGACACCATTACCATTATTGTCAAAGAGATATTCACTTACTGTCAGAAGCGTACCGACTTCTACCGTTGTCTGTAGAGACCCAATAGCCTCGTAACTTCCAGCACGCATTCCTATAGGTGCACTGCCGTTTGCGTCTGATGTCATGTTAACAAGGGCAGAGCGTGAAACATTGTCTTCACTGGTTGCCGTGATGTTGATCTCGTTGCTGCCTTGAAGAAGCGGCAGGTTGTAGAGATAGTAGGTTCCATTGTTGTCTACACCCTTTATCTTGATGGTTCTGTTCTGTTCCAAGACTAACCGTTGGTTCACTGCTGTCATCTGTGCCGTACGGCTTGCATTGACCTCTAAGGTGACATACGAATAGAGAAGCGTTGCATTACCTTCGGGAGAGAGAAGAGAGAAACTTGGTATCTGCACGTTAATAACAACAAACCGATACTTGATCTCATTGATCTTGACATCTTTATAAGCCTTCTCTGCTTTAAGACTCTTGATCTCTACTTCATACAGCCCCGGTTCAAGCAGGTCGCTTGGTGTAAAGGTCAGCTTTTTGTCTGTTTCGCTGTAGCTGATAGTTCCGGTGATGTGCTCATTAGTCTTTGAGGAAAGGTACGTCAGTTTGACGTTATGCTCTTGGATGGCAGAAACATCGAGAGGCACATTAAAGGTCACCTCTATCTTGGTGCTTTTAGGTACATTCTCCTGTTCCGGCGTTGGAACAAGTGAAACGATCACATCCTGGTCGGTTCCTTTGGACTTGGTAAGGTCATCACCGGTAATGGTCAAGACAGCAGCATCACTAAGTACTGAAGCAGTTACTGATGCTGACACTTGACTGTTTACAACTTTATCAGTAGAACCAGACTCTTGAGCTAGTGCTTGACTTCTTACAGTTCTAACAGCTGGATTGGACTCGGGCGCAGATGTTTGACTACTTACAACTTTGTTGTTTACAGCATCACTGGTTGACTCCTCATCACCCGAACTACAACCCGTCATCAACATCAATATTACGAACAACGCCGCAGTTAATAAGGTCTTATATTTATTCATATTATTTCCTGTTTATATAAAATTGATTTTACATAGTACATTAAAAATTATACAATACAAAATTTACGGGTTAATACTATGAAAAAGAGGTGATTTGTTCAAAATCAGCCTTGATTCTGTGATAAGACCTTTATGTTTTAGAGATTGTCTTATGGGAATGTAAAGCAGGCGGTTGAGGAGATCAAATATCCTTAATGACATTATGATCTCATAAGATTTGACTTTAAAAATTGTCAGAGCTGACTTTAGTTTTTGTATGCATTCCCAAGTACAACTTGGAAACGAGCGAAGATGGAGCTTGGGGACGAGTAGTGCATTCACTGCTTAAGGGAACCTCTAATAACTAAAAGTCGTCCCAACCCAGTGAAGAGTTCTCTTCACCTTTCTCATCAACAACATTGATCTCCGGTTCTGTCACCTCTTTTTTCTCTTGAACGATCTGCTCTTCAAAGTCCAGCTCCAGACCGTTTGAGGTCATGACAAAGCCTTTGACCTTGATCTTGCCCTCATGGATCTCTCGATGGTGTTCTTTACAGAGCGGGACAAGGTTGCTTCGGTGGTCTTGATGGAAATGGCCGATATATCCGGCGCTGTTTGACGAGGATTGATGTGCGATGTGGTGGACATCTTCTGCCGCTGCCCCGCAGATGACACACTTGGTCACATAGAGCTCTTTGTTGTATTTGGAAGTACGTTTTTTGACAAGCAGTTCTAGTTCGTCAAAGTCGTTGGAGAGACGTTTTCTGATCTTATTCGCCGATGTCAGGAACTCTTCGTCCATATGCAGCGATCGTGCAAACTCCAGACCATAGACAGAGCTGCCGCTTCCTGCTTGCAAGATACGGTTGAAGAGCAGTTTGTCCTGCGCTTCGTCATACTCGACGCTCAAATGAAGGTCCACCACGTTTTTAAGCTTTTTGATCTCCGGCATCGTCGCAAGCTGATGCAGGTGGGTCGCAAAAAGGAAAATCGAACGCAGCTTAGTCAACTTCATGATCGCACTGGCGACAATAGAGACACCCGAAAGTGTCTCCGTACCGTGCGAGATCTCATCTCCCAGAACCAGAGAGTGCTGCGAGGCACGTTTAAAGATGTTTTTGAGCTCCAGCATCTCGACGGCAAAGGTCGAAAGCCCTTTGGCAAGGTTGTCTTTAGAGACGATACGGGTAAAGATGGAGTCATAGAGCGAGAACTTCATCGCATTGGCCGGGACATAAAAGCCCGACTGAGCAAGAAGCACGGCGATGCCGATACTCTTCATCAAAGAGGACTTCCCGCTAGAGTTGATCCCATACAGAAGCACCCCGTTGATATCGTGCCCGTCGTGTACATTGACATCCAACATCACCGTCTCAGGATAAGGCAGGTCAAGGTAGTCGCGCGTTCCCATCACAATGTCATTAGGCACATAGATGCCCTGACGCTCCTGTATCTCGATGAGCGGATGACGAAGCGCCATGATCTGCATAAAGTTCTCATCATCGCGGACATCGACGATCGTCGGGCGGGCATGGTTATACTGCTCAGCCGTCTTAGCCGAACTCACCGCGACGTCAAGGTCTGCCACATAGTGGATGACACGCTCCAGAAGAATGGTGTAGCGACGTTCAAAGAGCGCTTGCAGGTTTACAAACCGCTCTTTTGCCAGAGCGACGATCTTCAGACGGTTGCGCATGATCTTGTCAGAGAGCTGGTCGGTCAGTTCCGAGGTGATCTTGACATTGTTGGTCAGTTTTTTAACACTGAAAGCACTAAAGTCAATAGAAAGTCCCTCTATCTCGATCTTTTCTGCACTGAATGTCTTCTCTATCATCGACCAGCGGTTTTTACTCAGAGAGATGTAATACCCCTCTTTTTCAAGAAGCCCCAGCGTCACATAACTGCCGCCGTTAGAGCTTGTCACACCGGAGAGCATCTCCTCGATCCTGACCATGACGATCTTAAAGGTCTGCAGCATACGGGCATTTTCATCGACCAACGTGTCAATGCTCGCATCCACACCCCGCATCAAAAAGTTCTCATCGATCGTTGCCATCGTAAAGCGGCGTGAGGTCTCAAGGTCGACACTTTTTTGAATGTCGCGGATAAACTCGTTGATCTCCAGGTCAGAGAACGGCGTCTTCTGGATCTTATGTTTTTTGATGTAGTTCATCAACTCCTGGACACCCGTCAACGACTCATAGACATAGTTCATCTCAAAAGGGTGCAGACGGCCAAGACTGATACGGCGGGCCAGACGTTCAAGGTCGTAGATGCCCCGCAGCGTCTCGTCTAGCGTGCGGGTGTGTGCGTTAACGCGGTCAATAAGGTTGTAGCGGCGCGTCAGCTCATCTCTCTCCAGCAGCGGGTTAAGCAGACGCTCTTTCAAAAGACGTTTTCCGATGGCCGTGCAGGATTTGTCGATCAGCTTAAAGAGCGTCAGCTCATTGCGGTCTTTTGAGATCACCCCGAGCTGCTCCAGAGCATTGTTTCCCAGGTACATGTAGCGTCTGTTATCGATGAGCTGAGGGCGGTAGAGTTTTTGGATAATGTGGTAGTCGTGTTCAATAACGAAATGGACCAGGATCGCCAGCGACTCCGAGATCATCGGCGAGCGTTCAAGGTCGAGATGCTCTATCGGTGAGAGGAGAGACTGGATGTTGTACACATTCTGAAAGAGCTCGTTCTGATAGGCGATCTTGTGACGGTCGTTGTTGACACTGTAGTGAAAGCGGTCTGCGATCTCAAGGTAGCGCAGCACCTCTTTTTGGTTCTCAACCCCCTCTAAAAAGGTGATGACCACCTCAGAGGTCTTATGGACATTAAGCAGGTTGAAGATCTCATCGAGTGCAAAGCTCTGATCTTCGGACGTACCGTGCGCTTCATACAGCCAGGTCTTGCCTGTCGTCACGTCAATCGCACTGTAGCCGACCGAGAAGATCTCTTTATGCTGATCGATCATCAACGAGGCGATGTAGTTGTCCTCGTTGTCGGTCATGTAGTCGAAGTTGGTGCCCGGAGAGATGATCTGCGAGACATAGCGGCTCACCTTGGGCGGCAGCCCTTTTTGGCGGATCACGATCACCGTGTATTTTTTCTCCTGGATCAGACGGGCAAGGTAACGCTCAAAAGAGACCGCAGGCACTCCGGCCAAAAGAGGGTTCTTAACCGAGTTTTCAATAATGCTTTTGTTTTTCTTGGTCAGCTGGATGTTCAGCAGTTCCGCCATCTCTTTGGCTTTACCGACCTGCATATCATCATTGTTGACCTCATAGACCTCGTAAAAGGTGCCGATCTCCATAAAGATAACCGTATCGTTGCCGTACTTGGTCTCAAAGTGGGTCTGAAGTTCAAAATAGACCTCGGTCAGAAGCTTTTTTTTGTCGGTAAGGAGAGAGGTGATTTCACTGGCTAACATTGATGGCTGCATCCCGAATTTTAGTTCGGATATTATAACATAGAGTCCTATCTATGGGAAACGTTACTAATTGTATGCCACCTTACTCCAATACTTAGTAAAACAGTCAATATACCTTATCTTTAAATTCATGTTAGTTATAATTCTATCAATTAAATACAGGACAAACTAATAGTCCCTTAGGAGTTTTTTATATGATCAAAAGACCTGAACCTATCGATGAGGAGGTGATCTTTGACGGACGCAGCCTTATCACTGAAACAGATCTTAAAGGTGTTATCACCTTTGTCAACCGTAAATTCGTTGAGATGACGGGCTATTCGAAACAAGAAGCTATTGGACAACCTCACAGTATCTTGCGCCACCCTGACATGCCCAAAGCAGGGTTTGAAGGTATGTGGAAACTTATCAAAGAGGGTAAAGTCTGGGACGGTTATGTCAAAAACCTCCGTAAAGAC
>JBDLJE010000076.1:0-8715 GCA_039714575.1 Campylobacterota bacterium | reverse complement strand
AGTGGCAAACTTTTGTGCAAGATGCGCTGAAGCTACAACTTTTAGTCGTAGTAGCCTTTTCCTGAGCCATATCCATATCCGTAGCCATAGCCGTAACCATGCTTCTTACTGGACTCCAGCCCATTAATAATAAACCCAAGATTATGAAGTTCATGCTCCGAAGCAAAGCGCTCGATGTTTTTAAGAAACGACTTCTTGGAGTAATTTGCACGGGTAACGATCAGGCCTACGTCAGCCATCTTCAACAAGATCATGGCATCTGTCACCAACCCGATCGGCGGTGTGTCAAGGATGATATAGTCATAGCTCTCAGAGAGCTTTTCGATCAACTCATCAAAACCTGATGTCACAAGCAGCTCCGACGGGTTTGGCGGTTTAGGACCGGCCGTGATGACATCCAGGTTCTCTTCTACCTCTGCCTGTATCACATCATCCAGTGTATCGTGACCGGACAGGATCGAACTCACTCCGACTTTGTTGCTGATGCTGAACTCTTCATGCATACGGGAACGGCGCATATCCAGGTCAAGGACTATCACTTTTTTACCGGTCGCTGCAACGATCTTGCTCAAAGCGACTGCAATAGTCGTCTTACCCTCACCCGAGATCGATGATGTCAGAGCAACGATCTTCGACTTTTTAGCCCCGCCTACAAACTGCAAGTTGGTACGAAGCACACGCATCGCCTCTTCGAACTGCGAACGTGTCGTTTTATCTTTACGCTGCGGAACAGCACCGTAAAGCGGTATATTTGTGATCTTGTCAATGTCTTCAGCTGTTTTGAGCGTGTCGTCCAAAAAGGCACGTAAAAATGCCAAGGCGATCCCCACGATAAACCCAAGGATCATGCCCACTAAGATGATAAGCAGGCGTTTAGGTTTGATCGGCAAGTATGGCAGCAGTGCCGAGTCCAGGACACGTGTTTTAGAGACTGTAGACGAACGAAGTATCGCGGTCTCTGCACGTTTTTCCAACAAGAAGTTATAGACTTTTTCATTGACCAGCGTGTTACGGGTCAGGTTGGCTAACTTACGCTCATTCTCCGGCAGTGCTTCCAAAGAGCGTTGATACTTGCGAATGTAACGGCGCAGTGTCTTTTTACGCTCCTCGATGATGTTCACATCATTTTTAAGGGTAAACTTGATCGATGACTTAATAGAGTTGATCGCTTCTGTCAACTTGATAACATCCGGGTGAAGCTCTGTAAACTCGACCAAAAGGGAGTTTCGCGCCATAATACTCTCCTGGAGTTTCTGGATCATCTGTGCAAGCGCCGGGTCGGTATAGGCTGCAGAACCCAGACTGATACCTGAAAGGTCTTTACCGGTGTTCATATACTCCTGAACGTTTTTGAGTACATTGGACTCGATCTCGAGTGCTTGAAGTTTGCTCTCATACTCAGCCATGTTCTGTGCCGTCATCATCGCCTGCGAGCCCACGTCGACAATAACGTTTTTCGAACGGAACTTCTCCAGTTGACCCTGAGACTGCTCAACATCTTTATTGATCTCTTCGATCTGAGCATCGATGAACTTCAGTGTCTGGTCCGCCTCGTGTGTCTTCTCTTCAAGCTCTTGCTGCAGGTAACGCTCAGTCAATGCATTCAGTATCTGCTGGGCGCGAAGTGCAACATTGTCCTGAAATGAAATTCGTAAGATGGTACCGCTTTTCGATACTAGCGAAGTCGAGACACCGCCCTGTATAAAACCGGCCATATAGTCATTGGGTGTAACGGAAAAAGAGTACTCCCGGTTATCCAGATCAAAAAGTTTGTCGATCTTCAGACTAAACCACTCCGTCACGATCTCTTCGCCGAACGTATGTTCTTGTTCATAAGGTTTTGGTCTGTCTTCCGGTGCCTCTATTAGACCCAGCAGGTGAAGTGTTTTTTCCTTCATTCCGACAGCAGGTGCCATACGCAATATAAAGCGGTCTTGATCGATTATCTCCATGTTAAAGGTCGTTCCCTCTAAAGAGCTGTCAAGTTCTTTAGAGACCACCATAAACGGAGATAAGTGATAGAGCTCTATAGTCCGCAGGTTATGCGTTGTATAGTAGCGCGTACCGATCTCTAGTCCGCGAAGGACCTTTTCTGCCAGGAAACGTGACTTGATGATGTACTGCTCATTGTCCAGGTTGGCACCGCCGCCGCTTAGAGCAAGCGACATTGCATCACCTTTAGCACCCCAGCCTCTGTCTTCTTCCAGCTCTATTGTTGTTGACGCTGAATAGACATTGGGTTTAAAATAAGCAAATACCGTCGCCCCGATCGTAAAGACGATAGCAAAAACGATAATAGAGTATTTATAACGGTTGAGCGTGCCGAAGACCTCTTTAAGGTCGATCTCATCTTCATCGATGTTGTTTTGCGGGTTGACAGATGTTGAATTCATATTAATAGGTGCTCCAGGCTTTAGCAAGATAGGTAATGTTGACGAACGGGGCCAAGATCGATGATACCAGCTGGAACGGCGGTGATATCTCATCGTAAGCGATCTTGCGTCCCTTCGATGCACGCGGTTGGACATAGACGATGTCATTAGGCTTAAGATAGAGACTCGAAAGCTTAATGGTCGACATCTGGGTCAGGTCGATCATACGCACTTCGGGGTCACGAAGGTCGCCACGTAAAATAAGGATACCTCGACGTTCAGCAAAGTCGGTCAGGTCGCCGGAACGGGCAATAGCCTCTATGAGGTTCATTGTTCCATTGGTCACCGGTACTACACCCGGGGTTTTGACCTCACCCAAGATAAAAAGGCGCTGGTTCATGATCTCAACAGTGACGTAAGGGTTACGAAGATACTTGCCATACTCTTCCATAAGGTATTTGGCCGCTTCATCTTCCGTAAGACCTTGTATAGTCGCACTGCCTATCAACGGCAGGCGCACGGTACCCTCTTGTGTCACAAGCAGACCCTGTGTCTCATCGGCACCGCGTCCGCCTTGCTGAGAACCGCGGGAACTGATCATCGACGTCAATTGCCCCGGGCCTGCACCCGACTGGTTATAGACCATGATCCCGACACGGTCGTTAGGCTGAATCTTGTTCTCAAAGACCATTTCGTCTTTATACACTGCCTCATTAACTTTGCTCGACCCTTCAGAGCGGTTGTCATCTTGAAAAAGGGTGTACTCTTTCATACTGCAGCCAGAAAACATAACTGTTACGCTCAAAATTATCACAAATAAAAATCTATACATACTTCTCTCTATATTTCAAATAATTGCTATTATATAATGTCAAGTTTAGAATGAAGTTAAATATCGTCTACAGCCCTATATACAGCCCTTAAGATCAGTCAGGTTTAACCCTATTCAAGTTCTCTGTCGATATAATATTCGACATGAACAGACAAGACTTTTCTACGCTATCTCCCGACTGTAAACTGACCATCAACTGCTGTCAAAGCGAGGTAGACACTGCTGCTGTTGAAACTGCACTGTCATCTTTTTCGGACGAAAACTATCAAAACATTCTAAGACTTTCCCAGCAGCACGGTATCTATCCGCTTCTTTATAAAACGATCAGGTCAGTAAACCCGGCCTCTCTCTCCTTAAAAACAGACGAACTTTTTAAACAGAACAACATGACAATAGCCCAGCAAAACATGTTGATGAGTGCCGAACTTTTGCAGCTGATGCAGCTGTTTAATGTAAACAGTGTCGACGCAATGGCCTTCAAAGGTCCGGTGTTGGGTGAACTGGCCTATGGCAGTGTTGCTCTTCGCCAATACGGCGACCTGGATATCCTGATCAAAAAAAATGATATAGAAAAGACGCTGTCTCTACTTCTGCAAAGAGGCTATACCCCCGAAATAGAACTGGAAAAAAGCACACTCAAGACATTTTACAGCTGTGTCAATGTTATCGGCCTGCAGAGGGGTTCTGTTCGTGTTGAGATCCACTGGGAGCTGCTCTCAAAAAACTATGCCATAGAGTGGGAAGAGGAGAAACTGTGGCGTGAGAGTGAAAGCGTAGAGATCAACCGCAAACCCGTCAGAACACTCTCATTCGAGAACCATATACTCTATCTCTGTGCCCACGGTTCAAAACACCTGTTTGAACGTCTGGAGTGGATCTGCGACATCGAAAGAGCTATTCGCGCACAGGAGAGTATCGACTGGGAGCACCTTCTTTTGGAGGCACAGTCACTGGGGATAGAGCGGATGCTGCTCTTTGGAGTGCACCTCTCCCAACTGTTTTTCGGCCTCCCTCTACCTCAGAAGATCCTGGACAAAATAGACAATGATCCGGAGATCGAACATCTAACGGAGAAGGTTGTCACCCTCCACTACTCTGAGAAAAAAGGCAGTAGATCATACAGTACCTTTTGGCTTCTGTGGCAGATGCGAGAGAAGCTCAAAGACCGTCTTCGTTTTGCCTATAGAGGACTCTTCGCGCCGAAATTTGATGACTTTAAGTTCATCCAACTGTCAAAGCAGCTAAGTTTTCTCTACCCGCTCATACGTCCCTATCGCCTTGTTACAAAGTATTTTAGAAATTAATTTTTTTTAATCTGTCCACGAATTACACTAATTTCACGAATATATTTATAACATTAGTTCTCTGCTGCTGGCTCTTTATAATTCGTGGACAAAAAACCTTAATTCAAAATCGAGTTTATTGCCTCTTTGTATTTATCGATCACGATCTTCTCATCAAACTCATCAATGATCTTTTGACGTCCATGAAGCCCCATATTGATACGCTCAATATCCTCAAGCAGAAGCATTAGTTCCATCTTTTCTGCTAAATCGATACTGTCTTTTACACTGCATAAAAAACCGTTGAACCCATCATCTACAAGTTCTCTACATCCTGGTACATCTGTCGTAATTATGGGCTTAGCCATAATGGACGCCTCTAACAGCACCCGAGACAGCCCCTCCCTATAGGAGGGAAGCACCACACAGTCGGTATGGGAAATTACATTTTCAACATCATCACTGGCCCCCAGATAGGTTATGACCCCCTCTTTTTGCCATGCGCCTATCTCTTGATCGGTAATGGCAGAAGGATTACCGTGATAATAAGGCCCCAAAACGTCAAATTCTACATTCGGGTACTTTGCCTTAATGATCCGAGCTGCATCCACATACTCAACCAAGCCCTTATCTTTTAACAACCTGGCAACAAACAAGAAACGGATATCTTTATTTGCAATACTATGGTGCAGAGGGATCTGTTTATTGGTATCTATCCCTGATCCCGGTAGGCGATCTGTCTTTGCAGGATCTACAAACCCACTCTCTGTAAACAGTGCTCTGTCGTAATTGTTTTGAAAAAAAACTTTTTTAGAGAACTGAAACGTAAAACGGTAGAGCTCTCTCGCGATCTTCGACGAAAGTTTCTCATCCAAAAAGACTGTACCCAGACCGGAGACATTGTTAATGACAGGAACACCCGCAAGCGACGCAGCAAGTGTTCCATAGATGTTAGGTTTAATGGTGTAGTGCAGTGTTACATCAGGCTTGATCCTCTTAAACAGCGTATAAAAATCTGCCATCAACTTAAGATCTTCAAAAGGGTTGGTTCCTTTGTTGTTCATCTTGATCTCATAATACTCAAACCCCAACTCTTCGAGTTTATGCGAAAAGTTGTCTTTAGGCGCAATCGCCACGATCTTATAACCCTCTTTTTGTAGCGCTTTCAACAGCCCCACACGAAAATTATAGATGTTCCATGAGGTGTTGATGACGATGGCGATGGTTTTCTTATGTGACTTACTCATAGATTCTCTTTTAAAATATTTACCTGTAAACAGCTGCTGTTAAAATGATGGAAACAGTACATTATCATATGGTACCCAATAACGTGCATTTACTGCAGAGGTCAGCCAAACAATCATAATTAAAGCATAAAAGCACAAGATCAGGATCATTGTTATCTTAGGCGGTATGATATGACGGGCCAATAGCGGTAAACGTGCATACACGACCATCTGAATAGGGATAAAATAGAGGGCCATCCTGTCCACTGCCGTCGAAGCAGATCCTACCAGTCCCACACTTGCGATTGAAGCGATTGCGACCATAAACCACAATCCATAATCATTAAAGTGCTGTTTCCAGCGTTTTCGGAAATACAGAAGCAAGACACCCGGTATAAGGTTAAGAAGGACCCGTATCATCGCTCCTTGCGACTCCATCTCTGCATCGACATAATTTTTCCATAGATCGCCGGCAGCATCTTCAACAAAGGCTGACCAGATGCCCATAGCAGCAAAGACCAGGGCCAGGACCTTCAGCCATGCTCCCTTCCCCTGCTGAAAGATACCAAAACCGATCATCAAAATGGCCGATTTATGAAATGCCGTCGCAAGCGCAACAAACATCATAAAATGTATAAACTTTCCACGGTCAAGTGCGGCCAGTCCCCACATTACCAAACCAAGCGCCACCCCTTGGCGGGTGTACCCCATTGAAACAACAATAATCAAGTATGGAACAGCTACCGCCATAGCGAGCCAGGGGTTGATCTGACGGCGGGAAAAAGCGATCAGTCCTGTTACAAAAATTACCGCGCATATGAAGTTGACCGCATATATTTGAAAGCCCCAGTCATACATGACATAACTGATCCATTGATACCCAGGATCTTTAACGCTTAATGCCTCTGCAAGCGTTAAAAACTCAAGGTCATTAAACCGTCTGAGATAGTTAAACCAGTCACCGCCGACTCGATCACGAAGACCAATAACAAACGTGAGAACAACGCCAACACTCAACCATTTCCATTGGGTTGTATACATACGATTGAGCGGAGCTCTTAGCGCCATCACTGCCAGTACAACATACATCATAAAGTAGGTAGACATTATTTATCTCTGCTCTCGTACATCAACTAAATCCACTCTTCGCGCCACATCTCAAACATCAGGATGAACCAGAGTTCATTGATGTTGACATACTTACCGTCATAATACTTCTGCAGCGTATCATGAACATGTTGCGCATCAAATATACCGCCCTCTTCTAATCGTTCAAAATCCAGATATCGCTCCAACAAAGGCTTAAGGTCACTTTTAAGCCACTCGTACAGAGGGATCTGGAAACCTGACTTGGCCCGCTCGTAATAGCGTTCAGGTATATGATTATATAACACTTTTTTAAGCAGGTGTTTTCCGTTATTGTCTTTGAATTTTAACGTTATTGGAATACGTGCCATATATTCAACGATCTTATGGTCTAAAAGCGGTTCACGCCCCTCCAGACTTTGACTCATGGTCGCTCTATCCACTTTCGTTAAGACATCATCCGCCATAAAGGTCTGAAAGTCCATCGCCATCATCTGTTCCAAGGGTGCGACATTTTCCAGTTGTTCAAAATTATCAAAGTTGGTATCGTTTAAATCAGAAGCACCCTCTTTTACATAATTGCCGATCACACCTCTGTCAACATAGGTACTTGCCTCAACAAACATCTGTGCAAAGCTGTCTGCATTGACCGCACGTTGAAACTTCTGGAACTTGTCGCGTATGTTGGTCTGACGTTTTGATGGGGGCAGTAGTCTGTTTACTCTATAGACCGACTCTTCTCCGAGCAGACCAAGTGTCTTTTGTACTACGGTTTTACGTAAACCCGGCTCCAGAAACTTAATGGCTCTGTTCAGAGCAAAATATTTGCTATACCCGCAAAACACCTCATCACCACCGTCACCGGAAAGGACAACAGAGACTTTGTCTTTAGCAAGTTTTGAGACTAAGGTCGTTGCAATGGCAGAGCTGTCGCCAAATGGTTCATCATAGATCTTCGGAAGTTCAGGTATGACCTTTAAAGCGTCCTCTTTGCAACAGTAATACTCTGTATGATCTGTCTTCAAATACTTGGCGATCTCTTTAGCATGCTCCGCTTCGTTATAGCCTGGCTCGTCAAAACCGATGGTAAATGTCTTTAACGGCTCGTCAGACTCTTTTTGCAGCAGAGCCGTCACAACGGAGCTGTCGATGCCGCCGCTGAGGAACACCCCGACCGGAACATCAGAGATCATCCTCAACCTGAAAGCCTCAGTCAACTCTTTTTCAAGGCCTTGCACAATATCATCTTCTGACATATCAACTTTTTCTTTATGATAGAGTTCATTTACATCCCAATACTGAATAATGTTGAATGTTGAATGTTGAATGTTGAATTCCAGGTAATGACCGGCTTTTAATTTATAGGTGTCCTCAAAAATGCTGTAGGGTGCAGGAATATAACCAAACTGCATATAAGTTGGTATCACCTCTTTATTGATCCTTTTTAAAAAACCTTTATGTTTGTGAAAGGCTTTCAACTCACTGGCAAACAGAAAAAGACCGTCTTTGGCATAGTAATAAAAAGGTTTTACGCCTGCACGGTCACGGAACATAAAAAGTTTTTTCTGCTTCGTATCGTAGATGACAAAAGCAAACATACCTCTAAGCTTCTCTACACTGGCGACACTCCAAGCATGAAAAGCTTTTAAGATGACTTCCGTATCGGTATCTGAATCAAATTCATAACCTAGAGACTCTAACTCTTCTCTGATCTCTTTAAAATTATAGACTTCTCCGTTATGGATAATATGCAGGTTTTCATAGACCATAGGCTGTTGACCCAGTTCTGAAAGGTCGAGGATAGAGAGGCGTTGATGTCCTAACCCTACTTGGTAGTCTAAAGAGTCATCAAAATGGGTTCCTGAGCTGTCTGGTCCACGATGCTGTAAGGTTGCCGTCATTGCCTCAAGCTGTTC
>JBDLJE010000075.1:0-9420 GCA_039714575.1 Campylobacterota bacterium | reverse complement strand
TCTCTCCCTTATCTTCAGCAAACAGCCATTTTCTTCCGGCAGCAGACCATCACAAAAAAGCAAAGATCAAAAATCAAACAGATATAATCTCTTTATGATTTCCCAGGACTCCATCGAAGGCCTTAAAGCCCGCGTCGACATACTCGACGTTATCAGCAACTACATCGAGGTCAAAAAAGCCGGTGTCAACTTTAAAGCCAACTGCCCGTTCCATGATGAGAAGTCACCCAGTTTTGTGATCTCCCCGCAGAAGCAGATCTATCACTGTTTCGGCTGCGGTGCCGGCGGCGATGCTATCAAGTTTGTGATGGAGTACGAAAAACTCAACTACCCCGAAGCGATAGAACGTTTAGCCGACCAGAACAACTATACGCTGCACTACACCGACAACAAAAACCCGCAAAAACAGCGTTCTCAGCTGATGGAGAAACTCAGTCAGTGGTACCAGAGCCTTTTGACGACCATGCCGACAGCCCAGGCCTACCTCAACGAACGCGGTATCTCCATGGCCTCCATCGAAAAATTCGGCATCGGTTACGCACCCGACTCGTTTAAGACCATCCAGTTTATCAAGTCCAACCAGTTCAGTATGGCAGAAGCCGTTGAACTTGGCGTTGCCGGAAGCGAAGGCGGACGCGAGTATGCCCGTTTTATCGAACGTATCATCTTCCCGATCCATGCAGCCAACGGCGCCAGTGTCGGTTTTGGCGGGCGTACAATTACCGGTCACCAGGCCAAGTACATCAACTCGCCCCAGACGCCTCTTTTCAACAAGTCGCGCCTGCTCTACGCCTACGACCTCGCCAAACAGGCCATCTACAAGCAGCGTTCGATCATCATCACCGAAGGCTACCTCGATGTCGTCATGCTGCACCAGGCCGGTTTCAACCAGGCTGTTGCTACGCTGGGAACCGCCTTGACGCCTGAGCACCTCCCGCTTTTACGGAAAGGCGACCCCCGTGTCATCATGGCGTACGACGGTGACAACGCAGGACGCGCTGCGGCCTTAAAAGCCTCAAAACTCTTGAGTGCAGGCGGCTTTGACGGGGGTGTTGTTATTTTCGAGGGGGGTCTTGACCCTGCGGACATGGTCCATACGGGGCAGATCGACACGCTGAATGCGATGTTCCATGCCCCCAAACCTTTTATAGAGTTTGTTCTCGAAGAGATACTGCGAGCCTTTGACCTTCGCAACCCTAAAGCAAAAGAGCAGGCTCTGCACGAGAGTGCGGGCTATCTTAAAACACTCTCGCCGCTGCTGCAAGAGGAGTATAAAAACTTTTTAGCCTCCAGGCTGGCCATCAGCCCCTCGCTCATCCGCCTGACGCAGCAGCAAAATGCACCAAGCAGCACGCCCCAGATGACGCAGGCCTATGATGTTTGGGAGATCAGTCTCATAAAGAGCATGATGGAGAACCCGGCACTCGGCGACCAGATCCTCGACTACATCTCGGCCGATATGCTGCAGTTTCACCCCTATGAGTTCAACCTTGTTCTGCAGCAGAAGTTTGACGATCCGCAACTTATGGCGATCGCGCTCAACGAAACCATAAAGTGTTATGCCGATGAACAGGCCCTGCACAGTGAACTCATCACTTTTCTGACCCGGTACTACAACCGCGAGCTCAAAAAAGTGCTTACGCAGCAGCATGACTCTTTTGAGAAAAAATCCTTTTTGATCCGTGAGGTCAGGGGCAAGATCGCCATGCTCAAACGGGGCCAGCTCGTCACACCGCCACGTTAGCTTCAGCCATACTCCAGACAACACAAACCTGAGTTTTACAGTCGGTTCGGTTGTCAAACGCTTCCATAATCTGCTAAAATTACACAAAATTTTGAGGTAAACCAGTCTACACAGACTCCGGTGCTTCTACAAGGACTTACCATTATGCAAAAACGTAAAGCAATTGCCCTGTTCAGCGGCGGCTTGGACTCCACTCTCGCCATGAAACTCATGATCGACCAAGGCATCGAAGTACTCGCCTGCAACATCAACACCGGCTTTGGTGCCACACGCGACCGCCGCGAACATATGCAGAACATGTGCGACCAGGTCGGCGCGGAGCTCAAGATCATCGATATTCAGAGCGAGTACCTTCAAAAAGTGCTCTTCTCGCCTAAACACGGCTACGGCAAACACTTCAACCCCTGTATCGACTGCCATGCCAAGATGTTTGAAGTGGCAAAACGTATTATGGAGGGCGAAGGCGCTGACTTTCTTATCAGCGGCGAGGTCTTGGGTCAACGGCCTATGAGTCAAAACGGCGATGCTCTGCAGACCGTACTTAACGAAGCAAACGTCGAAGGTCTTCTGCTCCGCCCCATGTCAGCCAGACGCCTTGAGCCGACCATTGCAGAGACAGAGGGGTGGGTAGACCGTGACAAACTAGAAGGCATCCAGGGGCGTTCACGCGACCGTCAGATGGAGCTTGTAGGGGAGTTCGGCATTACCGACTATGAGAGTCCGGGCGGCGGCTGTCTGCTGACCGACGCCAACTTTGCCATCAAGATGAACGACTACATCAAGTATGATGACAAGTTTGAGGTCCAGGACATCAAAATGCTCAAATGGGGACGTCATCTTCGCCTGGCAGAGGGGGCCAAACTGATCATCGGCCGCCAACAGGATGAGAACGAAAAACTTCAGGAGATCGTCAATGACAAGTTCGTCCATATCAAAACAGACGGCATCCCGGGACCGCACTGCCTGCTCTCCAAAGATGCATCAGAGGCAGACAAGGCCTTTGCAGCACGCGCCATCCTGACCTACTGCAAGACCAACCCTGAACAAGAGTACAAACTCGACTTCGAAGGCGAGAGCGTCCAGGTACAACCCTTAGCGTCCCGTGCTGAAGCGGCTAAATACAGTATCTTGTAAAACACACCTTTTTTAAGAGTATTTCAAATACTCTTGAAGTATAATCACCCTTCTCAACTGTGGGGCATTAGCTCAGCTGGGAGAGCGCGTCGCTGGCAGCGACGAGGTCAGCGGTTCGATCCCGCTATGCTCCACCACTCCTATCAACCATTTTCACTATTTATTTACTCATACAAAAATTCACACTGAGTTAAAAACAGCTTTACGCACCTCTTCTTGCTGGGAACATCCTCCCAAAACAAGAGCGGCAGCGATCACAGCAGTTACCTTCCAGTTCCGCATTTGCCGCCTCTTTGTCGCATATCCTGATTGCTGCTGTCTCCGCATTTGCTGTTTTTCTGCTTCCTCTGCTGACTATTGCCCTCACCGCATTTTCCGTTTCCCTGCATCATACCGGGACTGCTCTTCTGGTATTTTTTCCGCTCTTGCGGTGTCATATGCTGCATCCGTTTTTGCATCTCTTCTCTAAATTCAGCACGTTCTTCTACCGGTACATTGCCCCGCATGTGCATCATCTCTTCCGTGCTCATATGTCCATAATCCGCCGCCATCACCATAGCTGCAAGCGCCAGTGTCATCCATAAAGTTTTCATCGTGTTTTCCTTTTTTAAGGGCACCCCTTATGTTTATCAAGAGTTTTTAGACGTTCTTGATATTCCTGAGAATCTATCTCACCGTTGGCATACCGTCTATCCAGTATCTCTTTAGCCGAGAACTCGTCTCGTTTTTTCCCATTGACACCATAGATCAGAGCGCCAATCAGCAACAGTGGAATCAGCCATACCAACGTCATGCCCAATCCGTGAAAGCCAAAATCCAACATCATCTCCTCCTCTACTCCCAACTTCTCATCAAGGTTTTAAGCCGATCAAAGATCTGCTGCATATATGTTTTAAAACTCTCTTCGAGTTCAAAACTTCCTAACATCTCTTCAATCCCGATAGTCGATAAAACGGTTTTGCCGTCTTGTTCATAAAGGGAGATCCGACATGGCAAGTACACAGATATCTCCGGGTGCAGCGAAAGCGCCTCTTGAGCAGCAGAAGGGTTACAAAGCTCAAACACCGTAATGTCCTGCTCGATAGGAAAGCCTTTCAACTTCAGAATAGTTTTAAAGTCATATTGTTTCAATACTCCAAAACCCGCTTCTTTGGCACGTTTTTCTATCTGCGCTTTGACGCTTTCAAGAGATCGGTCTGTTTTAAGTGTATAAACCACAACGTCTCCTTTCTCTCTTGGGATACACTATCGTATTGGTTTAGTGTGAAGAGTTTGTGAAGAGGGTAATTGACCCTCTTGGTTCTAATGCGGCTTTAATACCCCTACAGCTATAATCGCGAACAATATAAAAGATTGATTTGGGGTTGAGATGGCAGAACAGAAAGTAGCATTGATCACGGGAATTACGGGGCAGGACGGCTCTTACCTGGCAGAGTTCCTGCTTAAAAAAGGGTACGAGGTCCACGGTGTCAAAAGACGTTCTTCGCTCTTTAACACGGACCGCATCGACCACCTCTACCAGGACCCGCATGAAAAAAATGTCAACCTGACACTGCATTTCGGTGACATGACGGACTCGATGAACCTGACCCGAATCATTCAGGAGGTCCAGCCCGACGAGATCTACAACCTGGCAGCGATGAGCCATGTTGCGGTCTCTTTTGAGACACCGGAGTATGTTGCAAATGCCGACGGTACGGGGACACTTCGTATTTTGGAAGCCGTTAAGCTGTTGGGCTTGACTAAAAAGACACGTATCTACCAGGCCTCGACCTCAGAGCTTTACGGAAAAGTCCAGGAGGTGCCGCAGAGCGAAACGACACCTTTCTACCCGCGTTCTCCATACGCTGTAGCCAAGATGTACGCCTACTGGATCACCGTGAACTACCGTGAAGCCTACGACATGTTCGCCTGTAACGGCATCCTCTTCAACCATGAGTCTCCTGTTCGCGGCGAGACCTTTGTAACACGCAAGATCACCCGTGCGGCGTCCAAGATCGCCCTCGGTCTGCAGGAGAAACTCTTCCTCGGCAACCTCAACGCCAAACGCGACTGGGGTCATGCCAAAGACTATGTCCGGATGATGTGGCTGATCTTGCAGGCTGATGAGCCGGAGGACTGGGTCATCGCAACGGGCGTTACGACCACGGTACGCGACTTTGTCCGCATGTCTTTTGCCTATGCCGGCATAGAGCTGGAGTTCAAAGGCGAAGGCGTCGACGAGGTCGGTGTCATCAAATCTCTTGATAAAGAGAGAATGGACACTCTCGGCCTTAACGCTCAACGCTTAACGCTCAACGCTCAAGTTGTCGCTGTCGACCCCCGCTACTTCCGCCCGACAGAGGTCGACCTGCTTATCGGCGACCCGACCAAAGCAGAGACCAAACTTGGCTGGGAGAGAGAGCACAGACTCGAAGACCTTGTCAACGACATGATGAAGTCAGACCTTAAACTGATGACAAAAGACCAGTACCTGCAAGACGGCGGGTACAAGATCATGAACTATTTCGAATAGTATGGTAAAATATGGTAAATGCCGTATAAAGGAGTTGTCATGACAAAGAAAATGACGATCACGCTTGAAGAAGAGCTCATAGAAGAGCTGGACTCAACGGCTTTGGCAATGGGCAAGAAGAAAGCGCAGATCGTAAGAGAAGCGTTGCAGAGCTATCTTCCTTCCCAGCAAAAAGCAAGACTTGAAAGTGAATGGAGAGAGACAAATGCTTCTTCGATCCAAGCGTATAATGAACGTGTTGAGAAGCACGGGGTGTTTAGTGATGGACTCAGGAGCTTTTGATGGCACAGTTTGATGTTTATAAAAACACAAACGAGGGTTCAAACGAGAGGGTCCCTTATGTGCTTGATATTCAACATGACCTTCTTGACAACTTATCAACACGGGTAGTCATACCTTTGGTACGTGACATTAAACCGCTTTCACATCTTAATCCGATAGTGGAAGTCAGCGGTATGAAAGTGGTTCTCTCTACGGCAGAAATGGCAAGTATTCCCGTGGCCGTTTTAGGCGAGAAGGTGGTCTCTTTGGCTGAATTTCGCCAGGATATTGTCGGGTCGGTAGATTTTATGATCACAGGTTTTTAAAAAGAGCTGGTTCGTCAACAGATTTAGCAGATTGTCACAGAGCATGGGAGCAACTTGGTTACGAGTCGTATAGGAAAGAGAGGTAAGTATGAAGTTAGATTCAAAGATCTACGTCGCCGGGCATAGGGGTCTGGTCGGCTCTGCCATTGTCAACAACCTCAAGGCTAAAGGGTACACCAATGTCATCGGCATGACACACAGCGAGCTTGACCTTTTAGACCAGCGGGCTGTTGCAGCGTTCTTTGAGAACGTGCAGCCTGAGTATGTCTTCTTGGCGGCTGCCAAGGTAGGCGGTATTGTTGCCAACAACACCTACCGTGCCGACTTTATCTATGAGAACCTGCAGATCCAGAACAACATCATCCATCAAAGCTACCTCAGCGGTGTCAAAAAGCTGATGTTCCTCGGCTCGACCTGCATCTACCCCAAAAACGCACCGCAGCCGATGCCCGAAGAGTGTCTGCTCAGCGATACACTGGAGTACACCAACGAGCCGTACGCCATCGCCAAGATAGCGGGCATCAAGATGTGCGAGAGCTACAACCTGCAGTACGGCACCAACTACATCTCGGTCATGCCGACCAACCTCTACGGCCCCAACGACAATTTCGACTTGGAAAAGAGTCATGTCCTTCCTGCGCTCATCAGAAAGATCCACTGCGCAAAACTGCTGAACGAGGGCCGGTACGCCGAAGTCGTTACAGACCTTGATGTCAAGAACATAGACGAAGCAAAAGAGTATCTCTCAAAGTTCGGTGTTGACGAGAAGAGCGTTGAGATCTGGGGTTCAGGCAAGCCGATGCGCGAGTTCCTCTGGAGTGAAGATATGGCGGACGCCTGTGTCTTCATCATGGAGAACAGAGACTTTAAAGACACCTACTCGGCAGCAGAGGGTTCAAACACTACCTGCACACCTAACGAGCTCAAAAACAGAGAGGTCCGAAACACCCACGTAAACATCGGTACGGGTGTAGACATCTCTATCAGAGAGCTGGCAGAGACCATCAAAGAGATCGTCGGTTTCAAAGGCGAGCTCTACTTTAACGCAGACAAACCCGACGGTACGATGAAGAAGCTGACGGACGTCAGTAAACTTCACTCTTTAGGGTGGGAACACAAAGTGGAGCTACGTGAAGGCATCGAAAAGATGTATGCATGGTATACGCATTAAAACAGATCAGCCGTTTTCTCTTTCTTTACTAACACGGTCTTAATGGCGCACTCGATATAATCGCGATTAATATGACCAGGAGAACAGATGAAAATAGCGATCGCAGGAACAGGTTACGTCGGGCTCTCTAACGGTATTTTGCTGTCACAGCACAATGAGGTCATTGCGCTGGACATCATCCCGGAAAAAGTCGAGATGCTCAACAGGGGTATCTCGCCCATCGAAGACAAAGAGATCCAAGAGTATCTTACAGAGATGATCTCCGGCAGTTCAAAGTTCAGCGGCAGCTTTAGAGCCACTCTGGACAAAAAAGAGGCCTATAGCGGTGCGGACTATGTCATCATCTCCACGCCTACCGACTATGACGAAGAGACGGGGTTTTTCAACACGAAGTCCATAGAGTATGTCATCGCCGATGTCTTAGAGGTAAACCCGGAGACGACGATGGTCATCAAGTCGACTATTCCCGTGGGCTATGTAAAGTCGGTGAGAGAGAAGTTCGCAACCGAGAACATCATCTTCTCTCCCGAGTTTCTAAGAGAGGGCAACGCCCTGCATGACAACCTCTACCCAAGCCGTATCATCGTCGGTGAAAAAAGCGACAGGGCGATGGTCTTTGCGGGTCTGCTGGAGCGCGGCGCTCTTAAAAAAGATGTGGCGGTTCTCTTTACCGACAGCACGGAGGCCGAGGCCATAAAGCTCTTTTCAAACACCTATCTTGCTATGCGGGTGGCGTACTTTAACGAGCTGGACTCGTACAGTGAAAAGTTCAACCTGAACACGAAAGACATCATTGACGGTGTCGGTCTTGACCCCCGCATCGGTACCCACTACAACAACCCCTCTTTCGGTTACGGGGGCTACTGTTTCCCTAAAGACACCAAACAGCTGCGGGCCAACTTTAAAGATGTTCCAAACGAGCTCATAGGGGCTATCGTCGATGCGAACGAGACAAGAAAGGCGTTCATAACATCTCAGATCCTGGAGAAAAAGCCGAAGGTCGTCGGTATCTACAGGCTCATCATGAAAACGGGTTCAGACAACTTTAGAAGTTCTGCCGTGCAGGGCGTGATAAAAAAGCTGCAGGAGAGCGGGGTCGAAGTGGTTATCTATGAGCCTGTACTCGAAGAAGATGAGTTTGAGGGTCTGAGGGTCATAAAAGAGATCGACGACTTTAAAAACAGCACGGACGTCATCGTCGCCAACAGGCTTTCAGAGAGCATCGTTGATGTTAAAGAGAAGGTCTATACCAGAGACATTTTCGGGAGTGATAAGTAATGCGTAAAAAGATCTTAGTAACAGGCGGAGCGGGGTTTGTCGGAAGTCATCTTTGTGAGAGGCTGGCCGGCGACCAGAACAATGAAGTGTTTTCACTTGACAACTACTTCACAGGCAGCGAAAAGAACCATGTTGATAATGTCACCTATATTAAAGGGAGCACAAAAGACATAGCTTCTCTTGTAACATTTAGGCCCGACATGGTCTATCATCTTGGTGAATACTCCAGGGTAGAACAGAGTTTTGATGATATAGAAAAGGTTTGGGAATATAATAAAGACGGTATCTTCGCTGTCTTAGAGTTTGTGAGAAAGGCTGGCTGCAAGATCTTATATGCCGGCAGCTCTACAAAGTTTGGTGACGGCGGTCTAGGAAGAAGCGCATCGCCTTACGCATGGACAAAAGCGACCAACACTGAGCTTGTCATTAACTATGGAGCGTGGTTTAACGTCCCATTCGCTATCACTTATTTTTATAATGTCTATGGCCCAAGAGAGATCCAAACGGGAAAATATGCGACACTGATAGCTCTTTTTAAAGAGAAGCGTATTCATGGTGAACCTCTGACCATAGTCAGTCCGGGAACGCAGCAGAGAAACTTTACACATATTGATGACATTATTGACGGTCTTGTTCTTGTTGGAGAGAATGGCTACGGTGATGAGTTTGGTATTGGCAGCGAAGAGGCCTATACTATTAAAGAGATCGCCGAGATGTTTGGAGGCGACATAGAGATGCTGCCGGAGAGAAAAGGCAACAGAATGGTAGCAGATGTCATCAGTGCGAAAACGCAAGCACTTGGCTGGAGCCCTAAAAGAAAGATAAAAGATTATATAGAAAAATTCAAAGAGGAGCTGTAAGATCCGGACTCTGTTGGTTTTGGTAATGCAGCTCAAATGTCTCATCGTAAAATCAGCGTAATCTGCTGACCATCGCTCTTGCTCTTTCCTCTTCAGTCCACGAATTAGACGAATTAACACGAATTTTAAGT
>JBDLJE010000074.1:0-10814 GCA_039714575.1 Campylobacterota bacterium | reverse complement strand
CTTGGTCATGTTAAGATCTCAAGATTTTGTATAGATAGAGCTTGTCGAGAATGGTATAAGACCAACTGCACACAACCCCTAAAAAGTAGAAATGTATGAGAACTGCATTGCAAAGATTTACAATGTTGAAGAGATTCTATCATGCCTAGCTTATGAAAGTATTAAAATATGTTAATTTATAATTTTTTAATAAGTTTAACACTTTCAAGGGCGATTTGTAACTCTTCATTGGTCGGGATGACGTAGAGTTTTATACGGCTCTCTTGTTGATGTATAGTCGTGTTATAGCTGTTCTCGTTTTTAATGTCATCGAGTAAAATACCGAAAGCCTCATCCAAACCGTCTAAGACCATCGACCTGACCAGCGAAGCGTGTTCTCCTATGCCTCCGGTAAAGACAATAGCATCCACGCGGCCCAAAACAGCGATGTAAGAACCGATCTGTTTTTTGATGCGGTAAGCAAATATCTCAAGAGCAAGCTGGGCCTGTCTGTCCTCATTGGAAGCCCTCTGTATAATGGTTCTAAGGTCATTCTCATGGCAGATGCCTTTTAACCCGCTCTCTCTGTTCAAAAGCGTGTCGATCTCTTTGGCGGTCAAATTCTCTTTTGCCATGAGATAGGTAATGATGCCGGGATCAAGGTCGCCGCAGCGTGTGCCCATCACCAGCCCCTCCAAAGGGGTGAACCCCATAGAGGTATCGATACTTTTACCGTTTTTTATAGCGCAGGCACTTGCCCCGTTGCCAAGGTGCAGTGTAATGAGGTTGAGCTCTTTCAGCGGTCTATTGTGGATGCCGGCGACAGCCAGCGCTACAAAGTGGTGCGAGGTGCCATGGAAACCGTAACGGCGGATATGGTGCTTTTTGCAGAGTGTTGTCGGCAGTGCATACACAAAAGCATGTTCGGGCATACTGTGGTGAAAAGCGGTGTCGAAAACAGCTATGTTTGGGATGTGCGGTGCCAGTCTGGACGTTATCTCTATTCCCAGAATATTGGCAGGATTGTGCAGCGGCGCCAGCGGGCTCAGCGACTTGAGTTGTGTCAGTACAGTGCTGTCGATCAAAGTCGGTTCAATGAACGTTTCACCTCCATGAACAACCCGGTGACCAATGGCGTCAAGGTCCTTTTCGATATTGATGATGTTTTGCGTGCTTAAGGTCTCAAAGAGCAGTGTAAAGGCTTCGTCGTGGTCAGCAATGGCGTGTTCGATCTTTAGAGCATTGTCTAAGTAATGCAGATGAAAAGAGCCATAGTATTCCGAAATGCCTTCGATAAGTCCGGACGCGATAAGGGCGTCTGACTCCATCTCAAAAAGTTTCCATTTCAGAGAGGAGCTGCCTGCATTCAAGACAAGTATCTTCACTCTGTCTCCTGTGCCTGGATGGCGGTGATCGCTACGGTGTTGACTATATCGTCTACACTGCATCCTCGACTAAGATCATTGACCGGTTTTTTAAGCCCCTGCAGAACAGGACCGATAGCGACGGCTCCGGCACTTCTCTGTACCGCTTTGTAGGTGTTGTTGCCTGTGTTGAGGTCGGGAAAGACAAAGACGGTCGCATCACCTGCGACACTGCTCTCTGGCAGCTTGGTCTTTGCGACCTGCGGGTCTATGGCCGCGTCATATTGGATCGGTCCTTCGACAAGCAGTTCAGGATGGCTGCTCTTTACGATCTCGGTTGCGTCACGTACCTTGTCGACAGCACTGCTTTGAGCGGACCTTCCGGTAGAGTAAGAGAGCATGGCGACCCGAGGCTCGATCCCGAAACTCTGTGCAGTCTGCGCTGATGAGACCGCGATCTGTGCAAGTTCGTCAGCACTCGGGTCCTGGTTGACAGCACAGTCGCCGTAGACCAAAACGCGTGTTCCCAAACACATAAAGAAGACACTCGAGACGATCTCGCACGTGTCTGTTGTCTTGATGATCTGCAGGGCAGGTCGAATAGTGTCTCCGGTGGTGTGGATCGCTCCTGAGACCATTCCGTCAGCCATACCCAGATGCACCATCATCGTAGCAAAATAGTTGGGGTGCACCATTGCGTCTTCAGCGGCATCAAGGCTAAGGCCTTTACTCTTGCGAAGTTCAAAAAACTTTTTGGCAAACTCCTCTTTGTATCGGGAGTGTTCAGGATCGATGATCACTGCTTTAGAGAGGTCCAGTGCCAAAAGAGAGATATGGTGCTCGACCTCCTCTCTGTTGCCAAGCAAGATGATGTCGACTACATCACGGCGCAGCAGTATCTCTGCCGCGCGCAAGATACGCTCATCACTGCTTTCAGGCAGAACAATACGCTGACGTTTTCGGCGGGCATGTTCAAAAAGAGTGTAGGTGAACATCATCGGTGTCATGATCTTGGTGCGGCTCTCCTGCAGCTCCTGGAGTATCTGCTCTTTGTTGACATTGGCTTCAAAAACACCTTTTGCCAGAGCGATCTTACGGGTACTTTTGGAGGTGATGCGCGAACGTACCGCCTCAACATTCGATGCAGTTGTATAGGTGTCTGTCTCGACACGCATAATAGGCAGCTCAACGACATGGAAGTTCTCAAGCAGCTGCATCATCGTTTTGTCCGGGGTGATGTCACCGGAGAGGATGATGCCGGCGACATTCGGTGACTCTTTGGCATAAAACGAGACAAAGGTGGCGATGATGATGTCGGCACGGTCCGCCGGTACGATGACTAAGGAACCCTCTTTCAGACGCGGCAGATAATGCTCAAGGCTCATCGCAGCGATCTTGCTCTGTTTCACGATATTGTTTAAAGAGTCTTCACTGCCCAGGATCATCTTGGCATTCAATGCTGTTTTGACCTCCTGGAGCGAGGGGGTGTCGAGCTCACGGTTGTCGGGAAGGAAAAAGTTCATCGTTTTGGTCGGGTTGCTTTGAGCCAGGTGTTTGAGTGCAGGCAGCTGAGTCTCTTCAACACGGTTGACAAAGGTGGCGAAGTGGCTTACACCTGCGTTATGAATGATCTCCTCTTCCAGTTTTATCTCATCATAGACTGCACGTTTCATCTTCTCTTTTGCATGGAGTATGGGTATGAAAGGGGTTGAGAGGTTTTTAGCAAGGTGGAGGTTGATGTCAAAATCGAGGGTGGCACTGAAAAGAGAGCGGGGCAGGCCTTCTATGAGGACAAAGTCATACTTCTCTTCGAGCCTCTTGTAGTGGGTGATGACCTTTGTGATGAGTTGGTCGACCTTGTCTTCAGCCAGAAGGTTCTCGACTTCCACCGTGTTAAAGCAGTAGCTCTCTTCATAACCTTGTGTCAGAGAGAAATGGTCTCGCATAAAGGTGATGTCCCCATCGTCTCCGGATTTCTGTTTGATGACGGGGCGAAAAAAGGCTACCTTCTCATATCGGCTTTTTAAGATGTCCATGAGACCGATACTGATAAAGAGTGAGCCTGTTGTCGGTTCGAGTGAAGCGAGGTAGAGACTGGAGGTCTTTGCCATAAATATCCCCTGAAAATTGGTTAACAGTAAACTCATCTTACTTCAATCTTCATTGTGATAGCCTTACGCAGTTTTAATTAAAGGGCACCTCTAAAAACCCTAGTCGTCCTCAGAGGTGCCCTAAAGGTATTTAGATGATCTGTCCATGCGGTTCTGAAAAAACATATGAAAAGTGTTGTAAGGCTTACATAGAAGAGGGTAGAAAGATTCCCAATGTAGAAGTGTTGATGCGTTCGCGTTACACCGCTTTTGCGCTTAAAAATGCTAAGTACATTTTAGAGACTAACTACGCTCAAGAAGTGAATGACAGAGAGATCAAGCTTCTTGAACGTGAGTTTGATGAGGTGGAGTGGTTACAACTTCATGTTATTGATTCAACTAAAAACGAAGTGGAGTTCAAAGCGTACTTTAGAGACTTTGACGAGAAACTTCATGTACTCCACGAACACAGTCACTTTGTCTTTGAAGATGACAAGTGGTATTACCGTGACGGTGTCATCTTCAAGTCAAAGATCGAGCGCAATGAAGCCTGCCCATGCGGCAGCGGCAAAAAGTATAAAAAGTGCTGCGGTTAGACCTCTAAAGAAACTCGACTCTGTTGCGACCATTCTCTTTGGCTGAGTAGAGTGCTTTGTCTGCACGCTCTGTCAAACTTTTAGGCGAGTCGTTTTCACGCAGCATGCTCACACCGAAACTGCAGGTGATATGTTTGTCGACACCAATATACTTTTTCAACGTCTCACACGGCATAGAGGCGATATTTTTACGCAGCTTCTCACAGAAGTTGAAGGCTTCATCATGGGTGATCTCTGAAAGCAGCAGCACAAACTCTTCACCGCCCCAGCGGCAGAGAAGATCAGATTTTCGTATGTGTGTGTTTATAAACCTGCTGAGAAGGATCAATATCTCATCACCTATGATATGACCGTAAAGATCGTTGATCGCTTTAAAATGGTCGATATCGATCATCACTAGAGCAGTTGTACCCGCATATGCGGCCCTGTCTTGAAAAAACAAGTCAAGGGTGCTGTTAAACTTTTTTCGGTTGTAGATCTGTGTCAATTCGTCTATATATGAGGCCTCTTCTATCTTTTTTTCCCGGGTGATATTGTTATAGATGGCCAGATAGCCTATCTTGCGGTTCTCTTTGTCAAAAAGCGGTGTAATAGTGTACTTGATCCAAAAAGGGGTGCCGTCTTTTTTCAGGTTTTGGACTTCGCCAAACCAGTTCCTGCCGTCATTGATAGTGGACCACATGTTGCGGTAAAACGAGACCTCGGTACTTTTAGAGCGCAGGATGTTGTGGCGCTTGCCGATGAGCTCTTTTTTAGTATAGCCTGTATGGCTGCAAAAGGCATCACTGACATCTGTTATGCGTCCTTGAACATCGGTAATGGAAAAGATGACATATTGTCGAAGGATCTTTATAAGCTCGATATCGGAGGCAGAACAAGGAACCTCGTCTTGTGTTTGTGCCAATACGTTCGTAATCTTTGTAGATGTACTGTTCATAATAAATAATAATAGCAGATGATTATGAAAAAAAGATGAAATTTTTTTGAGACCTGTTTTATTATGAACCGATGAAGTTTTGATGAGCTTTGAAAACAACTTCAGACCAGAACTAACCAAAATATTACCTCCCTTTAGCTATAATCGCGAAAATATTAATGGCAGCCTTCAGTGGTGCTACAAGAGAGAAATTATGGTTAGAACACAGAACTTGACGATGCGCTTTGGTAATCGTGTCCTTTTTGAAGATATCAATATCAAACTTGACCAACACAAACGCTATGGTCTTATCGGTGCTAACGGTGCCGGTAAAACAACATTTTTGAAGATCCTTAGCGGTGAGATCGCTGAGTTTGAAGGTGAAGTGATCATCGGCAGCGGTCTTAAAGTGGGCGTTCTTGGGCAGAACCAGTTTGCGTTTGAAGATTTTACGATCATGGACGCGGTTCTCTACGGAAATAAACGTCTTTATGATGCGGTCAAAGAGAAAGAAGAGCTCTATATGACAGGCGACTTCGAAGACGACAAGGTCAATGAACGTCTAGGTGAGCTTGAGATGATCAGTGTTGAAGAGGACCCGACTTATGAGTACGAAACACAGATCGGTAAGATCCTGGCCAATGTCGGTATTCCTACTGATGAACATCATAACCTTATGTCTTCTCTTAAGAACTCAGACAAATTCAAAGTACTTCTTGCGCAGGTACTTTTCCCGAAACCGGACGTTCTGTTTCTGGATGAGCCTACCAACAACATGGACATCGAGACGATCGGCTGGTTAGAGAACGAGTTGCAGCGTCATGAAGGTACATTGGTCGTCATCTCTCATGATAGACACTTCCTTAACGCAGTTGTAACAAATATCCTGGATGTGGACTTTCAGAAGATCCGTGAGTTTACGGGTACGTATGACGACTGGTACATTGCCTCAACAGTCATGGCAAAACAGCTTGAAGTAGACACCGCTAAAAAACAGAAAGAGAAAGCTGACCTTGAAGCCTTTGTTCGTCGCTTCTCTGCCAATGCATCAAAAGCAAAACAGGCTACCTCACGTCAGAAACAGTTGGATAAACTCAACATCGAAGACATTAAACCATCATCACGCCGTGACCCGAGTATTGTCTTCAAGCCAAAACGTCAAATGGGTGATGAAGCGCTTACGCTTGAAAACATCTCTCACTCTTATGGTGATCTTGAGGTTCTAAAAGACATGAACCTTGTCTTTGAACCGGGTGAGAAAATTGCCCTTATCGGTGCCAATGGTGTGGGTAAGACAACACTGTGTAAGATCATGATGGAAGAACTTAAACCGATGCGTGGTGAAGTGACGTGGGGAGCTACGATCGAGAACTCTTACTTCCCGCAAGATGCAGCTGACACGATCTCAGGTGATGGGACGCTTTATGACTGGTTGCGTGGTTTTGACCCTAAAGGTGACGTTGCTGAAATACGCAACTGTCTTGGACGTATGCTTTTCAACGGTGAGCAGCAGGAAAAATCTGTTGAGAAGATCTCCGGTGGTGAAAAACACCGTATGATCCTCTCTAGAATGATGCTTGAAAACGGGAACTTCCTGGTTCTCGATGAGCCTTCTAACCACCTTGACCTTGAGGCGATCGTCGCATTGGGTGAAGCACTTTACAACTTTACAGGAAACGTTATCTGTGTGTCTCATGACCGTGAGCTGCTTGACGCTTTCGCTACACGTGTGATCGAGCTTCATGCGGATGGAACTTATATTGACTTCAAAGGAACATACGAAGAGTTTGTAGAGGCAAAAGAGAATGGAGAAGTATAAAAGTTATCTAGGTCTCGGTATTGCCGGTAACTTTGCACTGCATTTAGAGCAGGCGGGTGAGCTTGAAGACTTTAAAGATGTCATCACTGAAGATCCAAACGGCCCCAAAGGTATGTTCCCTTTTTATATTCCGGGCTTTGACAATCAGCTGGGTATCTACCCTCTCTCTGACGACACGATCATACTTCCCGATGATGAGACACTTAATATTCAAGCAGAACCGGAAGTCGGTCTCGTCTGTGATATTAGCTATGAAAATGGCAAAGTAGCGGCCATCACACCAAAACAGTTTGGTGCCTATAACGACTGCTCTATCCGTAAAGAGGGTGCTAAAAAGATCTCTGAGAAGAAGAACTGGGGGTCTGCGAGCAAAGGTCTAAGCTCTACGCTTATCGATATCGACAAGTTTGAAGAGGGCAGTATGCTCGACCACTGGCGCATCTGCAGTTTTGTGCGCGGACAAGATATGATGATGCGGTACGGCGAAGATGTCGAACTGAGCGGATACAGCTTCTTTTACCAGAAACTGATCGACTGGATGACCAATCAGATCAACAGTCAAGTCGACTACGGTCCGCTTGAGCCGTTGATCGGGTACATCGAAAAAGCGGGTTACCCTGAAAAAGCAGTGATCAGTATCGGTGCGACACGCTACACACCGTATGGCGAGAAGAGATTTTTACAAGAGGGTGATGAGGTGATCGTTGTTGTTTATGACAATGAGCTTTACTGCACAAACCCGATCATGATGATGGCACAAAAGGGCGAGTTTGAGGCACCGGGCGTCAGTGCTTTGGTGCAGAGAGTCAAGCGTGCTTAAAAAAGGTCTTTACCAGCACTACAAAGGCA
The DNA here is from genome assembly GCA_039714575.1 of Campylobacterota bacterium. Classification (GTDB taxonomy): domain Bacteria; phylum Campylobacterota; class Campylobacteria; order Campylobacterales; family Sulfurimonadaceae; genus Sulfonitrofixus. Next base: position 3,201 of record JBDLJE010000074.1, on the reverse strand, counting down.
ATCAATACGAGGTGATCGACATTGTTCGCCACTCTGAGACGGAAGAAGAGATGGTGCTATACCGCGCTCTTTACGGCGAAAGAGGTCTATGGGTACGCCCTCTGAAGATGTTTACAGAAAGTGTCAATGTTGATGGGCTCTGTATGCCCCGTTTTGAGTTTGTCAGCGAGGAGACAAGATGAGCCGTGGTAAAAAACTTGACCTTCAGATCGGTGCTGACTTCGATGACAGTGACTGGAACGTTGTCACAGAGAAACGAAAAAGCGTATTTTCTGAGACCTTGGAACCTTCAAAACATCAACTTGTCTTACATAAAGAGAAACGCAGAGGCAAGGTTGTGACCCTGGTCGGCCCTTTTTCTCTGGAGAAAGATGACCTAAAAGTGTTGTTGAAGACATTGAAAAAGAGGCTGGGCTGCGGTGGAACGGTCAGTGAGGATCTTCTTGAGCTCCAGGGGGACATTCAGCTAAAACTTCGTGAGCAGCTTGAAGCACTGGAGTATCGTTTTAAAAAGAGGTGATCTCCCTGTTTAGACGAGTAACCAATAAAGAAAAGCCCAGAGAAGATATACAATAAGGGCAATGAGCCCAAAGGTAATGACAATACGAAGTACCAAGGCGAAGATGAATTTCGCCATCTTCATTTAGTTGCCTTTGTAGGGAACAATAGGTGCGTGCAGCATATATGCATCTATAATGCCGCCTTGAATATCGATGACCTTATATTTAAGTTTATCTGACAAAAACATGCCGACCATCCCCGTACGGCTGCCGGTACGACAGATCAACGCAAACTCTTTAGTTGTGTCAACTTTAGCATTCAACTCTTTTAAAAATGCAGGTATATCGTATTGACCGAGTTCGTTGAAAAACTGAATAGGAATAGAGCCTTTGACAAGGCCTGTCTCTTTCCACTCTTCCGGAGTCCTGATATCAACAATAGGCACTTTATTCTCGATCAATTTTTTTGTAAAGGGTTCTGCCTTATACTCAGCATGTAAAAGAGGTGCTAAAACTAACATGAATGTAATAATATATTTCATTGTGTACCTTGTAGAAAATTGCTATAATTGTACAACTAAAATGTAAATTGATAATAAAGATTACTTTAAATGGCAAAAGTCTCAAGCAAGCGTGAAGATAATACAAAACGGCTGCGTTATATTCGTGTGTTGGAGCGTTTTACCGGCAGTATTGTCAACTACCTGACGAAGGTCGATGAACCGACCAAAGAGGTGTTCAACAAAAAGGTCGATAATAATCGCCGCTATCTGGACCGTATTGAAAAAATAGCACTCTACAAGGGCGAGTTTAATGAACTTGAAAAACTTGTAGAGAAGATCGTCTTGTATCGTGACTCTGACAAAGAGATCGATGAGATTAAAAAAGACCTTCTGTACAGTGCCAACCAGATCGAAAAAAGTGTGAACCAGCGTCAATATAAAAAAGACAAACACACCTCGTCAAAGTTTAAAGATTGGGAATAAACGCGATACAATGTCGCAGGGCAAATCTGGAAACTGTACTCAGTACGACTAGGGTTTCTAGAGCTGCCCACAATTAAAAGGAAAAAATTGAAATATATTATATTAGATACAGAGACAACGGGAGTAGACGAAGAAGATCGTATTATTCAACTAAGTTACCTGGTGACGGACATGGATGGAAACATCTTGGAGATGCATGATGATCTCTGTACGGCACCGGTGCCGACAAAGTTCGACTCTATGGCTATTCACAACATCACGCCTGAGATGTTGGAAGGCAAGCCGGCTTGTGTTGATACAAAAGCCTTTGCGCGTCTGAATGAACTTAATGTGCCTGAGAACATCATGGTCATCCAAAATGCCGAGTTTGACGAAGCGATGTTGGCTAAAGAGGGTTTTACCTCTGTGATGAACCTGATCGATACGTACCGTATACTGCGTAAAAAGTATGCACTGCAGACGCCACACGGTCTACAGCATAAACGTTATGAACTGGGGCTGTACAAAAAAGAGCCTGAACTTATAAAAGAGTTGGGTGTTGAAGTACGCGCGCACGACGCATTGGGCGATGTTGTTGTGCTAAAACTCTTTTTAGACCATCTTCTTGCTGACGGACAAGAGCGTGACGAGATGATGGAACTCTGTTCTGCACCGATCATGCTCGACATCATGACATTTGGTAAACATAAAGGCAAGACCTTCGAAGAGATCGCACTGAACGATCGTAACTCACTTCAATACATGATAGATACGTTTGATCTTGATGGCGACCTTCGTTATACGATGGAGAAGATCATGGCTGACACCAAGTCGCAGATCAAGATCACTATTCCATTTGCGAAGTACCGTGGTGAGACACCGGCAGAAGTCGCAGAAAAAGACCCGGGTTTTCTTAAGTGGATCCGTGACAAAGCGGACCGTATCTCTCCTGAGCTGAAAGAGGCCGTTACTAAAGCACTTGCTGATATCGGTCAATAGATAAAAATGGGCGCTTGCGGTTATGTCACCCCTGAAGTCCGTCTAAAACAAGAGATCATTGAACTGGTCATCGAGCTAGAGGCGATGGGTAAAGAGCCCGAGTTCTGCCGACTTGTTTTAGAAGAAGATATTTTAAACTTTTATAAATTGGAAAATAGCGAAGCTTCTCCCGATAAAGAGTAAGTCTACTCTTTATCATCCTCATCAGGATCGATAAAAACATCCCAAACAACTGAACACCCGTACTCTTCATCCAGCACTAACCATTTGTAGTACTCTTTTTTTGCTTTTGTACTATAGAGTCGTACCTTGACCTGCTCCTCGTCTAACAGTGTACGGACCTCTCTCTCACCTATGGCCTTTTTATTCCAACGAAGCAGGCTATTCTGAAAGATACGAAAAGAGCAGGTGGACTCCTTTGTAAGCTCTGCTATGTCATGTTCAAAACTCCAGTGTGCATTGGAACAGGCATAGAGCTTGGTAGGCTTACCTTCAACTTCGATCTTACGAACCTCTACACTTCCTTCTTGACAATATGGGCAGTTTCCTAATGTTTTGTTCATGACTACTATTATATATGGAAAAAAAAGTCATTACATTTGTATTGCAAATTGACTACTATATATAGAAGAGATATGATCCAAAAAAGAAATTGCAGCATTCTTTCCCCTTCTAAGAAACTTCTAAGCATATCTTCTCTATAATTCCCGTCCACAAACGAAGAGAGCTTGAAAAGG
>JBDLJE010000073.1:0-11197 GCA_039714575.1 Campylobacterota bacterium | reverse complement strand
ATTTCAGTATAATCCGGCTCATTTTATTACAAGGAACTAACTATGTTAGAAGGAATTATTAGAGAGAGTATCGGTAAACGTGGCACAAAAGCACTACGCCGTGATGGTTATCTAATTGCGAATATTTACGGAAAAGGTTTTGAGAACATCAATGCTGCATTCAAGATGAATGAGTATATCCGTACAGTTCGTAATAAAGAGACTTTGGCCTTCCCGATCAAATTGGATGGCAAAGAGTTGAATGTTGTTGTACAGAGCTATGAGTCTCACGCAGTAACAGGAAACCTTCTTCATGTTGACCTGATGGTTGCACAACCGGGTGTTGTGACTAAGTACATGGTACCAGTTGAGACTGTTGGTTCACCACTTGGTCTTAAAAACAAGGGTATGTTGTATGTTGCTAAGAACCGTCTTGCTGTTAAAGCTGCGCCGGAAGCACTTCCAAACTCTATCGTTGTAAACGTAGAGCCACTAGACGTTGGTGACTCTATACTTGTTCGTGACCTTGATGCTATCGAAAATGTAACATTTGTCGACAGTGATCGTGTTGGTGTACTAAGTATTATCAAAGCGAAGTAATTTTGCTTATTGTCGGACTAGGTAATCCCGGTTCGGCCTATGCCGAGACGCGACATAATGTCGGGTTTATGGTCATAGATGAACTTCTTTCCCGTTACTCCCATGACACCATCTCAAAAGCCGCATTCGAAGGCGAACTTTTCAAAGTCAAAGAACATTTTTTACTCAAACCCACCACTTTTATGAACCTTTCCGGCCGTTCTGTAGCCGCTGTCAAGAAGTTTTATAAAATTGATGATGTCATAGTGATCCATGATGATCTCGACCTCCCTTTCGGTGCGCTTCGTTTTAAGATAGGCGGCGGACATGGGGGCCATAACGGTCTTAAATCGACAGACGCTCTGATCGGCAAAGAGTATGTGCGTGTTCGTATGGGGATAGGCCGTCCTGAGCACAAAGGTGAGGTCACAAGCTTTGTCCTTGGTAAGTATAATGATGATCAAGAAGAGCAGCTAAAAGCGCAGATCGCTCAAACTGCTGATGCCGTAGAGGCGTTGTGGCGCACGCCTTCATGGGAGGACGTTGCCTCGAAATACTCCATAAAAAAAGTTCCCAATAAAGCAAATCAGCCTATTGACTGAGTATAGACAAAAATATTAGTCTTTATTTGGATAAAATCTAGTATCAATTTAGTAAAGGAAGCCTTGCTTTGTTAGCCTTTCGTTATATCGCTTCTCATTACATCAAATATTTTATTATTATCCTGGCAGCCTTGAGTGCCTTTATGGTCGGTTTTGACTATATGGAAAACAGCTCCAACCTGCCGACATCTGCCAACCTTGTTATGATCTATGTTGTCTATAAAACCTTTTATGCCATCGACATGCTGCTGCCGCTTTCACTGGTCTTTGGTATGATCGCAACAAAAGTGCTGCTGATACGCTCGAATGCTCTTGTCGCTTTTTACTCCATAGGCTACTCAAAAAATGATGTTTTAAAGCCCTTTGTCCTGGTCTCCATAATGATCATATCGATCTATATCGCTTTTCATGCCTCATCTGCGTTTGCGAGAGCTAACGAGTACGCCACCAATATTGCCAAGAGCTCTAGTTATCTCAGACCGACATCAAACCTCTTTTTTACGTATGAGAACAAATATATCTTTTTTGGAAAGCTGTTTCCTCTTCAACAGCGGGCGATAGACGTACGGGTCTTTGAGATCGATGAGAGTAACTTGAAAGAGTTGTATGTGGCCAAGAGCGCCTATTACAAAGATGATTACTGGCATGTGACCAAAGCACATGTACTGCGAAAACCGGAACAGATCGCTTTTGACGGACAGGGTATCGAGATCGAAGAGCGCGAGACCATGTCGATCTTAAAAGGCTTTAAACCTAAGATCCTGGACCAGGTCTATGAGGGCAAGGTCAACTACACCATTATGGACGCGGTGGATGCACTCTTGTTATTGACAGACCAAAATGTGAACATCGACCGTATTAAGAGTGCGCTTTACAAGACGTTTTTGAACCCGCTGTTCGTCCCCAGTCTGATCATTATCATCTTCTTCTTTGTTCCGATCTCACAGCGCTTCTTGAACATCACCCTTTTTAGTTTCGGTGCGATCCTGGCAACGCTTATGACATGGTCGGTACTCTTCATCCTGACCGAGCTTTCATTCAACAAAGCGATAGCGAGCGAAGTGGGTATTGTCCTGCCGGTATTTGTCCTTTTTCTTGTGGCGATCTGGCAGTGGGTCCGTCACTCTACGCCATCAAAGCCTAAAACGGTTCCTTAAGGGCTTCGTCAAAGAGCTTTTCATAAGTAGATTTGCGCTAAAATCCGGCAATTAAACGGCTAGGAGATCTCTCCTGGATAAGGAACTGAAGCGATGAACTTTAAAGAGTTAGCAAACAAGTACAATACCCCTCTTTATGTATATGACCTTGATCATATGACACAGCAGTATGAAGCACTGAAAGGTGCTTTTAAAGGACGTAAAGCCCTGCTGGCATATGCTGTTAAAGCCAACTCTAACCTGAGTGTCGTTCGCCATTTTGCCAAGCTTGGTTCGGGGGCCGACTGTGTCTCTATCGGTGAAGTCCGTCGTGCTTTTTTAGCCGGTATACCAAAATACAAGATCATCTTCTCAGGCGTGGGCAAGGGTGATGACGAGATCCGCGAGGCGATCGAACGTGACATCCTCTATATCAACCTTGAGAGTGACGGTGAATTGGACCGTGTTGAGGTGATCGCCAAAGAGATGGATGCGAAAGTGCGTATCAGTATCCGTGTTAACCCGAACATCGATCCCAAGACCCACCCTTACATCTCGACAGGCCTTCATGCCAACAAATTCGGTGTGGATATCAATACGGCAAAACGTATGTATATTCGCGCCAAGAACTCAGAACACCTGGACCCGGTCGGGATCCACTCTCACATCGGTTCACAGCTGACGGAGCTTGACCCTATCCGCGAAGCGTGCGAGATCGTTGCTGACATGGTACGTTCACTGCAGGCACTTGACATTAACCTGAGCTTTTTTGATATCGGCGGCGGACTGGGTATTAAGTATGATGACGAGACAACGATCGATCCGTACGACTATGCGCAGGCTGTTTTAGGGACGTTGACGGGACTTGACATCACGGTTGTAGGTGAACCGGGACGTTACCTTACGGCTAACGCAGGGTACTTCCTGACCAAAGTGATGTATGAAAAGAAGAATGACGACAAACGTTTTGTCATTGTTGATGGGGCGATGAATGATCTTATCAGACCAAGCCTCTACAACGCATATCACTATATTGAAACGTCGCAAAAAGAGGGTGAAAAGACCAAAGCCGATATTGTCGGACCGGTTTGCGAGAGCGGTGACTTCCTGGCCAAGGGTTATGCGCTTCCTGCCCTTGAACATGATGATCTTCTGGTTGTCCACAGTGCGGGTGCGTATGGTTTTGGTATGGGAAGCAACTACAACACAAGAGGCCGTTCGGCTGAAGTGGCCGTAGAGAACGGCGAAGACCGCCTTATTCGCCGAAGAGAGACGTTTGACGATCTTATTGCTCTGGAAAAAGAGTTTATGGATTAAAATGCGGATGCTATAGTAAAATAGCATATGTAAAAGATAGATCACAGAGTGCTAGGAGTGGATATGAGAACATTAGACGATTGTCGCAGAGAGATCGACCGACTGGACGAAGAGATGCTTGACCTTCTTAATGAGCGTATGCGTGTTGTTGAACGGGTGGGCGAGATCAAACATGAGAGCGGCGGTGCGATCTATCGTCCCGAACGTGAAAAAGCGATCATCGAACGTCTCAGTGCCAAGTCAAAAGCAGATGGCGGTATTCTGAATCAAGCGGCGATCGAAGCACTCTATCTTGAGATCTTTGCCGTGTCACGCAACCTTGAGTTACCGGAGCGCATCGCTTACCTTGGCCCGGAGGGAAGCTTTACCCATCAGGCCGCAGAGTCGCGTTTTGGTGCGATGAGCGACTACCTTTCGGTCGGTTCTATCCACTCTGTTTTTAAAACAGTGGAGTCGGGCCGTGCGAAATTCGGTGTGGTCCCGATAGAGAACTCTCGAGACGGTGTTGTCGGCGAGACACTGGATCTTCTGGCAAAAAGTTCTATCAAGATCGTGGCAGAGCTTTACATGCCGATCCATATGTCCTTTGCGACCAAGGCGGAACATTTTAAAGATATCAAGAAGATATACTCCAAAGACAAGGGTTTTGGCCAGTGCCGCGAGTTCTTACAGCTGCATGAGCTTCTGCATATCGAGCAGATCCCGGTCGAGTCAACAGCCAAAGCGGCTATTTTAGCGGCTGAAGACCCTGAAGCGGCAGCTATCTGCAGCCATATCGCCGCGAAGCTCTACGGGGTGCCGACGATGTTTGAGAACATCGAAGATGTACAAGACAACACCACGCGCTTCTTTATCTTGAGCGACTTTAAAAACGCGCAGAGCGGTGAAGACAAGACCTCACTTTTTGTCCGTCTGAAAGATGCAGAGAGAGCAGGGGCACTGGTCAGCTTCTTAAGTGATTTTGACGAAGCAAATATCAACATGAGTAAGATCGAGTCACGTCCGGCACACGATGAGAGTGGTTTCGCGTATTGGTTCTTTATGGATATTTACGGTCACATTGATGATACAAAGATCCAACAGGTCATGAAGGCACACAAAGAAGAGATCACCTGCCTCGGCAGTTATGTAAAAGGGGAGTTATGAAGTTTAATGCGGTTTTAGACGATATTGTCAGTTATGAGGCGGGCAAGCCGATAGAGCTCGTTGTTCGTGACTTTGGCATTGAGAGCAGAGACGTTGTAAAACTCGCAAGCAATGAAAACCCTTATGGCTGTTCGCCGAAAGTGCAAGCGGCAGTGAGCAAGATCGTCGGCAACATGGCGCTATACCCTGATGACTCGATGATGCATCTGAAAGCGGCACTCTCCAAGAAGTTCGACGTTGCTGAAGATGAGCTTGTCATCGGTGCCGGAAGCGATCAGGTGATCGAATTCGCTATTCATGCAAAAGCCTCAAAAGGTTCTAAGATCCTGATGAACTCCATCACCTTTGCGATGTATGAGATCTATGCTAAACAGGTGGGTGCCGAGATCATCCGCACACGTTCAAGAGAGCACGACCTCGAAGAGTTTTATACGCTGTACAAAGAGCATAACCCTGAGATCATCTTTATCTGTACACCGAACAACCCGACAGGTGACGCAATAGACGCTGACAGGCTCAAAGCCTTTTTGGACAAGATCGACTCTGAGACGATGGTTGTGGTTGACGGTGCTTATATGGAGTACACACGTTTTAAGAACGAGAGCAAGTCAGTAACACCGAAAGAGCTGGTTGAGGCTTACGACAACGTACTTTATCTAGGGACTTTTTCCAAGGCCTATGGACTGGGCGGGATGCGTGTCGGTTACGGCATCGCCCGTGCCGACATCATCAAAGCCTTTTATAAACTTCGCCCGCCGTTCAACATCACGACACTGACACTTGAGGCAGCGACGGTCGCTCTCGACGATGAAGCATTTGTCCAAGAGTGCATCGCCAAAAACTTTGAAGAGATGGGGCGTTACAACGACTTTGCGGCGAAACACGATCTTGAAGCGATCGAGAGTTTCACGAACTTCGTCACCCTGGTCTTTGATGAAAAAAGATCTGCCTCTAAACTGGCGCAAGAGCTGTTGGAACGCGGTATGATCGTACGTGACCTGAAAGGGTACGGTCTAAATGCTATTCGCGTGACCATCGGTACCCCTGTGCAGAACGACCGCTTTTTCGAGCTGGCTGAGAGCTTAATATAGACGTTACTATAACATGGTAAAATTTCGGCAATTGAAAGCGGATTAGGATAAAGACAGACATGGATATCTCTTCATACTCATTAGACGAACTACAAAAACTTTGCGAAGATATTCGTGAGCGCATTTTAGAGGTCGTCAGTGTCAATGGCGGTCACTTGAGTTCAACACTGGGTGCTACCGAACTGATCGTCGCGATGCACAAAGTCTTTGACTCCAAAAAAGATCCTTTTATCTTCGATGTCTCGCACCAAGCCTACGCCCACAAACTGATCACAGACCGTTGGGATGAGTTCAGTACACTCCGTCAGTTTGACGGGCTCTGCGGCTATACAAAACCGTCCGAGTCAGAAGATGACTTTTTTGTAGCGGGACACAGCTCTACCTCTATCTCTTTAGGTGTCGGTGCGGCTAAGTCGATCGCACTGAAAGGCGAGCAAGAGAGCCGTATCCCTGTTGCGATGATCGGTGACGGTTCCATAACAGCCGGAATGGCGTTTGAGGCGATGAACGAACTGGGTGACCGCAAATACCCGATGGTGATCATTTTAAATGACAATGAGATGAGTATTGCCAAGCCTATCGGGGCCCTTTCTCGTATACTTACTTCGAGTATGGCAAGCCCTTTTTACCAAAAGTTTAGAAAGAGGACAGAATCTTTTGTGGACAACTTTGGTGACAGTGCACACTACCTTGCAAAACGGTTTGAAGAGTCGTTCAAATTGATCACGCCGGGTATCTTGTTTGAAGAGTTGGGAATCGAGTATATCGGTCCTATTGACGGTCATAACCTTGAACAGCTCATAGATACCTTTGAAAAAGCCAAGGCCCTTGGTCGACCGGTCATTATTCACACCCAGACCGTAAAAGGAAAGGGTTACAAGATCGCCGAGGGCCAGCATGAAAAGTGGCATGGTGTTGGTCCATTCGACCGTGAAAGCGGTTCATCCGAACCTAAGAGCGGCGCAAAAGCTGCAACGCAGATCTACACCGAAGCGATGCTGGAACTTTGTGAAAACAACCCTAAAGTGGTCGGGGTCACTGCCGCGATGCCGGGCGGTACAGGTCTAAGCGAACTGCTGGAGAGATACCCTGACCGTTTTTGGGACGCGGCGATCGCTGAGCAGCATGCCGTTACCTCAATGGGTGCTTTAGCTGCCGAAGGGTTTAAGCCTTTTTGTACGATCTACTCAACCTTTATGCAGCGCGGTTACGATCAGGTCATCCATGATGTCTGTCTGATGGATCTGCCTGTTGTCTTTGCGATGGACAGAGCGGGAACCGTCGGTGAAGATGGCGAGACCCACCAAGGGGCTTTTGACGTCAGTTTTATGCGCTCTATCCCGAACATGCGTCTCTGTGCGCCACGAGATGAGAAGTCCTTTCATCACTCTATAACATTTGCAGGAGACTATGCACATCCACTCTCTCTGCGTTACCCAAGAGGTGCTTTTTTAGAGGCTGACCTGCCTGAGTCCGTGCCGTTCGAAGAGGGTAAAGCACAGCTCTTGATCGAGAGTGACGGTGACACTCTTTTCATCGGTTACGGCAATGGTGTCGGACGCGCAGCACAGACAAGAGAACTGATGGAAGACGATATCGCTCTGCTTGACCTTCGTTTTGTGAAACCGCTCGACGAAGCGATGTTGAAAAGCCTGGCGAAAAAACATAAAAAGTGGTTTATCTTCAGCGACAGTGCGAAGATGGGCGGTGTCGGTTCGGCTATCTTAGAGTTCTTGGCAGATGAGAAGATCTATAATATTGAACTGACAAGCTTTGAGTATGAAGATGCGTTCATCACCCATGGAAATACTAAGCTTGTTGAAGAGTCTTTAGGTCTTTTACCTGAACAGCTTGCACAAAGAGTCAAGACTTTAACATAAGTACACCGGCAATACGTCCGGTCTTCTGCTTATCTGCCCGATACGAGAAAAAGTCTTGGTTCTCACAGGCATTACAGATATTAAGATCCTCTAACTTCTCTTTTTTGATACCAATCGCTTCTAACTGTTTTTTGATAATAGCGTTGACCTCTAAATAGTAACTATCCTCTTTGGTGATGACCGCAAAGCCGTACCCCTCACCTATCACCTCTCTAGCTATCGTCTCGCCGACCTCATAACAGCAGCCATGAATAGAGGGACCGAGTAAGACATTGATGTCTTCTATTTTGCTTCCAAAGTTGTGACACATCTTCTCTATGGTCTTGGGGACGATCCCTTTTACTGCACCTACGCGTCCGGCATGAACAACTGCAATAACATTTTGAACACTGTCAAAAAGCAGCACCGGAGTGCAGTCGGCTGTCATGACCATGAGAGGAGTGTTAGGTTCGTCGGTGATAAGTGCATCGCACTCAGGCGGACTGTCAAAGTGATGGAGTGCACTGTCGACAGTAACGACTTTGTCGGAGTGGATCTGCCGCATATGAATTAGTGAGGGGTAATCATACTCCATTTGCTGCGCCAGCTTTTGATGGTTTCTTATAACATCATCTGTATTGTCACCGACATGAAAAGCGAGGTTGTTGCTGCTGAAAGGTGCTTGTGAAAGACCACCGTGACGAGTGGTGAATATATGGCTGACCTGAGGGAATTTTTGTAAAATTTTGCCTGTTAAATATTGCATACGCCCATTATACATTAGAAAATACCATGTTGAGCAACAGGAGGGAAGTGGTGATCTATAACATGCTGTGTTTAAATATTTTTTTGCATTTTTATAATACTTTCTATCTCTTAGTAGTACAATAAATTAAATGCATAAAGGATCAGTATGAAATGTAAATTGTTTTTTATAGCGGCAGGGGTTTTTGTTGCCTGTACAAACGGCAGTGCGATTGACTTTAAAGAGGGTAACTGGGCTGTTGAGATGAAGATGGAGATCATGGGGATGCCGATGCAGATGCCTCCGGTCACGGTAGACCAGTGTATGACTAAAAAAGAGATGGTGCCTGCGCAAAAGAGCCAGGACGGCTCAGAGTGTAAGGTCATTAACCAAAGCGTTAACGGTTCAACTGTTACATGGTCGGTAGTGTGTCCGGAGTCAAAAGGCAAGGGGACAATGACCTATAAAGGCAAAACTTTCAGCGGTAAAATAGATATTGAGACAACAGGTTCTTCAAGACCGATGAAGATGATGTCTACTCTTAAAGGGCATTATAAAGGGCCGTGTGCTAAATAACACGTCCATCATTACCTATCTGTCCCCATCGTCTTGACGGGAACGCAAACTCAACTCCAAATGACCTCAAAACAGAGAACGCATGTACAAAGGTCTATCTCCTTGAGTGCAGGCAGTTCTAATATAATCGGTGTTTTTTTGTCCTATTTAACTTTATGTTTTTTCATAAAAGTAGTTCTTTACTATTACCATGAATTAAGTTTGTTTTCTATTGTTTAGGTGTAATATAAGGCAAAGGGAATAGATTCTCTTAACACTAGGTACAAGGGAGTACAAGATGAAGATGGTTAAAAATGTAACAACAGCATTGGTGTCGATCGCGGCAGTGGTCGCGATGACGGCGTGTAGCGGTGATGATGCTGCGAGTGGCGGTGGTGGCAGCAGTGCTTTGGCAACAGGCGGGTTTGTTAAAGAAGTTGCAAAAAATTCAATAACAGGTGTTAATGCACCTTTTTTTAGTTCTACACAAAACAGTCAGTTTCTTTTACTTGCCGGTGATATTGCTGGAAGCGGAAATATTGAGTCGATCTCGTTTCGTTCTTTCGGCGCAGAGGTAGCGACAACATGTGCTGATGCGAACATCAGTATGGGACATACTAGTTTGAGTGGGTTGACACTAACATATGCAGATAATGTTGAAGAAGGAAAAGGTACTCTTCAGACAGTAGTAGAAAGGAGCCTATCTATTTCGGCTTTAGCTGCAGGCGAGTTGTTCACAATAGACTTGGATACACCTTTCAACTACAACGGTGTTGATAATGTGGTATTACATGTCCAAATGCCTACAGGATGTTCTAATATTATAGAGATATATACTGATACTACGCAGCCAGATAGTCTGTTGCACAGTCAAGCTATCCCTAGTGCAACTGGTAGTTTATTTGCATTTTTACCTAATTTAGTGATGAATTTTGCAGGCGGGGTCAACACACAAGTTGTGGAGGGGACAACAACTGGAAATACGTTCCCCTTTAATACTGCATTGAAAAGAACACAACATCTTTTTACATCGGCAGATATCAATGGTTCAGGACCGCTAACAGGTCTTGCTTTTCAAATGAATGGTGTTTCAACTGAAGGGGAGTATAATGCAACGGTAAAATTGGGACATACGACTTTAGCTGAGTTTGATGCTGCAAATACTTTTGCAGACAACTATGCTAATACAGCTACGGTTGTTGCAGATAACGTGCAGTTTACTATACCGGCAGGTCTGCAAGCAGGAGATTGGTTCTGGGTACCTTTGAACGGCAGTTTTAACTATAACGGGACGGACAACTTAATTGCTGATGTCGAAGTCACATCTGCAACAGTAACAAATGTCGTAATGAAAGTTGATACAGGACTGTTAAGTGTTAGAGCTTATGGTGATGCGGGAGTAGATTTGCCAGTAGGTGTTGACGATGGAGCATATAATATGAAGTTCCGTTTCAACGGTGCGCCGATGGATGTCATACCTGAATATATTGGAGGTCAGGCTTTTCCATACTGGAATACGGAAGGTGCTATTCAACAGTTGTATAATGCGTATCAACTAGGTTCGGCAGGAACCATCAATCGAATCGAGTGTAGAGCTGAATATAATTCTATAGCGGAAACAGGTTATTCTTATGCTATAACGTTATCTCACTCAACAGCTATGGATTTGACTGGCATTTTTGCTGACAATTTAGTAACAGATACTGTTGAGGTCTTTAATGGAACGGTTGATACTCCTGCATTATTAGCGGGTGATTGGGTTGGTTTTGATCTAACAACACCGTTTAATTATGACGGTGTCTCTAATTTAGTGATGGAAATTAGAGGTACAGGTGGTACATCAGGTGGTCTTGCTTGTAGACGTGGATCAGTCCCTAATCAGCAACTACTATGGGGAGGACTTGATTCATCCGCCACTTTTGGTACTACAGAAGCAAATTTGATAGACACGCGTTTTCATGTCAATCGATAATAAGCTGTAGAAAAGACGGTTTATTTGTATACGTAGTATTTCACCTCTTAGGAGGTGAAATACCTAATAAATATAATTTTTTTCAGGTTTAATTTACTCGTTCTCACGGTGTATAGACAAGAGACATAGTTTACAATCGTAAAGGGACATCCTTTACACTTTTACATATTCTATCAAAGAGGTATTTACCTACCTCTTAAATCCAAAGTCTTTATT
>JBDLJE010000072.1:0-11285 GCA_039714575.1 Campylobacterota bacterium | reverse complement strand
GAGAAAGTTGTTGAGAAGAGTGGTAAGGTTGAGGTGAAAGAGAAGAGGGTTTAATAACTATAACTGAGACTGAGGTATGCATTCCTCGTTCACAAGTTGCACTTTGGAATGCATGCACAAACTTGCTATATCTTTTCAACCTCAATTATACCTTGTAAGATATGGAGAAGTGATCACTTCCCTTCTTCCACTAAATCATTGCTGAGACAGCATAGGCATCAGGGTGGAGAACATAATGAAGACAAAAACCCAAAAAAAGAGATGTAACAAAACAGCCAGCCAGACAGCCCAGTCGTTGTAACCGCCTACTGCGCGCATGGTTTCGATGCGTTTGGGTTCGTCTTGGATCGCCGACTCTATTTCAGCTTTTCTGTCCAGGTATGTTTTGTAGACGAAGTAGGGTGCCAGTCCGCCCGTCAGTACCCAAAGGATCAGTCCGCCAAGGGGTATGAACGATGAGGCGATGATGAGAACTAAAAGTATAAGTGCGGGCATGTAGGCTTTACGGTAGAGCAGGTAGAAGAGACCGCCGAAAAAAGCCCACCAGCTCCAGACCCAAGTCATCTTGGCTACGCCGTTGACACTGTATTGGCTAAAAGCATTTTTATACCAAGCCGTTTTCTCCGGCTTGTTTATAAAGGCTTCAAGCATCTTGTTGTCGTAATCTTGCCCACTGTTTTCAGTTGATACCATTTTCCGTACTCCTGTTAATATGAACAACTATATCGTATTGATGATTAAAGCAGAAGCGCAGGAAGTTCATTTGCCGTAATAAGGGCAGAGTGACATTCTATTACAGGGGGTTGCTCTCTTTTTTGCCCCATATACTGTGTAACACCATAGCGATGAACGAACCAACAACGGCATAGGCAACATCTTTTTGTGCGTCCCAGATGTCGCCCTGGGTGATGGCTTCTGAACAGGCTTCGAGCGATTGTTCGCAAAACACTATCATCGTGAGCCACTCCAAGACCTCATACCAGGCACCGATACTGCTAATGAACAAAAACGCGATGAGGTAGCTCAGTTTTTTAGAGATCCCTTGATGGTAAAAGACTTCAAAAAACGGCACGAAGACCATGAGGCCGAAGAGAAAATGGATGAACTGGTCGTAGTAGTTTCGGTCTAAACTGAACCACTCTGAATACCAGATAAAGTAGGTCATGCCGTTGTAGGTCAGATGTGCGCCAAACAGATGCAAAATGACAAAGGCGGTCAGGCTGAGGTAGGTCAGGTTGTTAAAGTTGTACTTTTTGTCGAGCCAGAGAACTAGGGGGAACACCGTGACGACCAGAATGTTTTCCAGTGCCCATATGCCAAAGTTGACAGGGTTGATGGCCAGTGCGATCCAAAACATGACAAATATGACTACCAAGCTCTTTTTGAACATGATTAGTTGTTACTCTTTACTTTTTCCATGTGAAAATCATACCTGAAAAAGAGATATTTGGAAATAGTGAGAAACTCACTTAAAATTGTGGGTGCTGAAAAGTGTTAGGGGTTGGTCTTATTAGAGCACAGTCTGTAACTACTGTTTACTCTTTTTTTGCACTTTTTTCTTGATGACAGGTTTTTTAATCGTTGTTTTGAGTGGCTTTACAGATTTTTTAACACTTTTTTTAAGCGGTTTTGCTGCTTTTGAGCTCTTTTTAACTGCTTTTTTCTTAGGCATACTTTTTTTAACAACAGTCTTAACACCTTTAGCGGCTTTTTTGGCCGGTTTTTGGACCTGGCCGGTTGCTTTTTCGATGTGCAGCAAGATAGACTTCGCCTCTTCGAGCGCTTTTTGGGCTCTCTCGATCACTTTTAACAAGTTTTTATCGACATTTAGACGGAGTTTTCCATTCTCTTTAACAGCAAAAAGGCTCTCCTTTTTGATCATACGGTAGACCGTCTTCTCATTTTTTCCGATCAGCTTGGCATACTCTTTTACACTCATCTTCTTCATCTGTTTTCTCATCCTATAGTTTTTTACGCACAGCGCATCAGGTTGACATACCAATCGTCACGATGGTAGCTTCGCTCACGTTTTAAAGTCAATTGAAACGCATTGTTCAAGAACGTCACATTATCAATATGTTCCTCGGGGACTTCGAGCTCTTCAAGACAGTATATCTCAACATCACTTTCGCTGTACATGTCCGGCCAATCCCAACCTCTGTCTAAAGACCGAATCAAAAAAACATTATCTTTCATTAAAGTTTCCGTGTTTCATAAGATACGGTAATTATAAGGAATAATGATATCCGTACTGTTACCGAAGTGTCTCAGTTTGGAAACATAACTCTTGAGGTCGAGAGTATCCTTATGTTACAGTGGAAGCTTTGTGTGCAGGCGCAGTACATTACGCAGTGACTTGGTAAAACTTTTACTCAGATGCAGGTCGTTTACGGCGATGGTGGTCATCTCTGATGAAATAGCATGGTTGTTGGAGATGTCATGGATCAATGTCATATTGTTTTTGTGTGAATCTGCGATCTGTCTGTAGGCATCATCTATCGCCTCCATTGTGTCGTCCTCACCTCTGCGTGTCTTCTCAAATGCTTGCACACTGTTTACTATCTGGTAGCGCAGATTACGCAGAAAAGCCTGCTCTTCACTGCTCTGGGCGTTATATAGCCGGTCTATATCATAGAGCATGTCTTTGATCGATTTGGCCGCGGTGGCAAGATAGGTCGTCTGCTGTGCGATCGTTTTGATGTTCTTCTCAAATTCGGCATTCGTGTTGCTAAGTGAAAGCTGCGTGATGTAACGAAAGATCTTTCCCTCAAGGCGCCGGATCTTCCTGTAAAGCTTGCTGTACGAAAGCTCCAGGTTCTCATCGTAGAGGTCCAGAAGCTTCTTTACAGCAATATCTTCTTCGAGGACTTTCGGCGGCGGGATGTTAACAGCCAGGAGTGCAAACTCTTCTATTTTTTTCCCAAGGTGCCTCACCTCATTTCTCAAAGCATCCAGTGCGACATCGGGGATATCGACGGGGACCTTATAAAGATATTTGGTAACGTGGACCGGCTCTCTTTTGAAAAAACGGTGCAGCCACTGTGCGAGCAGGGCGATGAACGGGAACCAAAGCGCTACCCCCACAATATTGAAGATCGTATGGAAAAGGGCGATCTGGATGACGGTGTCGGCTGAAGGCATGATGTTGACAGCGAGCCAGACCAGCGGCTGCAGGGCAAGCAGTGTGACAACACCGGTAGAGAGATTAAAAAAGAGATGGGCCAGCGCGGTCCGCTTCTTATCGGAGGTTCCGCCGAATGATCCCAGCAGCACTGTGACAGTCGTTCCCACATTGGCGCCGACAACAAAGGCTGCGGCAGCTTCGATACCGATAAGTTGGACAAAAAGGGCACTCTGTATGATGGCGATGGCAGCAGAACTGGACTGGATCAACGCCGTAATACCAAAACCTATAAGTGCATACCAGTAGATATTTGTTGGGCTGTAGTCCGTGATGTCAAAGCTCTCTGAAAAAACGGAAAAACTGTCTTTCATCCCCTCCAAGCCGAGAAAGATAAGTCCAAAACCGACCAGACCGCCAAAATGGCTTTTCCAGCGGCTTCCTTCGTCTGTCATGACACCGCCGAGACCGCCGATACCGATAAAGACGTAGGCGATGAGTTTGATGTCCATCTTAAAACCGACCAGACCGATGATCCAGGCGGTGACGGTTGTACCGATGTTCGAGCCGAACATCATAGCGATGGCACTCTCGAGGTTGATAAGCTGTGCGCCTATGAGTGAGAGCGCCATCAATGAGACGATAGAAGAGCTTTGAAAGAGAGTGGTGGCAGATAGACCTGTCAGAAGGCTTTTAAAAGGAGTGCCGGTTGTCTTGTATACCCAGTTCTTGAACGCCCGTCCGGCAGACGCTTTGATCTGCGCTTCGAGGTAGAGCATACCGAATAGAAAAAGCCCGAGTCCGGCAAAAGCCTGGATCCACAGATAGAGATGCGTCATGGCCGAACAGCCTTAAAGCAGACAGTAAGAAAAACGGTACAGACCAGTCTATGACACTTCATCTTTTAATTGTAACAGAAAAAGGTGTGGATAGGGTTAGATCTGCTTTTGTATAAAATTTGACACCTCTGCAGGGGTAGAGGCTCCTTTTTTGGATATGCTAACAGAACTATTATGAAAGGTGAACCGTGAGCTATTTTCCCGCATTTATCAAACTCGACAACAAAAAAGTGCTGATCGTCGGCGGCGGCAACATCGCCCATGAGAAGTTGAGCCGTCTGCTTGACTTTACCGGCGACATCACCGTTATCGCTACGGAGCTCTCACTGCAGATGCAGGAGACGATCGCCGATGCAGAGCTCTCTTTTGAAAAACGAAGATACCGAAGAGGCGACATTAAAGATGTTGCCGTCGTCATCGTTGCCGTTGACGACATCGTCCTGCAGGCCGAGATCTTTGCGGAGTCAAAACAGTACAACTGCCTCTGCAATGCTGTGGACTCGGTCGAGTACTGCGACTTCATTTTCCCCTCATACATTAAACAAGATGACTTGACCATTGCCATCTCGACCTCGGGCGCTTCACCGGCTCTGGCCAAGCACTTGAAACGCTACCTGCAGGAGCTTGTTCCAAGCAGTATATCGGCCTTTTTGCAAGAGATGAAAACCCTGCGACAGACACTGCCCAAGGGCAAAGAGCGTATGAAGATGCTGGATGAAAAGGCGAAAAGCTACATCAACAGCTTGCGAAAGTAGGTCTTAATTTTCAAGACGCTCGAAGGCAGCTTCGACACTTTCGGCTTTTTGTGCGACAAAGAGGTAGATGGCCGCGTTGAGCCGTGCCAGACGCATGAGTTCATCTGAAGGAGTGTTTAACAGCTCAAGCATGTTCTCAAGAGTGTACTGTTGCAGTTCGCTCTGAAAGTCGATGCCAAATATGCCGGATCGATAAGATGCTCATTAATGCTTCCGCCGTCACGAACCCACAATCGTCCCTTGGGGAAGATCTCCGGTGAGCCTTCGCTCCCTTGTATCAACGCAAACCTTTTGGACCGGTGCCGACAGCTTTTATGTAGGTGTGAAAATCTATGATAACTCTTGTTTTTTCAAAGTGTATCCAAAAGTGGGAAATGCATTGGAAAACAGGGTGTTGTTAGATGGGGAGATAGCGCGCTGAAAAAGTGCAGTATACGAAGGAAGAACTACTTTTTAAACCATTGAAGTTGTTCGCGGAGTTCAACGACTTTGCCGACAATAATAAGTGCCGGGGTAGGAAGTTCTTTTGTCTTGCTAACGATGTTGCTTAGAGTACCGACAACGACCTGCTGCTCTTTTGTCGTCCCTTTTGAGATGACGGCACACGGGTACTCTTCCGGTTTTCCGATCTCGATCAGTTTTCGGCTGATCTGCTCCATGTTGTGCAGCCCCATCAAAAAGATGAGGGTCTCGTCGCTTGAAAAGCACTGCCAGTCTATCTGCGAGTTGGGTTTGTCGGGTGATTCATGACCGGTTACGACACGAAAGGAGACGGCTACGCCGCGATGGGTTACCGGTATGCCGGCGTAGGTTGGAACGCTTACGGCCGAGGTGACGCCGGGAACGACCTCAAAATCGACCCCTCTGCTTTTCAGGTAAGCTGCCTCTTCACCGCCGCGTCCAAAGACAAAGGGATCACCGCCTTTAAGACGTACTACGACATCGTGTTTCAGTGCGTGTTGGTAGATGGTCTCGTTAATCTGCTTCTGGGGCATGATGTGGTTGCCGCTCTCTTTGCCGACATAGAGAAAAGAAGAACCGTCCTTTGCTTCATTCAATATGTCAGGATTGGCAAGACGATCATAGATGATGATGTCGGCTTGTTGTATAAGACGAAGTGCTTTGACTGTCAGAAGATCTATGTCCCCCGGGCCTGCACCTGTTAAATAGACCTTACCCATCTTGTTTAACCTTTTGTTGGTGAACTTTTTATCTGTACGTCATATAGAGAGGTACGTTCTGTCGTCATTGTATCGTTTATAACGAAGTTGACTCAGAAGTATATGATGAAATAAGAAACAGTTGTGTTTTTGGAGCAGGTTTTAGCTTTTGGTGTAGAGGCAGAGAAGAGGGGTTCTTCTCTTTTGGAGGGGTTAGCGTTTTAAGTCGTAAGCGATGCGGTTACGCTTGTCGTGAAGGACAAGACGGTGTTTTGAGAGTCTGTCTACTTTATAGATACGGTGGATGTCAGTCTCACGTGTGTGAATATTACGCTGTACCTTTTTGATGCTCATCATAAAGATGTTCTCTTCACTTTTCCATGTTCCGGAGATCTTTAAGGTACCGTCGTCTTCTATCTGCTCAAGCGTGAAACTTGTATCTTCTTCTACAGTAAGCGTGATCACCTTTTCACTGCTGGTCTGTTTCCAGGTTCCCAGCAGTTTTTTGTTGGAGGCAGTTAGCGGTTCTGTGACAGCAGCGGCAACAGGTGCGGTAACGACAGGAGCTGCGATTACTGCTTTCGGTGCTGCTTTTACTTTTGGAGCAGCTTTTTTAGTAGCACTCTGTTTCTTAGGCGCTGCTTTTTTAGCTTTAGCCTGTTTGTCGGCAGCAGCTTTTTTCTTGGCTGCAGCTGCGTCTTTACGTTTTTTCTCAGCTGCTTTAGCCTCTTTGGCTTTTTTGGCAGCCAGGGCATCTTTTTTCTTTTTCTTGTCGGCTGCTTTCTTGGCGACGGCAGCAGCGGCAGCCGCTTTAGCTTTGCGGGCTTTGTCTGCTTTAGCTTTCTTCTTGGCAGCCAGAGCATCTTTTTTCTTCTTCTCTTCAGCCGCTTTCTTGGCAACTACTGCAGCGGCAGCAGCTTTCTTCTCAGCATTTTTCTTTGCAATGGCATCTTTTTTTGCTTTCTCTTCAGCTCTCTTTTTAGCGGTTATCGCATCCGCTTTGGCCTTCTCTTTAGCGATCGCATTCGCTTTTGCTTTCTCTTTGGCCTGGGCTTCGCGTTCTCGTTCAGCATCAAGGTATTCAAAGATCTTTTCTTGCAAGATGGCATCTCTGTCAATACTCTCATAACCACCGTCAGCAAGGGCTCTCACCATTTTTGTATCATGTGTCTTTAACGCTTTTAACAAAGCACCTTTGAGCTTGGCATCTTCTTTTGCAGCAGATGCGATCTGTGTAAACAGCAGTGCGTTAACAAGTAGTATTAGAAAAGAAATACGCAAATTAGACTCTCTCTGTATCTATTGCAAATATAAATTTTACTTTATACAATAGTTTAAAATTGGATTTTGTATCACACTTATTAATAGTATAAATACGCTGTAATGATACTATTCTAACATAAAATTTAAATGATAAGGTTTTCGCTTTAAGTGAAAATATGGAAGTGGTTGCGATATAAAGAGTTGTTATATGTACATTTAAGTGGTTTTAGAGGTGTCCTTAAGATATGTGTTCTATAGCAAGCTGCCGGCCTGCGATCATACCGCTTGCCCAGGCAAAGTTGAAGTTATAACCCCCTCGACGTCCTACAATGTCGAGAACTTCACCGGCAAAATAGAGACCGTCCACAAGCTTTGACTCCATTGTCTTATCGTCTATCTGAGAGGTACTGACACCGCCACCGCTTACTTCGGCATGTTTAAAGCCGTGTGTGTCAATGATCTCGAATCGCCAATCCTGAATCTGATGTGCAAGTCTTTTGACCTCTTTGGTGTTAAGCTGTGAGGCTGATCTGCCTGGTTCGATCTTTGCACTTTTTAGAAGATAAGGGACGATCTTAGTCGATATCATTCCGCAAAGGGCACTTTCAAGTGTATGGTCAGGGACAGCGTTAAGAAGCTTCTCGAGCTGACTGCTCAGTGCCTGACGGTTAAAGCGGGGCAGCAGGTTCAGCCCGACTGAGACATGTTGGAACTCTGTTAAAGCGGATGACGCTTTTTGACTGATATCTAAAATGGCCAGACCCGAGATACCGTAACGTGTAAAAAGAATATCACCGCTTGTCTTCTCTTCAGGCTTGCCGTTAAGATAGAGCGTCACCTCTGCCACAGTTTTGACACCGGCCATTTTATGGTGGAGCTCAGAATCGATGTGTAGCTGTACAAGTGAAGGGTAGGGTGGCTCTATCTGATGAGCAAAACTTTTGGCGAAGTCATAACCATCGGCTGTCGCACCAAGTTGCGGAGCTGCTTCTGAACCGGTTGCTATAAGAACCTTGTCATACTTTTTAACTGTCCGATCAGAGGCAACAATAAACTGCTTGTTCTCTTTTTTGATATTAGCGACATGATGTTCTGAAAATACTGTTACTCCGGCCTCTTTGACTGCTTCTGTAAAGGCGATCACCACTGATTTTGCTTCGTTGGAGAGAGGGTAGCAGCGCCCGTCATCCTTGGCGTCGAGCAGCAGTCCGATAGAGTGGCAGAACTTTTCAAAGGCTTTAAACGGCATGCTCTCCAGGGCGTAGCGGGCAAAACCTGGATCAGCACCAAAATAGTCATTGACATAGGCGGTGGTGTTGATGATGTTACAGCGCCCGTTGCCTGAAGCTAAGATCTTTTTGCCGACACTTCTGTTATGCTCGTAGATCGTGACATCGGCTCCGGCTTTTGCAGCAGTGAGTGCCGCCATCAGTCCGGCGGCACCACCGCCAATAATGGCGACTTTATTCATGTGCGTATTGTAGCCACATTTAATTGATGAGTAGAATTGAATATTAATGGATTGTAACAATATATTTAATGTATAATTATTATATACACCATAAAGGATATACAATGACAAAAGAACAAGTCTTAGCTGAAGCACAAAAACAGATCGATTCATTTAAAGCACAAATCGCTGAATTGAATGTAAAAGAGAAGGTAGATGGGTTAAGTGCTGATGCAAAGAAATTGTATGAAGAGCAGAAAAAAGAGTTGGAATCACTGATCGATGAAGCAGAGACAAAATTTAAAGAGTTGGGAACGAAAGCAAGTGATAGCTGGCAGGAGACAAAAGAGTTTGTGGAGTTGACCAACAAGGCGCTAAAACATTCATTTAACTACTTTATGTCGCATTATAAGAAAAAGTAGTTATTTACAGGTGTCGCCCAGCATTTGGCTCGCCCTTTAATAAAAAATTCTAGTGCTTAAAGAACAATTTTTCCATAGCTTTGAAAAAGAGCTTAAATGCTCCATTGTTCCCGATGGCACCATCAATAAAGTCGTCATATGTCGTTTTCTTGGCTTCAAGGTAGCTGAGCAGGTGTTTTTCTGAAGCTTCTATACCGGAGCTTTTTTCGATGTCCAGCAGCTCTTCATAGAGCTTTGACATAATGGAGATTGCCTGTGGCTTGGCAGCTTGGCGGTATGCCATGTAACCGGTGATAGTGTTGTCCATTGGGTTCTTTTTGATCTCGAACTTTGTGGTAACCCAGTAGAAACGGCCGTCTTTAGCCATGTTCTTTACGACAGCAAATATATTTTTCCCCTGCTGCAAGCGATCCCACATCAATTTAAATATTACTTTGGGCATATCAGGATGACGGACTATATTGTGAGGCTGTCCTATCATCTCATTGGCTGAATATCCGGATATCTCAAAAAAATAATCATTGCCAAACTCAATGATCCCTTTTTCGTCAGTACGGCTTAAAATATATTTATATTTATCCAGTTTTATCTGTTCGTTTATAGGTGTTGGGTTCAGCATCTCTTCACTCCTTTGCTTCCAGTTGAATATATACTATAATCTTATGAAATATAAACCGAAGAGTTATTGTAAAGATAAACAGTTGTTTATTACGATAACGTTACATTTTTTCACATTGTAAAAAATTATAATACTTTAGATGATCATGATATAACTAAAAGTAATTGTTGATGGAGTGGAAAAAAGTGGGCTTCATGGGTTTTGAAAGGTGCTTTCTATGTGCTGAAGCGGAGTAGTATGCGGCACAGAAAGAGGAGTTGAAACGTGCCTGAAAGGTTATAGTCTGAGACTATAACCAACCTTTTGAATCTTCAAGAAGAGCACGGTTGTTTGCATCGTAAAGTTTGATCAGCAGGGTGATAAGGTCAGTACCCTGATCGAAGTAATCGGTAGGGTCGATAGTGTTCGGAGTGTTGACAAGTGTCGTCTTGGTAAGGTTGACATATTTTATCGTGTCACCTTTAATACTGTTCATCGTACTGGGTACGTTCGCGTTATATGCCTTTGTATGTTTAGCTAAAATGGCTTGCATATCGACTTGAACACGATTTTGCAGTGTGTCGATCTCAGTGATCATGGTAAACTCTTTCATCTTTTGGTCTTCACTTATACTTTTATGTGCTGCAATACCAGAACCCATACCACGCATACGACCGACATACTCAGTCATAGGCAAGATCACTTCCATCATCAAAGTAGAAGCATCCTGGCCTAAAGGGTTAAGGTCTTTAGAGTTACGACGGCTAATAGTCTGTGCCAGCATCAAGATCTGTTCGATCTGTTCGGTATAAGCCTCAAATGCCTTGCTGGGCTCCATTTCGAGAGATTTACGGTTGAGTTTGATAAGTGCTTGTGAAATAGCTGTCGCACGTGAGTTGACAACAGGGTCTGAAGAGAGTTCAGAAGCTTCCATGTCACCAATTGCATCTTTCATCTCTTTTTTGTTTTCAAAAACAAGCAGCAGTGCAACAGTGTTTCCGTTAAGATAACTATTGGTCAGACCACGTGTCTTTTGCGTGGAGATAACAAGGTCTTTTAAGGCTGCAATATATTTTGCACTCTCCTCTTGTGAATTGTTGCTAAAAAGTGATTTAGCATGTACATTGACCAGTAGCAGTAGAGTAATTAATACAATTTTCATGATGTATCCTTAAGTTATATATTAGATGATAATTTGTCTCTTGACAGCAAACCTCTAACAATCAGTGTAAAGTAAGTATCTGTCAAATGTTGTCAAAACAGAAATTAAATTGTTTGACATAAAAGCGAGTTTGAAGTCGAAGTAATTGTATGAGGTGAAATTTGTCTGGATTATGAAATTTGGTAGCGTTGTAAAATGAATAGGAAAAAGTAGTGGCGCGGTGGACGAGACTCGAACTCGCGACCCCCTGCGTGACAGGCAGGTATTCTAACCAACTGAACTACCACCGCATGTTGTAGAAGAAAGTAAGCTTTCTGTTGTTGTAACAATTATATGTTTTTGAATTAGTTGTGCTCAAGGTTTAAGTGAAGCGTACTATTGTACGTGAGCTTAAAGCTTTAGTGCAAATAATCAAAAATGGTGGGCATTACAAGACTCGAACTTGTGACATCTACCTTGTAAGGGTAGCGCTCTACCAACTGAGCTAAACGCCCAAAATTTTGCTTTTTACTTTA
>JBDLJE010000071.1:0-11938 GCA_039714575.1 Campylobacterota bacterium | reverse complement strand
TCATAGATATAGAGTTCCCGCCAGCCGTCAAGGACCCGGCTGACAAAGAGGAGCCGCTCGTCACGATAATCGACACTCAGGATCAAAGAGCGCATATAGTCGCCTAAGATGTTTTTGTACTTGGGCAGTCTGACCTGGTCGATGAGTTTGTCTTGAGCGAGGTCATAGATGTCGATGACCCCCTCTTCGGTGCCGATGATCAAGGTGTTGTCCACCTTTTCAAAGTCCGATACCGCCTCACTTGCCTGGACATAGCGGTACGGTGTTATCTCTTTGGCAAAAACAGTGGTTAGACAAAAGAGCATAAGCAGTGTCAGGACTCTCATCTTCTCTCCTTCAGTTGTTCTGCGAGGCTGACGACGGAGACGTGAAAGGCATCGTTATCGCAGACTTCGATGCAGCGACCGCACTTAATGCAGCCCGCACCCGTGACAGGTGCGCTGTACTTGCCGACCATGTTCAGGACCTCGACCTCGGGACAGACCTTGAAACAGGCAAGAGAGTCTGAACACTTCTCTTTGTCATGCATGACTTTGATAAGACTGTATTTGCCGATGAGTGCATTAAAGCCGCCCAGAGGACAGATATGTCCGCACCATCCGTATTCCTGCGAGAAGAGATCAAACAAAAAGATGGCGACAAGAAAAAACCAGCCAAAGCCGAAGCCGAAGATAACCCCTCTGTGGGCTATACCGATAGGACTGATCATCTCGAAGGCGGCCAGTGAGAAAAAGAGAGAGAGCAGCAGTGTCATACCGATGACCCAGTAGCGTATGCTGCGGCTGAAGGTGAGGGCCTGCTCTTTCTCTTCGAAGTTCAGTTTTCGTCTCAGTGCGGAGGCGGTCTCGGTGACAATGTTGACAGGACAGACCCAGGAGCAGAAAAAACGGCCGCCGATAACACTGTAGACAAAAAGAACGACCAAGGCACCTACGAGGATGTCTGTTGCGATGACAGCACCGGCAAAGAACATCTGCAGCGTTGCAAAGGGGTCGGAGAGGGGGATGAGCCCAAAGAGCAGAGAGCTGCTCAGGTTTCCTGAGACGACTGTCCAACCGTAAGCGTTCGCTCCGAAGTAGGTGAAAAGGATGAGTACCTGGACAACTCTGCGCGAGATATAATAGCGGTGTCTGTAGATAAAGTTACTCATCTGTCTATCCCTCCCAGGATGTCATCCAAAATACCCTCTTCATCATTGACATTGTCGAGGGCACTTCTTTTGTTTCTCGGGGTTCTCTCCAGGGTGACATCTTTAGAGGTGTCTACCAATCGGCTCTCATCTTTCTCTTCCCATCCAACGATGAAGTGTGAACCGATATCGCCCCGGGTGATGGCGAGCGGCAGGATCTTAATGGATGCGACCGTTGTCGGGCAGGCATGTTCGCACATGCCGCAGCCGGTACAGTAGTCGGGGTTGACGACCGGTTTCAGCAAGGCGTGCATGTCGGTACGTTCATTGCGCTCTTTCTCCAAAAATATGGCTTCAGTGGTTAGCGGGCAGGCCTGAAAACACATCGTACACTGCAGTCCAACGTAGGCCAGGCAGGTCTGGGTATTAATGGAGGCGAGTCCCATTCTGGCACGGTTGATGTCGAGTTTACTGTCTGTTGTGACAGAGGGAAGATCCAGTGCTCCGGTCGGACAGGCGGACGTACACGGAATGTCGGGGCACATGCGGCAGGCCTCTTCTCTTGCGGTAAAGTAGGGGGTTCCGATGGAGACCTGGTCAGAGATGGTGGAGAGTTCCAAAACATCATAAGGGCAGACTTCAACGCACATCCCGCAGCGGATACAGGTCGAGACGAAATCGTTTTCAGAGAGGGCACCGGGAGGCCGTAAGATGAGGTTTTTTGCTTGCGATTGAGAGAGGTAGCTGCTCCAGACTATAGCGCCGACGGCGCCATACCCTACGCCCTGCATTATATTCTGCAAGAACACTCTTCTTTTCTGGTCGTTGAGCTCATCCATCCTTGCACTCCTTTTTCAAGTATTGCATTGTGCAGTGGTATTAGAATATGTTATAAGTATATCTAAGTTTTTTCATATGAAAATAGTAGTTTAAAATTAAAGTTTTCTTTTTATAAATAAGCCCTTTTGACGTCAATAACACTTTTTTATAAATGTATATTATTATAGGGGTTGTTATTACTCCATATTAGGTTTTTGCTTGTCTATTAAAAACATTATAAGATCTCAAAGAGGAGGGGATGCTGACACGGAGAAATGTTGTTGAGCAGAACTACTGGGACCGCTACAGCGGGTTCGATAAAAACGGGGACAACATAGGCGACAGACCCACCGGATCTACCAGCATGCAGACCAGTTATGGCACTACAACCGTAAAGTAAAGTTCTTCGACGCCTCCCCGATCATGACACTGCTAAACTTTTTGACAGAACTTGCGCTGTTCATAGACCCTGTTTTTTTGCTTGAAGATACGAAACCGTTGGTGAATGAGAGTAAAAAGGTACGATAGATGCTCATAACCGTACTGCTCTGCGGAAGATTTAACGCAAATTTAACACTTTTACGCAAGAATATAAACTAATAAAAATTATAAGGATGTTGGATGCGAAATGTAATGAGAATTGGTCTGTTGCTGCTTATGTTAACTGCTCTTTCGGAGGCGCAGATGTTTCAGACGGTTGCGCCGGAGAGAGCGGAGCTTCTGCAGAGCGGCAAAGGAAAACTTTACTGTCCTAACTGCGGTATGAACCTGGTGAAGTTCTACAAGACATCCCATGCTATGAAGCAAAAAGACGGGTCAACCCATCAATACTGCTCTATCCACTGTCTGGCAGAAGCGAATGATGTTATCAACCCCGATACCAAAGTCGTTGATGTTGCCAGTCTGAAATTCATCGAAGCCTTTACGGCTACCTATGTTGTCGGCAGCAGTAAAAAAGGGACGATGACGATGAACAGCAAGTATGCGTTCAAGACCAAGGCAGAAGCTGAGGCGTTTGCCAAGACGAACGGCGGAAAAGTGATGGACTTCGCACAGACTGTTCAGCTGGCAGCTGATGACATCTACAAAGACAACAAGATGGTCGAGAAGAAACGTGCGATGGCAGCAGGAAAGGGCAAGATGATGTTTAGCAAGATGTGTAAGCAGGAGAACCTTCCACACTTCCACTCCATCGCTGAAGCCAAGACCTATATCGCCGACAGCGGTATCTGCGGTACGTTAAAAGACAAGCAGTATCAGGCGATCGCTATCTACCTTTCACGCAAAGAGGGTGCAAGTCATCAACACAGTGACGCTATCGCGGTCCCTAAAGATGCAAAGTGCCCGGTCTGCGGTATGTTCGTTGCCAAGTATCCAAAATGGGCGGCTGAAGTTCAGATAGACGGTTATACCCACTACTATGACGGTGTCAAAGATATGATGAAGTTCTATTTCAAACCGGCGGACTATCATAAAAAAGCGACACAGTCGATGATCACAAAGGTGCTTGTTACCGACTACTATACGCTTAAAGCGGTTGATGCCAAGTCTGCTTGGTATGTTATCGGCTCAAACATTCACGGACCAATGGGTCATGAACTGGTTCCGTTCGGCAACAAAACAGATGCAGAGGCCTTCAAAAAAGACCATTATGGCAAGAAGGTCGTCTCGTTTGAGCAGATCACGCCGGAGATGGTCCGCGCACTAGACGAGTAAAGGGTTCTCTATATCACGTCTGAGTCTAATATTTTTGTCATTTTTTGCACTATTGACAGTGGGCGTAACGGCAGCAGCTCTGGATGCTGCGTTCTATGAACGATCGGTTTCGATCGCCGATGTCACTAAAGTGAGCAGACTTCCGGGCGTGGCGTTTTCGGTTCCCTATTATGAGCCTAGAGTACGTGAGTACCGTGACTATTCTGACACATTCTATCCGGCGATGCAGCCGATAAACAGTATGGACTTTGTCTATGCAAGGTAGCGTTTTCTCAAACTTTCTTTTTCTTCTGATCTACCGGCACCGCAGCAAGCATATTGCCGTTTTTCTGATCTCTACCTTGGTGGTGATGCTTTTCAGCTCTGTTATGCTGCTCTCTCACGCTGTCGAAGAGGATATCAAAGTCTCTCTGGCCGCTCAGCCTGACTTTATTGTTCAGAAGATGCATGCGGGCAAAGCGGTCGACATACCGATGGAGTGGGCAGAAGAGATACGCTCTATACGTGGTGTGTCAGCAGCAGTGCCGCGGGTCTACGGCAGCTATTTCTATACGCCGAATTCACTCTACTTTACCATTGTCGGAATCGATCCTTTTGACAAACAGGTCTCGACTTCACTCGAAGCCTTGCTGGAAGAGACAGATCTAAGATCGTTTCTCTCCAAAGATCAGATGATCATAGGGCAGGGTGTCCAAACACAGCTGGATCAGCATCGCTATTTTGATCACTATCTCTTTAAGGCGCCCAACCGGACAAAGGTCAGAGTAGGTATCTACAAGAGCTTTCCCAAAGAGAGCAGTATTGTCAGCAGTGACATGGCTGTTATGGAGATCGATCTGGCTAAACGAGTGTTGGGGATCGAGGAGGAATTTTCGACTGACATCGTACTTTTTGTTCCCAACGAGCTTGAACGTGACAATGTCAGAGAGAAGATCATCTTACTGCACGATGATCTGCGTGTGATCGAGAAAGAGGAGCTCTTCGTTGCGTATGAGCAGCTTTTTAACTACAGAGGCGGTGTCTTTTTGCTGCTCTATATGATCGTACTTGTCACCTTCGTTTTGATCCTCTATCAACGCTACTCGATGATCAGCAGTGCCGACAAAAAAGAGATCGGTGTCTTGCGTGCATTGGGGTGGAGTATCAACGCGGTTATAAAGCTTAAGGTGATGGAGAGCCTTGTTGTCGGCTTGAGTGCTTTTATGCTCGGTCTTCTACTGGCCTACGGCTATGTCTTTTTACTGGACGCACCGCTGCTATCGTCACTCTTTTTAGGACATGGCAACCTTCCGTTGGATATTGTCTTTAACCGGACTATAGACTTTGGGATGCTAACGCTGCTCTTTCTCTTTTTTATCATGCCGTATGTGGCTGCCGTCCTTATACCGGTCTGGCGCATCGCCATCACAGACCCTGTGGAGGCGATGAAATGATCCGTATCGAGCACCTTGAAAAGGTCTATAATGAGAGAGAGTCTAACGCCTATACGGCGCTGCATGACATCAACCTGCATATCAGACCGGCAGAGACTGTGGTGCTCAAAGGGGTCAGCGGCAGCGGAAAATCGACACTTCTTTCCATCATCGCCACGCTCATAAAGCCGAGCAGCGGAGAGCTGGTCGTTGACGGTGAACAGATAGCCAAGCTGCCGGATACCCATGCTTCACATTTTCGCAATGCCCATATAGGGTTTATCTTTCAGGCTTTTAACCTCTTTGATGAGTTGAGTGTCAAAGACAATATCACACTGCCGTTGATCGTTACCGGTATGGCACAGAAGAGTATTGATGAAAAAGTGCAGCAGGCGATGAAGATAGCGCATATAAGCCATAAACAGGACCAATCTGTACAAAACCTCTCTGGAGGAGAAAAACAGCGCTGTGCTATTGCCAGGGCTCTGGTACACGAACCCAAGATCATTCTCTGTGACGAACCGACGGCAAACCTTGACAGAGAGAACTCACTCAAGTTCATAGAGACGCTTAAACAGTTCAAAGCAATGGGTAAAACAGTCGTCATCGCGACGCATGACCCGCTTTTTGACGGTCTGCAGAGTGTTGACAGAACCATCGTCATTGAAAATGGCAAGATAACCTCTTCATGATCCTTCTCTCCAACGAAGTCATCATCTTCCTCTTTGTCGAAGCGCTGCTGCTGCTTCTGCAGGGGATCGCTTTTGTCAATGCGGTCGGTATCCTCTCTCGCTGGGATTTTGCAGCATCGACCGCTCTGCAGTACCGCTTGGAGAAGAGGGCTTATCTTGTTGTTCTGATCATTCTCTTTACGCTTGGTTTTAAGATGCTCTTGCTCCCATATTTCAGCTACACCATCGATCAACTCTCATCCATCGTACCCGGTGCGATGTGCGGTGCAGGTGTCATAAGTGCCAATGAGTATGGGCCGCCGCTGCTCTCTCTGAAAGTGCTGATCGTCTTTCTGACCGGAAGCTGGCTTATACTTAATGCTGAAGATATCAAGGCTTCGTCCTACCCCTATTTCAAAGCGAAGTTCTGGCTTTTTATAGTGATCTTCATTCTGGTCGCGGTGGAGTCAATACTGGATGTTCTATACCTGATAAACATTCCAACCGGAGATCCCGTCTCTTGCTGTTCGACCATCTATGGTACAGCCGGCAGCGGGGAGCCGCTTCCGTTTGGTCTTGATATATTCAGACTGCTGATACTCTTTTATCTGATCTATGCCCTTATTTTGGTGGCAAGCTTTTTTCGCTACACCTATATTAATCTTATAGCCAACGCTTTTTTTCTCTATATCGCCTATTTTGCGGTGGTCTACTTTTTTGGCACCTATGTCTATCAGCTTCCGACACACAAATGCCCGTTTTGTATGCTGCAGAGTGAGTACTACTATGTAGGCTACTTTATCTGGGGAACGCTCTTTTTGGGAACATTTTTTGGAATGGCAGGTGCGCTTCTCAAAACATTGATGCGTAAAGAGGTGGGATTCGTCTATAGCGCTACAGCTATTTTTAATACAGCTTTTGTATTATTGTGTACACTGTATGTTGCTGTCTACTACTTAAAAACCGGAGTTTTTTTATGAATGTTCTGAAAAAGGTTATGCCTCTGCTTATCGTGTTTGCCCTGATCGCCGTGATCGTGGTCGTCTTTTTGGGGCGTGCCAAAGAGCAGCAGATGCTGACGGTCTATAAAGGCAACCTGGAGCAGCTGCCTGTCCCCATCAAGCTTGGGCACTACCAGGATACGCAGTGCGGTATGCCGGTCGAACAGCTTGACGACAGCTGTCAGGTCAATGCACCCGACGGCAAGACATGGTTTTTTGACGATGTCGGCTGCATGGCGCTGTGGATAGAGGACAAACCCTTTATCAACGAGGCCAAGGTATGGGTCTACTCACGCGACACAAAGGAGTGGATCGATGCACGGAGTGCCTGGTATTCACTTACGGATGATACGCCGATGCGCTACGGGTTTGGTGCGTATGTCGAACGTCAAAAGGGCTTTATTGACTTTGAGAAGATGAAGCTTAAGATGCTGCGCGGTGAGAACATGACCGATCCGTATGTACGAAGGGAACTGCTTGGAAACTATTGATCTCATCTCCATTATCACCATCGCTTTTTTAGGCTCGTTCGGCCACTGTGTCGGGATGTGCGGCGGTATTGTTATCGCTTATTCGACGACAAAGGTCGATATGGGCTGGAACCGGACAAAACAGGCCGTGTCGCACCTGCTGTACTCGTTTGGCAGGATCACGACCTATGTCATTCTGGGTGTGATGTTCGGTTACCTCGGCGGCGTTGCGACCTTCAGCAATGAAGCCAACGGTGCGCTGCTGATCTTTGCGGGTGTTGTTATGGCACTGACCGGCCTCTCGCTCTTGGGCAAGATAAAGTTCTTGACCGTGGTGGAACACACCATCCTGACCAGCAGTTGGTATCGACACACCTTTAAAACGCTTTTGGGCAACCAGTCGCTGCTCAGTTTTTATCTTTTAGGAATGCTTAACGGTCTGCTGCCATGCGGGTTTGTCTACTTTTTTGCCATCGCAGCCGCAAGTACGGCAAGCCCGTTATGGGGCGGGGTGGTGATGCTGGTCTTTGGACTCGCTACCATTCCGGCACTGTTCAGTCTGGGCTTTTTTGTCGGTCTGTTCAAGCTGAGCGGTTTTAGAGGTTTGATGATAAAACTGGCTTCTATCGCGGTTATCGTCTATGGCGGGTACACTTTTTACAGCGGCTATGAGTATATCGTCAACCCGGACAAAACGATCCTTGATTGTCATACGCAGCCGTTGGAAGAGATAAAAGAGTGATAGAGTAGATGTTTATAGGGTGGATGCAGTTGGTGTAGAGCGCACCCGGGAGGGTGCTGTAAAGTATTAGAGTGCTTTACTCATAATGCGGTTCATTCTGGCAACAAAATCTGCCGTGTCGTCGAGTTCCATGCCGTCGAACAGTTTTGCCTGGTCGAACAGTACATGTGCCGCGTCGTTAATGAGGTTTTGATCGCCTGAGCCTTTGAGCTTGGTCAGGATCTCATGGTTCGGGTTGATCTGCAAGATAGGCTTGACGGGAGGCATCTCGCCGCCTTGACCCATCTGCGCCATCATCTGTGCCATCATGTAACTCGGGTCCTCTTTGTCGATCTTGAGGGCGACCGGAGAGTCGGTAAGCTCTGTTGTCACTTCGACCTCTTTAACGTTGTCGCCGAGAGCCGTCTTAAACTCGCCGATAAGACCTTCGTACTCTTTAGTAAGCTCTTCTTCTTTCTGCTTCGCCTCTTCAGAGTCGTCCAGTTTAGCGTCAGCAGCGTTGACAAACTTGTACTCTTTGTACTCTGTTACCATCGGCATAACGATCGTGTCGATCTCTTCGTTCAGAACGATGACATTGATACCCTTTGCTTTGAAACGCTCGAGTGTCGGTGAGTTTTTAAGCATGCTGAGTGCCATCTTACCCGTGATGTAGTAGATCTCTTTTTTCTCTTCATCAACAGACTTTACAAACTCCTGGATGTTTGTTGTCTCATCAGAGTTGATCGTGTTGAACTGAAGAAGCTCCAAGATACGCTCTTTGTTGCCCATGTCAGAGTAGAGACCCTCTTTAAGAACATTGCCGAACTCAGCGTAGAAGTCGTTGTACTTGGCACTGTCTTTTTTCATCATCTTGGCAAGTTCAGAAAGGACTTTTTTAACAGAAGCGTTACGGATCTTGCTCATAACCGGGTTAGACTGCAAGATCTCACGGCTTACGTTTAGCGGCAGGTCGGCAGAGTCGATGACACCGCGCAGGAAACGAAGGTAGGTCGGCATAAGCTCTTTGTCGTCGTCTGTGATGAAGACGCGGTTGATGTAGAGTTTGATACCCGGTGCGTAGTCAACGCGGTACATGTCCATCGGTGCTTTTGACGGTACGTAGAAAAGCGTCGTATACTCAACGGCACCCTCAGCCTTGTTGTGCATCCATGCCAGCGGCTCGGCAGAGTCGTGGGCGATGCTGGAGTAGAAGTCCTTGTAGTCGTCATCGTTAAGTTCCGACTTGGAGATCGTCCAGAGTGCAGACGCTTTGTTGATCTGCTCGTTCTTCATCTCTGTTGATGACGGCTTCGTCTCGTTGCCTTCGTCATCCGTCTCGGCAGGGATGAAGTTCTCTTTGTCCATAAAGATAGGGAAAGGGATGTGGTTAGAGTACTTCTGGATGATGCTCTCAATACGCTGTGTCTCCAAGAACTCAGCATCGTCATCTTTGAGGTGCATCGTGATCGATGTACCGTGTCCTGGCTTTTCAGCATCTTCGATCTCATACTCACCGTCACCGGCAGAGATCCACTTGTACGCCTTCTCTTCGCCCGCTTTTTTAGAGGTCACTTCGACCTTGTCAGCCACCATAAACGCCGCATAGAAACCGACACCGAACTGACCGATAAGCTGAGAATCTTTCTTCTGGTCACCCGACAGGTTCTCCATAAACGCTTTTGTGCCCGACTTGGCGATCGTACCAAGGTTGGCAACAAGGTCCTCGTCGTTCATACCGATACCCGTGTCACTGATAGTCAGTGTCTTGGCCTCTTTGTCAAGAACGATCTCGATGCGAGGGTTGAACTCTACGCCCTTGTAAGCCTCATCTGTAAGTACAAGCATGTTGAGCTTGTCCATTGCGTCTGAGCCGTTAGAGACGAGCTCACGAAGAAAGATCTCTTTGTTGGAGTAGAGAGAGTGGATCATAAGTTGTAAAAGTTGATTGACTTCGGTTTGAAACTGATGTTTTGCCATAGTTGATTCCCCAATATGTTTAAATTTCGGGAATTTTAACAAAGAAAAAACAATAATGCAAATACTATCATCTTTCTTTAGTCTAAACGACTAAGGGTTTACTGTCGATTCATAAAATATTGCTACAATCTTAGGTATGAAAACACTATTAACTATTTTATTATTGATCATGCATGTACAGGCAGGGACACTCTTTGAAAGCATTACTGAGAAGAGTGCAAGCAAGGCGGCCAAAAGTATTGAGAACGGTTATGTCCCGCAAAGTGAAGATGAAAAACGCCTAAATGCGCTTGTCGGAACCAAAAAGAGGGCGATCGACAACATCTCGGTCAAGGTGATAGAGAAAAATGTCTCTGAAGACCTCACTATAGGCGTACAATACACACCGCCCTTTAAACATGGCAATATCATCGACAATAAAGAGAATACGGAGGTCAAGTTGGAGTATAAGTTTTGATTTTGGCTTAACTTTTTTGGGCTACTCGATTGCCATTCTATAGAAAAGAAGAGCAGATATGAGCGTGAGCGGAGTGAAGATAATTGCTTCTAGCGTACTCAGTGACATTATATTTCCTACGGTATTTAGTAAAAACAATGCGACTAAAAACCACAATATAATATTTATAACCTTGATCATACACCTTATACGTGGTAACGCATACATCAACCAAATCAACAAATTATGTTCACTAGAATAGCCGAATGATATGATTAAACCCTATATTCACATCACTAAATGATACATTAAATGATAATATTCATATCAAAGTATGTTATAATTATGTGAGATATTCATAACAAAAGTGAGAATAGATGGTACATAATAGTAAAAAATGGATATGGGAACATGGGGAGTATCCTCTCTTTTCCTATAATAAAGACAAAATAAAAGAGAAGCTGCGAAAGGCTGAGTATTTAAGAGGGTTACTTGCCGGTATCCTCTCTTTTGCAAACAAAAAAGAACTTGATGAGATTGAAATAGCCAGTATTACAGATGAGATAATTAGTACCTCCCAAATAGAGGGAGAATACCTAAGAAGAGAGAGTGTAAGAGACTCAGTAGCAAAAGCTATTAACAGAGAATACACTTCAGCAGAAGATATGTCTACAAGGCATACTGACAACCTTGCAGAACTTATGCTAGATAGTAATCGAAACAGTGAACCTTTATCTGTTGAACGGATCCATGGTTGGCATAATGCCATTTTTGCAAATACGGGTGCTCACGAAGGTGTTAAGAAAATAAATATTGCTGAGTTTAGAAACTATGATGATATGAAAGTTATTGAAAATTTATTTAGTAGAGGAGGTGAGATTGTAAAATATGTTGCCCCTCCTCATCATCTCATAGAAAAAGATATTGATGCTTTGATAGAGTATTGTAATACCAGTGATGAAGATCCTTATATAAAAAGTGCTTTAGCCCACTTATGGTTTGTCTCTATACACCCTTATGATGATGGAAATGGTCGTATTTCGAGAGCTATTGCAGACTATATCCTTTCTCGTGATACCAAAGAAAAACATAAAATATATTCTATGTCTACTGCAATATATACAAATCGTGTAGCTTATTACGAAACCTTGGATATGACTACTAACCTACATAAAAATAGACATTATGACTTCACTCTCTGGATAGAGTGGAATATGGATATTCTCATCAGTGCCTTAGAGAGATCTCATGAGAGTATTTTATTTATTATAAAGAAAACGAAGTTTTGGGACAGATATAGAGAAGTGAAATTGACCAAGCAACATATACAATTCCTTGATACTTTCATCGGTAGTCTTTCAAAAGAGAAGAAAAATGAGTTTTCAAATGCTAACTATAGGGAAGTTACAGGCACCAGTCCTGTAACAGCGAGTAGACATATTCAAAAACTACTTGAATATGGATGTATTGAACAGATCGAAGGAAAAGCAGGACGAAGTGTAAGTTACACTCTTCTCTTTGATGAATTAGATAAAAAAACAGTATGAAAAAACTATGTCTCTTGTCTATACTGTTTTAACAAA
>JBDLJE010000070.1:0-12328 GCA_039714575.1 Campylobacterota bacterium | reverse complement strand
ACTGCAGCCTATCTTGTCCTACGATGATCAGTATGACTACAGACCGAACTACTACTTAAAAGCACTGTTAGAGTTCTATTTTGGACTGCGGGATTAAACTGTGAATAGAGAGTAACCTAAAATATAGAGTTTTGAATTTCAGATAAAAAGGGAGGATATTGGTTCCGGGTAAATGAAAAAAACCCGAACCAAACTTTGAACTTAAGGAGTATGTAAAATGAAAACTCAATAATCTCAATCATTGAGGTAGTAAAAGTATATGGTAACTACACTAACCAATTGTAAACATTTACCCGCCGTTAACCAACTCTTTAGATACAAAGAATGCTATAATGCCCTCATGCGATGGCGAGACATAAAACAGAAAAAAAACATTACCACTCCTGCACAAGAACCTAAGGTGCATTATGCAGGTTTTTGGAGCCGTACACTCTCCTTTATTACCGATGTCTTCATGATCGGCATCCCCATCACTATTATTATCATGATCTTTTTTGGTTACGAACAGATGCAGACAGCCGGTTTCAGTGACGCCATGATGCAGACACAGAAGGCACAAGAGCAGGCACCTAACCCTCTTGCCTCCATTATACAGTTCACGCTTTTTATTACCGCCTTTGTCCTCTTTTGGAAAATACCGAGACAGACACCCGGAATGAAGATGGCACACATTGAGATCGTTGACGCCAAGAGCTTTGAGAGCGCCTCATACCTGCAGCTGATCGTCAGGTTTTTCAGCTACTTTATCTCTCTCTTTCTCTTTGGCTACCTATGGGGGCTTATGCGTCCGGACAAACGTATGCTGCCTGATCTTATCAGCCATACCGCCATCATCTACAAACCAGTCTAAGAGCTTATGACGGCACTGATCGCTCTCTTCTACTTCTTCTATTTTGCCATTGTGGCTATCTACGTCATCTTTCTGCCTAAGGTTCTCTCCATAGTCGGCTACAGCCCTTCGGAGATCGGTATCATCTTTGCAGCCGGCCCGCTGGTGCGTTTTGGCCTCCCTTTTCTCTTTCTCAAGGGTATCAAACTGGACTTGAAGACCTTTAACAGCGCCCTTGCTCTTCTGCTGCTTGCTGGGGTCTCGTTCTTTATGACCCTTGAGAGCTTTTGGCCGCTGCTCTTTAGCAATATCGCCATGGGTATAGGGATGAGTCTGATCTTGCCGTATGTCGAAGTGATCGCCCTTTCTCTTATCGGTAAAGAGTCGTATGGGAAGGTTCGTCTCTTCGGCTCCATCGGCTTTATACTGGTCGCCCTCGTCTTAGTGAAATTTTTAGATGTTCCTGCGACCGCGCTGCTCTTTTTGCTTGCCATGGTGATCTCGACGGTGCTCTTTGGCTATATCATCGCCCACCTTGATAACAAAAAGGTCATAGAACCGGAAAGCATTGAAGGCAAGCGTCTTGACCTCCTGGCACACTGGCCGCTGTGGCTGGGACTCATGCTTATGCAGGTCAGTTTCGGCCCCTTCTATAACTTCTTTACTATCTACGAGACCGCCCACGGCATCTCGCTTGAGACCACCGTCTATCTCTGGAGCTTCGGGGTGATCGCCGAGATCATACTCTTCTATTTTCAAGGGCCGCTGCTCAGACGCAACCTGCTCAAGCTTCTGGAGTTCTCACTGCTTGTCACAGTCATACGGTGGCTGATGACCTATCTCTTTCCCGAAAACCTTGCTGTTCTCTATATCGCACAGAGTCTGCACGCCTTCAGTTTCGCCCTGTTTCACACTGCAGCGATCAGCTATCTCTATGAGCTTTACAGTGAACGCAAATTGGCACAACAGTTTTTCTTCGGTGTCTCGTATGGGCTGGGAGGGTTTATCGGGGCGATCAGTGCCGGTTACATCTATGAGCTGTGGCCGTCAATGCTCTTTTTATACGCAGCCTTTATCGCAGCCTTATCCCTTTTGTCGATCCGTCTCAGCACCAGACTCCCTGCCGACTGAGAGACAGACTCTTAATACTAAAGGGCACCTCTAAAGAGAAAGAGGTAAACAGGGGTAGGTAGAAGCACGTTCCGCCCGCTAAAGCGGAATCGTGTTGGTGCAAGCAGTATACAGTTTTAGAAATCTGCTATCAAAGAGGCCAGGAACACGCGGTCAGTGTATGAACGGACATCTGCCGCGATGTTGTTGGTATAATCAACGGTATAGCTCACACCCATAGAGAAGATGTCGCTGATCTTACTCTCGAGGGCTGTTCTCGATTTTCCAAAGTAGTTGCTTGTATCATCGAACTCGCTGCGGTACATCAAGTACTGAATAAACTTCGAATTTTCTGTGATCTGGAAAACATAATCCATAGAGACCTGGTACGCTGCATAATCATGCGAACGTACATCAGAACCCTCTTCATACGGTTCACGGTGTTTGTCCCATGCCCACATAATATTACCCTGGAACTTCAAGTCATGGCTCTCGTTCTTAAAAGCGGTCCAGACGGCACCCGGTCCGGTATATGCCTGATACTCATAGCTTGTGAACTCATCGCTTTTTATACCGGCGATATAGTTGAACGCAAGGGCCTCATTAAAATTATAATCGTAGTTCGCCTCCGCATCCCAACTGTTTTTTGTCGTTACCGTCTCAACATAGCTGCCGTTCGCGTCAAAATTGTCGTTTTCAGAGTAGAGGACATTGCCTGCAAAACGTATTTCGTTTTGCAAAAACGGGTAGCTAAGCTTTAAATTGCCGGCAAGGTCCTGCGACTCGGTATTTCCCGCTGTATTGGCGTAACTAAGCTCCGCATGTGTCTTTAACCCGCCTTCGTCTGCAGCAGATAAAACAGTGAAAAGCCCTGCGATGATCAACGCTCCGATAAATTTTTTCATAAACTACTCTCCCACGCTATTGATCTGTTCACCTGCAGCAGCGGGGTGTTCACTTACGTTAACATCTTCCATTTTACACTCCTGCCATATTTATTACGCGCATTTTATCAAAAAGCTACTTCATTTATATCACATTTATACACCGGCTACAATGCTGTTTGGGATTCTCGTATTTTTTCTACCTGCTTGCTCAAACGTGCATAATACGGCGTGTTAAAAGAGGTAAAGAGCGCCAACAGAGGACGGTATTTCTCATAGTTTTTCCACGCACGTGTCGCCGGGTCCGGACGGCCGCGCTTGGTCAGTTCAAAAGAGACCGCCGCATTGATAAACCCTTTGACAAGCCTCATCTCCATATCATCTTCAAAGCGCCGCGGGAACCAGACCTCTTCCAAAGCCGCATGTGCATCATAAAACCGCTCTTCGTCCAAACAGGTGACAAAGCGGTCTAAATATACCGTGTAATCTTCACTCATCATCTGCCTTTGAAACATCAGAAAGAAGCTGCATGTTTTTACGCCAATATCCGCGTCCGCCGCGCAGTGAGAGACAGTGGTACTCAGGAAATTTGGTACGGTACTCTTTAAGACGGTCATGCGTCGCCTTACCGCTGTCGCAGTAGAAGACAAAGACCGAACCCTCCGGCTCTTTTTGAAGTTCAAAAGGGTTGTAGACAACCGTGTCCGCTTTTTCGATCGGTGCCAAAACAGTGTCGATCAGCAGCACTTTCACACCCTCTTTTTCAAGGCGCTCTTTTTCACGCAGGAACTGCTCTTGTGTCCACTCGTCCGGAAATTCTCTATCCATTCTCTTCTCTATGTTTTTAGAAAATTTTAACAAAGCTTTTCACTATTGGCACTGTAATTTAAATCTATCCAAATTTCTTCAGTAAATGTCTCTATTTACTAACCCAAAACTAACCCAAAACTAACTACACTACCTCATGTCAAAGAAAAAGAAATTTATAAAACTGAACCAGACCATCCGCCACTATTTCGGCGAAGACGGTTTTGACGAGGGTATCGAGCGGGTAAGCGAAGAGACGCTTATCGAACTTGCACAGGCTCTTGGGATCGTCACTGAGAACCTGTCCAAAAAAAACCTGGTCCGTATCTTCCGTACCCTCTGGTCTGAAGCAGACATTGAGATACGCCGCCACATCGTTGACTTTTTCAAGGCAAACGAGCAGACCTACCTCCCCTCAAAACCAAAAGTCAACCATGATGAACGCGCCGAGAAGATAGAAGAGCTTCTTCTTGAGATACCCGACGTCACAAAAGACGAAGAGATAGAGCTCTATCAGGCCTTTGCAGATGTACGGACAAAAAAGATAAACCTCTATAAACTTCAGAGCAAACTGGAGCATATTCGTTTTGAAAAGAAACGGACCACGATTGAAAAGAGTGCCCAGGGGACTTTTGATGTTGAAAATCGTCTGGAGTTCAATGTCTCACTTCTTTATGAGATCGAAGGCGAAAGTTTCCACAAGATCCAGCCTCTTCGCACCAACGCCTTCTCTTTTGCCTTTTTGCAAGAGCGCGCCATCGAAGAGATCGTCACCGTACTGACAGAAGCAAAAGCAGAGCTCACAACACTCAAACAAAAAGAGCTGACACTTTTTTTAGAGAATATACCCTCGCCGCACCCCTACCTCTCAAAAGAGGAGATCGTCGCGGCCATCAAACGCGCGGCACCAAACGATGATGTAACAACCGTACCTCTCACTGATTCCATCATGAAACGTATCTTCGAACCCTTAATACCACTCAGCGGACTTTCTCAGACCATGACGGAGATAATCTTGAGCGTTCAAGCCGAGTTCACCCCGCAGCACGCCAAACAGGCTCTGCGTTATGAACTGCATATACTGTTACCGAAAAAAGAGACCCTGCAGCGTATCTGGAGTGCGCAAGAGCTCACTCTCTATACCAAGGTTGAAAAAGAGCAGCTCGAACACGAAGAACATTTTCACCGAGAGTTCTCTGAGCTGTTAGAGAGCGCTAAAGAAGTTGCAGCCAGCCTGCAGATGCGCGATGAAGAGGTCACCGAAAAAGTCTTAGAGGTTCTGCTTCCGCAGCTTCATGCGGACCTATTGATCTCAAGAAAGATCGCCAAACGGACACTCTCCCGTTTTCAGGACTCCATCCATGAAGCGTTGCTGAAGCACCAGCGCCAGCAGCTCCTTGCCCGCACTATCCGCGACTTTAAAAACCTCTTTCCGCTGGCACGGGAGCTGCGCCGTAAACTTGTTCTGCACATCGGTCCTACCAACAGCGGTAAGACCTATCAGGCTATGAAGGCCCTGGAAAAAGCAGACACCGGTTACTATCTGGCACCGCTTCGTCTCTTGGCACTGGAAGGGTACGAATCGCTTAAAAAAGATGGGGTCGACGCCTCGCTTATTACCGGCGAAGAGCAGCTGCTTCATGATGATGCGACCCATATCTCTTCGACCATCGAGATGCTCAACTTTGAGATGGATGTGGATGTCTGTGTCATCGATGAAGTGCAGATGATCGACGACCGCGACCGCGGATGGGCCTGGGCCAATGCCATCATAGGTGCTCCGGCAAAGACCGTCATCATGACAGGCTCACCCAACTGCAAAGAGGCTGTCGTCGCCTTGGCCGAGTATCTTAATGAACCTCTTGAGATCATCGACTTTGAACGCAAGAACCCGCTTGAGATGCTCACCCATGCCACACCCCTGACGGAGATCAGACCGGCTACCGCCGTCATCGCCTTTTCACGGGCAAACGTGCTCAGACTTAAACAGCAGCTCTCCAAAAACTACAGGGTCAGTGTCGTCTACGGCAACCTCTCTCCCGAGGTCAGACGTGAAGAGGCGCGCCGTTTTCGTGAGGGCGAGACCGAGATCCTTGTAGCGACCGACGCCATTGCTATGGGGCTTAACCTCCCCATACAGACCATTCTCTTCTCCCGCGGCGACAAGTTCGACGGGGTCAGCCAGCGCCCGCTCATCGCTACAGAAGTGCAGCAGATAGCAGGACGGGCAGGACGCTACGGCATGCACGAAAAAGGGTATGTCGGCTCACTTCGTCCCGAAGTGCTAAACCAGCTGTCATCTACCTTCCACCAGACGCCGCCGCCGATCAAGATCCCTTTTAATGTCATGGCGAACCTTGAGCACATTAAACTCGTCGGCGGCATACTGGAGGAGAACTCTCTACAAGAGATCTTGAACTTCTTTGTCAAGTACATGAAGTTCAACGGCCCGTTCCGAGCCGCCAACCTTGAAGACATGCTGGAAGCGGCTATCATCGTTGACGGCTATGAGCTTGACCTGCCTACCAAGTTCCATCTGGCCTGCGCACCGTTAAGCCTGCGCTCACCCTTTATCGTGACCGCCTATGAACGCTACCTCCACCTGCTGGAGAAAGATCAGTTCATCCCCTACCTTCCGCCAAGTAATCTCGGAAGCTTTGCCAACAGCATGGAAGAGCTTCTGGAGGCCGAAGACTACGTCAAAGAGATCTCCCTCTATCTCTGGCTGAGCTACCGTTTTGAAGAGCAGTTCTTCGATGCCGAAAAGGCGAAACAGTCGCGTGT
This sequence comes from Campylobacterota bacterium, assembly GCA_039714575.1. Classification (GTDB taxonomy): domain Bacteria; phylum Campylobacterota; class Campylobacteria; order Campylobacterales; family Sulfurimonadaceae; genus Sulfonitrofixus. The sequence goes on along the minus strand of JBDLJE010000070.1, from coordinate 5,914 downwards.
CAAACTTAACAACTTCATCGAAAACTCCCTCAAGCAGAGCCACTTCGTCCCGCGATGCCGTCAATGTACAAAACCGCTGCCGCTCGACACCAAATATGCCATCTGTCAAAGCTGTTTTAAGAAGTTGAATATGGAAAAGAGAGTGGCTGATAGACAAGCGAGTGGATCGGCAAGACCGAAAAGACGACGATAAGGAACTTTTTACCTTATTAGATCACTATAATCATAGTGGTTGGGCGTCAGATAGATCTTACCGCCCTTCAGTAAAATACGTTCATCATCAAAAGCGTATTTCTCAAAACGCGCCTTGATCTTCGTTCGCTTCTTCTTAGAGTACATCTTCAGCTTCAGAAACTGCTTCAAAGAGACAAAGTCATCTTCCTCTTCAACATCAATAACGTCGTCAAAAGGTTCCGCCTCTTCCGCCGTAACAGCCTCTTCAATGACAGCATCCATATTTTGATGCGTCAAAAATTTTGAAGCGACAACTTCCAACACGTTTCTGAGTTGTATGTCACGCTCTTTGTAGATCTGCTCTATCTTCACCTTCTCTTCGATCAGCATCTGCTCACGCTGCTCTCTGAGTGAACGCGTCTCACCCTCCAGTTCTGATATCTTGGCTTTCAGAACGGCATTCTCCTGCTCGATATAGCTGTAGTATTTGTCGTTGCCGGCGTTGATCTGTGCAGGTTCATTTTTCACCTCACCCACAACGACATACTTCGTGCCGTGTTCAATAACACAGTCCAGTGTCCCCCGGCGAATACGGTTATGGATCGCCTCTTTGGAAACCTTAAAATACTCAGACGCTTCAGCTACGGTCATTTTGCTCATTATGAATCCTTAACGCATATTCTCGAACACAAGTGGTGCATCCCACTCCATCGCACGGATCTCTCTGATCACCTTCTGAAGTTCATCGATCTGTTTTGATTTGACACGGATGTGGTCACCTTCTAAAGTGGCACTCCCTTTGATCTTCATCTTCTTGATCTCGGCAACGATCTTCTTCGCCTCTTTGGACTCAATGTAATCCACGATCTTATAGACCACGCGGCGGTTGCTGCCGCTGCTGTCTTCTGTCTTCGCTTCATCCAAGACTTTTGAGCTTAGTCCGTGTTTTAAAAAGCGTGCGATAACCATGTCCTGCAGTGCTTCAAGCTTGTTGTCGCTAGACGATGTCAGTGTCAAAGTTTTTGCTTTTTCGTTGTAGTCGATGTCGGCTGTTATGCCTTTAAAGTCATAACGGTTGCCGACTTCACGTTCTGCTTGCTGGATCGCATCTTTAAAGTGCTGCATGTCGATTTTTGCTGAGATGTCTACTGAATGTTCTTTTGCCATGTTTTCTCGCTTAATGGGGGCTTGTTTGCCCTTAGTTTTATCAACTAACCTAGTATAACAGATGCAAACTGATATTTTTTATTTTATCTCCCTAAGAATGTTACAACACTACCTGAACTTAATTTGTTACAGTTGTGGCTCTTTGACATTTTAAGCTTCCAAGCCTCTTTAATAGTGATAGATTCAACTTTTTCTCTTTGCCTTGCCAAAGAGCAAACCTTGAGGAAAAAGAGAAAGACGCTGTTGTTGAGACGTTGATACTTTGTCTCTAAAGCAGTTAGTCTGTAGTTCTATATGTTTATACGGCTCAAGTAGCTAGTGCCGGGAGTTTATTTGGGCAGGGATGAAAGCGTCAGCTTTCACATTAATCGATGCGTTACCACTTGCTCTTTTTTCGAAGCATCTGCAGAGTCGACTGTAGTGAAGGAACGACCGTTAAAAAAACGGCTTTGTTTGAGCATAGCGAGTTAGTCGTTTTTAGGGAGAGAAAGAACGGAAGGAGAGTAGTCGGTAGCTACCGATCTCGAAGCCGATTCGAGAGCTTTTTGGTTTCGTTTTTTGCGGAGAAAAAAGGAAAGAGAAGTCGATAAAGCGACTAATTGCAAAGAGTCCTAAAACATTAAAAGCTAGGCGCTCCAAAATCAAGTCCACCGCCAAAACTGGCATATTTGGGGTCCATGTAACCCAAAATGTTACTTTTATTGCGCAACATATCAATATCCGACTTCGGCGCTATCCCCTGCGGACAGACCGGCACGCACTCACCGCAAAGTGTACAGTCCCAAACCCCGTTTGTCTGCACGGCAGCTATTTTGCCGGCCGCATCCTCTTCACGTTTGTCACTGACATAACGCCAGCTGCGTGTCAACGCAAACGGCCCGATAAACTCGCCGTTGACCTCATACACCGGACAGGCACTGTAACAGGCACCACACAAGATACAGTCACTCTGCACCTCATTGGCTTCAGCATCTTTCGGACTCACAGCACTAAGCTCTTCTCTGCTGACAGCCCAGTTTTGCGCCACCTTGTTAAAGCTTAGCGCCTTCTGCATATCAACCACCAGGTCGCGAATAAGAGGAACATTTTTCAGAGGCTCAACAGTGTCTCCGCTTTCTGGCTTGTAGGTACAGGCCAAAACCTCTCTGCCGTTAACACGCATCGCACACGAACCGCAGACACTCGAACGGCAACCTGAGGCAAAACTCAACGATGCATCTTTTGTCGTCTTGATCTCACTCAGAAGCTGCAGCAGAGTTGCCTCTTTGGATGAGACCTGATAGCTGACCTTCTCGCCGTTTCGTATAATGTTCAGTACCATCTTACGCCCCCTTCACTTTCGAAAAACCGACCTCGACACGATGGTTACGCAGCAGCACCGAACTGTGTCCCTTATACATCACATCATCACGCTCGCTGAAGTCGGCCCGGGCATGCGCCCCTCGACTCTCCCTGCGCTCCAGCATAGCGACTAACATCACCTCGGCAAGGGCAAGCATGTTGCTGAACTCCATAAACTCCATAAGGTTGGTGTTATAGACTTTAGTACTATCCAAGGCACCCATCTTCGGCAGCTCATGCTGCATTCCATGTACCTGCTCCAGAGCTGTTGTGAGCCCTTGTTCACTGCGCTTTATCCCCGCATATTTGTAAAACAGCTCACCAAGGTCTGTCCGTTTTTGATAGAAGTCGACCTCATTGGTGTAGCTTTTTATCGCCTGCAGCTGCTGCTCGACTTCTGCTTCATACTTTGAACTCTTTCGAACCGTCTCCAGCTCTTTCGCCGCCTTGGCCGCGCTGCTGCCCGCCTCTTTTCCAAAGACGATAAGCTCCAGCAGAGAGTTTCCGCCCAGACGGTTCGCCCCGTGCACATTATGATTAGCGCACTCCCCAACGGCAAAAAGCCCATCCAGTGTGCTCTCGGCGCTGTCATCCACAGCAATACCGCCCATCGTGTAATGCGCGACAGGCTTGATCGGAATAATGTCGGTTGCCGGATCCACATTCTCATACAGTTTAGCCAGCTTGCGCTCCTGCGGCAGTTCGTGGTCAATGAAATTCTCGCCGAGATGACGAATGTCCAAAAAGACAGCCCCGCTCTTCTCGATCTCTTCATCAATGGCACGGGAGAGGGCGTCGCGCGGCTGCAGCTCATCGGTAAAACGCTCGCCATGGGCATTAAGAAGGTGCCCGCCGGCACCACGGGCTGACTCCGAGATAAGAATAGACGCGTTTTTAAGTCCTGTCGGGTGGAACTGTACAAACTCCATATCACTCACAACGGCTCCCGCCCGAAGTGCGACGGCCAGACCATCACCTGTTGAACCCGTTGCATTGGTCGAGTAGTGGTCATACACACGGCTGTAACCGCCTGTTGCCATAATGACCGTTTTAGCGTAAAAGCTTTTCAGCTCACCGCTCTTTAGCTCTTTAAAGACCGCACCGCAGACACGCCCTTTTTCGCTGCTCTCATCAACGATCAGCTCCATTAAGAACTGTTCATTATGAAACTCTATCTCTGCTTTTAGACAGCTGTCATAAAGGGAGTGGAGTATCTTCAGCCCTGTATAGTCCTGCGCATAACAGGCACGCTCGCCACTTGCTCCGCCAAGACGGCGCTGCGCTATTTTACTCTCTGCCGAACGCGAGAACGGAACACCGATGCGGTCTAGCCAGGCCACCGCCTCAACAGCGTCACGGCACATCTTCTCTATCGCCTCTTCATCACCCAGACCCTGTGATGACTTCAGTGTGTCTGCAATGTGCGAATCTACACTGTCATCTTCGCCGATAGCTGCATTGATGCCGCCTTGCGCCATACAGGTCTGTGAGCGTGTAGGGTAGGTCTTGGAGACCACTGCAACGCTGGCACCGGCCTCTTTTGCCGAAAGTGCCGCCACCATACCGGCGCCACCGCTTCCAATTACTAAAACGTCTACCATCTACAAGCCTTCTATATCTATTGACCATATTTTAGCAAAAGCAAACTACAGTATATGTTTTCATCCTATTCTTTAATTTTTATCTAATCAAAAATCAAAAATCAAGCATTAAAAATCTAAAATACCCCATGACATCCATACTCTTTTCCGTTCTCGGCATCTACATCTTTATCCTGGTCGGCTACTTTGCCAAACGCCAGTTCAAAGAGCAGATGGACGAACGCACCATTACCCTGCTCTCTGTCTATTTTCTACAGGTCTTTTTGACCTTTTGGGGACTGCTCAAACGTCCTATCGACGCCTCTCTTGTTATGACACCGATGATCTATCTTGGTATCGTCTTCATCGCACTTGTTTTGATGCTGCCTATTGTCAAACAGCTTTTCAGCGACAAAAAAGAGCGTTCTATCGCAACCGTTGCCGCACTTATCGGCAACACCGGTAACCTCGGTATCCCTCTCGGTATCGCTATCTTCGGTGAAGAGTCCATCCCCTACACCACGGTCATCAACCTGGCCAATGTCTTTTTTGTCTACACCGTCGGCGTCTACTTCTATTCGCGGGGCAGTTTCGATGTCAAAAAGTCCCTGATGAACATTGTTAAACTTCCTATACTCTGGGCGGCTCTCTTTGCCATCACCCTTAACCTCATCGGCTATGTTCCGAGCGAGAGCGTTGAAAAGACCCTGATGATGGGGGCCTACGCTTCCATGACGATGCAGCTGGTACTGTTCGGTATCTACCTGTACGGCGTCAAGATCAAAGAGCTGAACCTCCGTCTCACCTACTGGAGCGTTGGTGTCAAGTTTGTGATGCTCCCGTTGATCGCCTTTTTTATCATACGCTTTACCGATCTGCCGACACTTGTAAAAGGTATACTTTTTATGGAGTTGATGATGCCGCTGGCCGTCAGCAACGTCAACCTGGCTGCTCTGTACGAATGCCGTCCCAAAGATACTACTGCCCAGGTCTTTATAAGTTCTATCCTCTTTTTGGGTATTATTTTCATAATTATTAAACTATTACCTTATCTCTAAAAGTGAGCCAACTATGATTATTGAACTAACCGATGAAGCCTACACGCAGCTGGTAGAGAGCAGTGACAAAGCGATCTTTATCGATTTTTATTCACCTATGTGCGGTCCATGCCAAGAGCTTCTCACCCAACTGCCGCATCTTGACAACTACTTCAAAGATGAAGCCGTCATTGCCAAAGTCGATGTGACGCAAAACCCGCGTCTGGCCAAAAAGTATGAGATCAGCTCTGTGCCGTTTTGTGTCAGTATCGGGGCAAAAGATAAGATGGTCAAAGATTACGAAGTGGGTGCGATCTCTGTTGACCGCGCTATTAGGATGGTCCAGAAGGCGCAAGGCAAAGGGTTCTTTTCTCGGCTTTTTGGGAAATAGTATTACTAAACGCTTCCTATATACTCTCTCGAACGCTTAAATTTTTTTAATTACTTCATATCAATAGGATGTTACTTTTACGATGCGGCATTTAGTGCCACCCTGCATTACACTTTGGTGTTTTATCTTCTCTGCTCGTGCAGAGAAGAAACCTAACGAAAAGAAGAGAGCACGAACGCGGGTTTAGCAGCACCTCGATACATCATATACTTTGAGTCACGAAA
>JBDLJE010000069.1:0-12382 GCA_039714575.1 Campylobacterota bacterium | reverse complement strand
TAATACTTAAGGAGTCACTATGTTTAAATTTCTATCTTTTTTATCGTTAGGAACACTTTTGTCTGCTCATGAAGGGCACACAAACCACCTGCACGCACTGGGTAATCTACACGCACTTGATGTCATCGGTGCAGCAGCAACACTGCTTATTAGTTATGTTATCTACAAAAAATCAGCAGCGAACCGCTAAATGTGCCAAGATTGCGGCTGCAGTATTACCGAGCATACACATGAGCATCATCACGATCACTCTCATGAACACCAGGCGGCGCATGAGACACTGCACCACAACCCCCAGCTGAACGACACCAAGACCATCTCCGTCATCACCAAGATCCTGGACAAGAACAACCACGAAGCGGCACACAACCGTGCCCATTTTGACAACCACAATGTTTTGGCTATCAACCTTATGAGCAGTCCGGGCAGCGGCAAGACAACGCTGCTTGAACATATGGCAGACCTTGCCGGTTTCAAGTTCGGCGTTGTCGAGGGCGACCTTGAGACCAGCCGCGACGCCGACCGCATTAAAGCCAAAGGGATCCCCGCCTACCAGATCCAGACAGGAAGCGCCTGCCATCTTGACGCTTTTATGGTGCACAAAGGGCTGCATGATATGCCATTAAATGACATCGATGTCTGCTTCATCGAAAATGTCGGCAACCTTGTCTGTCCGGCAAGTTATGATGTCGGTTCACACCTGAACATCGTTCTTGTCTCTATTCCCGAAGGCAGTGACAAGATCGAAAAATATCCGGTGATGTTCCGTCAGGCAGACCTGGTCTTGATCACAAAAACCGACCTTCTGCCCCACTTTGATTATGACATTGCACACGAGAAAACAGAAGCACGCAAACTCAAACCGGGTGTCGATATCTTAGAGGTCAATATTAAAGATGACAACTCCATCCAAGCGGTGATCGACTGGATCGAGTTTAAGAGAAAGATGAGAAGCTAGTATGTGCCTCTCTATCCCCTCCAAAGTGATCAAGATCAGCGAAGAGAACATCGCTACAACAGACACCATGGGTATTCAAAGGGAGGTGAGTCTTGACCTGATGGCTGATGAGATCGAGGTGGGTGACTACATCCTGATCCATGTCGGTTTTGCGATGAACAAGATCGACAAAGAGGAGGCCTTGGCCAGTCTGGAGGTCTATCGGGAGATAGTGGAGAAGATGGAAGAGCAAGACCGCAGACAAGTGGTTCAAGAGGCAGAGAACTGTCCCAATAAAACGGTATAAAGGTTCTTGGTGAATGAGTTACATCTAAAAGACCTTTATGAGCAGTTCCGAGATCCTCAGATCATCAAAGCCTTAGCCTTCGAGATAGAAAAAGAGGCTAAAGAGCTCAAAGAACCGCTTCGTATTATGGAGGTGTGCGGCGGGCACACCCACACCATCATGAAGTACGGTCTAATGCAGATATTGCCTGAGAACATCGAGTTTATCCACGGTCCCGGCTGCCCCGTCTGCATCATGCCCAAAGAGCGGATCGACCACGCCGTCGCCCTTGCCAATATCGATGATGCCATCTTGTGTACCTTAGGCGACATGATCCGCGTTCCCGGTTCTAAAAGCACCTTGGCCAAAGAGCGTGCCAAAGGCAGAGATATACGACCGCTCTACTCTCCGATGGATGTTATTAAGATCGCAAAAGAGAACCCCGACAAAGAGGTGATCTTCTTTGCCATAGGGTTTGAGACGACCACACCTATGACCGCAGCCGTGATCGACCATGTTGTCAAAAACAGCATCACAAATATCTTTTTTCACATTAATCACGTCCTTGTTCCTCCTGCTGTCAAAGCGATCATGAACCCGGGTCTAGCCAAGATCAATGCCTTTATCGGCCCCTCTCATGTCAGCGTCATCACAGGCTCAAAGATCTATGAACCGCTTTCAGCTGCGTACAACACCCCCATCGTCGTGAGCGGCTTTGAGCCGGTCGATGTCATGGAAGGCATCTTGATGATGCTGCGCCAAAAAAAGGAAGGGCGCCACGAAGTCGAGATAGAATATACCCGCTCGGTAACGCGCGAAGGGAATCTTAAAGCCCAAACCCTTATTGAACAGTACATGGAGTCTCGTGAGCACTTTAGATGGCGCGGTATCGGTGACATCCCCGACTCTGCATTGAAACTCAGAGATGCCTATGACCGCATCAATGCTGAAAAGGTATTTGCAAATGTCTTGTCCGATGAGCCTATCGATGATCATAAACTCTGTATCTGCGGTACCATCCTGCAAGGTTTGGCCAAACCAAAAGATTGCAGCGTCTTCGGCAAAGCCTGTACCCCCAACAACCCGCTTGGCAGCTGTATGGTGAGTGATGAGGGGGCTTGTAATGCGTATTATCGATATGGGAATATTCAATAGTTGTACAATTAATTTATTTGTTGTACAATATTTAAAAAGGAGCTATTATGACCGTCACCCCATCAACACTGCGCGCCAACCTTTTTAAACTCCTCGATCAACTCCTAGAGACAGGTGAAACACTCGAAGTCAAACGTAAAGGCGAGATCATTAAGATCGTACCGCCAAAAAAGAAGAGTAAGTTTGATCGTCTTGAATCGCATCCAGATGCTATTAACGGTGACCCTGAAGATCTGGTAAGCATTGATTGGAGTAATGAGTGGAAACCGTTTATTTAGATACACACATTGTCTTATGGCTTTTTAAAAATGAATTAGCACGTTTTAATCAAAAGACGTTAGAGCTAATGGAAGAGTCTGATCTTTATGTATCACCCATGGTCAAGATGGAACTCAAGTTTTTACAAGAGATAGGGAGAACACCCTACTCGCCTGAAGAGATCTTGGCAAATCTACAACGCACGATTGGCTTGCAAGTCGATAACGCTTCTTTTAGTGATGTTGCCGACCACTCCATTGCTATTAACTGGACACGTGACCCGTTTGATCGTCTAATCTGTGCACACGCTGCTCTCTACAACACAATAGTAATCACAAAAGATAAAAATATTTTAGAGCATTATGAACATGCACGCTGGTGATCAATATTTAATTATGGCGAAATCGCCCTATTTGGAGTAAACATGAAACAAGTCCAACTCAGCCACGGCGGCGGCGGTGAAGAGACCAATGCACTGATACACGATCTTTTTTACCGCTACTTTGAGAATGATATTCTTATCAAAGCTGAAGATGCTGCAGTGCTGGAAGTTGATAAAAAGATCGCTTTTACCACCGACAGTTTTACCGTCAGTCCCCTCTTTTTCAGCGGCGGCAACATCGGAAAGCTGGCCATCGCCGGTACGGTAAATGACTTGGCTATGATGGGAGCTAAGCCGCTATACCTTAGTGCTGCGTTTATGATCGAAGAGGGATTTGACTTTGAGCAGCTGGAGCAGATCGTTAAGTCGATGGCTGAAGAGTTAAAGGTGAGCGGTGCCAAGATCGTCTGCGGCGACACCAAGGTAGTGCCTAAAGGCTCCGTCGATCGGCTCTTTATCAATACGGCAGGCATCGGTGGACTGGTACGCGAAGGCATCTCGGCTTCGAACCTGCATGAAGGCGACATTATCATCGCCAGCGGTGATGTCGGGCGTCACGGAGCCGCCGTCTTGATGGAGCGTGAAGGGCTGGGTGTCAGCAGTACACTTCAAAGTGACTGCGCTACTCTCTGGCCTGCTGTTGAGGCACTCATCGACTCTAATGTTACCATCAGCGCTCTGCGTGATGCGACACGCGGCGGTCTCTCCGCTGTCTTGAACGAGTGGGCAGAGCAAAGTCAGGTCTGTCTGGAGATGGAAGAGGCAAGCATCCCTGTCGAAGAGGAAGTACAAGGTCTCTGTGAGATCTTTGGGTTTGAGGCCTTTGACTTTGCCAACGAAGGGACCTTCATTGTCGCGGTTCCCCCTATGCATGCACAACTCGCCATACAGGCCTTACAGCAGACAGAGATCAGCCAAAAAGCGACTATCATCGGCCGTGTTACAAAACACAAAGAGGGCAAAGTCATTCTCCACTCCCTCTACGGCAGCAGCCGCTATCTGGAACTGCCAAAAGGCGAACTCCTGCCTAGGATCTGCTGATGCACGAATATTCTGTGGTTCAAGCCCTGCTGGAACAGTGCGAGACCCATGCCGAAGCAAACGATGCAACGCAGATATTAGAAGTCACTGTAAAGATCGGTGTGCAGAGCGGTATAGAGGTCCATCTCTTTGAGACCGCCTTTGAGACCTTTAAAGAGAAGACCGTCTGTCATGATGCAAGACTTGTCATCCAGCATCAACCGCTACTGATCTACTGCGCTGAATGCGACAAAGAGTACACTTTAGAGAAAATAGAGTATCTCTGTCCAAAGTGCGATAATCTGCTTATTAGAGTGCTTGATGGCGAGGAGATGTATTTGATGCGGTTGGAGATGCAATAAAGCATTTTCTCCACTAAAAAGCACAATAATATCACCTGCAAATACAGAATACGCCTGTTTGACAAAAACTAAGCCTAATCAATATAGAATAGGCCAAGATATAACGACATTCCGCAAAAGCGTGTCTAACACAGAGGAAGTTCTATGAAAAAAACGGCAATCGCACTCAGTCTTACCCTATTGATTCCATTCGCATCTACAGCACTGGCAGATGAAAGCACTAGAGCTGAAGCAAAAAAAGAGAGAGAAGCCTATAAGCTTGAAAGAGCGAAGGAACGCAAATTCGAAAAGCAGAAGTACGAACAGGAAAAAGCCGAAGAGAAAAAGAGAGCTGAACTAGAACGCAAGTCGGACAGAGATCGCAGATCAGCCGAAAAGATGTTTGATAAATTGGACAAAAAAGCTGAAAAAACTGCGTATAAAAAACGGGAAAAAGAGCGTAAAAAGGCGCTGCAAGCGCACAAACTTCGTGAACAGCAAGAGCGTGAAGCGCGTAACAAAGAGAGCCGCGTACAAAGTGCCAAACGTATGGGTAAGCACTGACCGGTCAACATTCACCTCATAGCATACCCAACCTGCCCCAAGGCTATTGAACTGTCATTCGGTGATATAGCCTGCGGGAAATAGTACCTGATATTTTCCATCTCTAATCGTTTAAAGAGAAGCGACACCAACACCCTGTTCTGAAACACACCGCCGCTGAGCACAAGCGGAAGGCCATGCTCTTTTGCCATAAAGACAATCACTTCAACAACCGTGTTGAAAAAACGTGAAACACCTTCTGTTTTATCGGTTTCATCAAGCAGTGCCAAAACCATTCTGTCTAAGTTTACAACGCCATTGTTGCATTCAAAAGGGTAGCCATCTGTGATGTTCTCATCATAGTACTGCTCCATCTTCAAACCGCTCTCGCCCTCATACGAGAGAGTATGCACGATACCCAGCAGGCTTGCCACACCGTCAAAGACCCGTCCCATTGAAGAGGTTGTTATAGTATTAATATCCTTGTCATAAGCCTGGTACAGAAACCCCAGCTCTTTTTCACTGAACTGTGCAGCGACCTTGCTCTTTTTGACATCATCGAACTCCATCACCTCTAAAAGCATTGCAAGGGCTACACGCCTAGGCTCTTTTACCGCCCTCTCTCCTCCTATAAGTTTTATAGGTTTAAAGTGTCCTGCTCTTTCATAGTCTCTGCCGCTGCAGCGCAGGAACTCGCCACCCCAAACCGTGTTGTCATCACCAAGACCCGTGCCGTCAAAAGCAACACCCAACACTTCATCTTGTATCTGCTGTTCCAACATCACACTCAAGATATGGGCATGATGGTGCTGCACCTCAACAACAGGAACACCCTGCTCTTTTGCCCAGCGAGAGGTGGCATAGTCGGGGTGTTTGTCGCAGACAATGATGTCGGGAGTGAAGTCGTAAAAACGATAAAAGGTCTGCAGTGTCCGCTCAAAAAAGTCAAAGGCCTCAATGGAGTTCAGATCCCCGATATGCGGGCTTATGATGACCTGGTTGTGAAAGGCCAGTGCCAAGGTGTTTTTCTGCTCACCGCCTACAGCCAATATCTTTTTGTTAAGCATAAATGGGAGAGTGAACGACTTGGGCGCAAAACCTCGTCCCAAACGTAAAAAGAGCGGTCGGCCATCGACCATCTGCACGACGCTGTCATCCACAGCATTGACGATCTCACGGTCGAAATCGAGCAGATAATCAACCACATTTCCAAGCTTCTGCATCAGCTCATCTTTGGTTCGAATAATAGGCTCGTTGCTCATGTTGGCACTGGTCGCGACCAGCGGCTTTTTAAAAGAGTCAAAGATCAAATACTGTAACGGCGTATAAGGCAGCATCACCCCGATGCGGTCAATACCCGGGGCGACATTGGAGGCAATGAAACTCTCCTCTTTTTTATATACCAGGACTATAGGCCGCTCTCTAGAGTCGATCATCTCTTTTTCATGGGGTGATACGAGACTGTTCTCTTCTATCATCTTCATCGTTGGAAAAAGAAGAGCCAGAGGCTTTAACGGCCGGTTCTTTCTTTGACGAAGCAGAGCAACACTCTCTTCGTTCTCTCCGTCACACATCAGATGAAAGCCGCCCAGCCCTTTGACAGCAATGATCGCCCCCTGTTCAAACAGTCGGGCAACTTTTTGAATAGGGTCATCACAGAGGACTTGTCTGTTTTGATCATCATACAATTTAAGGGTCGGACCGCAGTCATGGCAGCTGATGGGCTGCGCATGATAGCGTCTGTCAAGCGGGTCTTTATACTCTCTATCACAGGCCGGACACATCCTAAAGTCTTTCATAGAGGTAAGTGCTCTGTCATAAGGAAGGGTCTCGATGATGGAGTAGCGCGGTCCGCAGTGGGTACAGTTGGAGGCGAAGTAGCGGTAACGTCTGTCGTTAGTGTTGAACAGTTCGGTCAGACAAGCGTCACAGATCGACATGTCGGGTGAGACCAATGTTCGTTTTTGACCTTGTACGCTCTCTTGAATTACAAAATCGGGGCTGTCCTGAGGATCATCAAAACTTTTTTCTATGGCTTCTATCTTTGCAAGAGGCGGCGGCTCATTATGCAGTCTCTCTAAAAAACGATCGATGTTCTGGCTCTCACCCTCAACCTCTATGTGAACACCGTCGCCGCTGTTAAGAACATATCCGTTAAGATCAAGCTCTTTTGCAAGGGTATAGACAAAGGGACGAAAGCCAACCCCCTGGACAATACCGCTGACATCGATCACTGCTCTTTGTATCATCTGTAGATAGTACCACCTATTTAGTTAAGAGACCGATTAAAGCTCTTCATAGTCAAGTTCTATGGTATATTCGGGGAAAAGGTTTACCAATGCATTCTCGATCTTCTCTCGATAACGTGCTGATTCCAATTTGTTCGGTGACAGAAAGACAAAAGCGATATCTGCCTCTTTAGGGTACTCGCCGCTAATATCCATTACAGAGACGTTGAATGTTTTCAACTTCTCTTTGAACTTGTTCAGCACGCTGCGACGTCCTTTTAAAGAGACCGCATCATACAGGTCGAGATGAACTACGCAGTTGCAGATGATCATCTTAAAACCTCTTGAGCAGAGTATATCTTGCCCCGTCAGGGTGCAGTTCACTCTGCATCAGCTCTAATGAGCTGCCCAACGATCCGATCTCCCGCTCCTTGTATATGTCAAGTCGGTCATAAAACTTCTCTCTGTTCACAAGCTCTTTGAGGCGCATCAATGTCACATGCGCAACGAAGGTATGTTTTACAGGCAGATCAAAAAGAGTGTTGAGGGTCTCATACATTGTGGACAAGGCGGGGTTTTCAATATTTGCATAAAGGATCTTTCGCTTCTCAAAATAGCCTAAGCCTTTAATTGTCGATGGTGCTATCTCGACTATCACTGAGGAAAGTCTCTCTAACAATTCATCTTTCTCAAATTTATCACCATAAAAACTTAATGTCAGATGCAGGTTCTCCGGCGGTACCCAGCGACCGTCAATAATGTCTGCAAAATCATCTTGTATCGTTTTATAATCATCAATACATGCCGGCAGTGCTAAAAATAGTCGCTTTTTCATACTTAAGTATAACCACTCTACGTTGTAATCTTCCGTGCCGTAATAGAAGATTTAGTAAGAAAGCCGTGTTTTAAAAAGGCATTCACACATCATGTGCGTTTAGCCTGTTTTGTTACTGTCTATATAAGTAGTATGTGGAGAGGCCTTCAGGGTAGCCATCGGCATCCACTCCCAGATCATAATCTCCAAAACGTATTCCGGTTGTATCAATATTATAAATATCTTTTTTATCGAAACAAGCACATGCTGAAGTGTCTTTTTGTACATCAATAAGCCAGTCGTTATAGCCGCAGTACGCAAAGGTATTGGCATTGTCTACAAGGTCTTGTCTTTTATATGTCGTTGTACTGCTGCAGCTTGTATAGGTCAGCTCTATTTTGGTCACGGTAATATCATTGGGCTGGATCTGCTTGGTTCCATTGATATCCAAAGTACCCGACCCATTAACATCATACTGCATGTCACTGGTGTCAAATGCCATAGCCGTACTAAAATTTGTATCAGAAAACGTCTTTGTTTCAAGACCGTTAGACCATGTTCCATCCAGTGACAGAGGATCACCCGTCCCAATATCTCCGGCGGTATCACTGTCACCACACCCAACCAGTAATAAAACCGCAGTTACAGCGACCGAATATAAACCTGTTTTTTGTAACATAACTATCTCCATTTAGTAATTATCTGCACATATTCTATTTTATAAATAACCGCAGATTTTTGTTAAATATTATCTTATCTCATTTTTTATTAATTAAAGATAAAGTAAAACATATATAAACTATAAAACTCCGAAAGAATTTTCCAAAATTAAATCATTTTTTCATATTTATATCATCAGACAAAACATTAAGATTGTTGAATAGCCGTCAAGAAGACTACTTATACGTCACGGCATTGATTTATTGCGTCTAGTTTCATAAAAAATAATATGTAACTTATATAAACACTATTTATAATTAAATATTTTTTAACTGTATATATTGTTGGTTGTAAGTGCATGTTTAATATATTTTGTTTAATTATATTTTGAAGGTAGATGAAATGATTAACAGAAAGTCAAATGTGGTAAATTAAAACAGGGCAAAACATCTCTATTTTGGTACGTTTTTACACTATTTTTGCTCATATACAACCCAGTTGGGCTAAATGCCTTTAAACTTGAAACTCATATGTGGGTAGGACAAGAGGTCATCAACGACCTCGAAGATGATGGGCAGCTTACCTTTATGGTTGATAAAAAAGACATTGAAATTGAAGTACCTGCAGATGTTAGAGATGCCATCTTAAATAATAAGTCGACATATCTAATGGGTACGATCGGCCCTGATGCTGTTCCGGATGTTGTCGCTGGACAGATGGTTGTACACCCCGGTGGTATAGAAGATGGGGTAAAACTTGATGCTGACTGGTACAGTAGTGTTTGGTTGGAGTATCTACTTCGAAAAACAGAAGATGGCAATAGAACAAAAGCATTTGCCTATGGTTACTTGACCCATGCTGCAACAGATGTTTTTTCACATACTTACGTGAACCAATACAGTGGCGATGTGTTTGAATTATTGTATGGGGCTGGCCTCGAATCTGAATATCGGCATATCAAGCTGGAACAGTATATAGCTGATCGTACACCGCCATTACGTAACTTGCAGGGTGAGCTACTGGGCGATTATAGGCATCAAATTGCATTGGATCAAGAGTATGGAAAGTTTGTAAGAGACACCTTGATCTATGATGAGGAGATACAAAACCAATACGAGCGTATTAACGGCGGTCGACACTTATGGACTATTACAGAACTTAGAACTGGGGTTGACGATTTGGCAAACGACTCTATTTGGGCAGAAATCGATGAAGCCATCTTACAGATGATCACTATTTATTACGGGTTAAATTTGACAGATGAAGATCTTGCGCGTATACTGGAATTGGCACAACAAATTATTGACTCTAGTAACTTGGGCATTGATGCGTTACAAGGCCTTACAAATGAACTGTATGGCTTTTTAGCAAAGATAGACGATGTACGTTTCGCACATTTAGCAACAGCTGTGGCAGAATTGAAATCACTTGAGCAACAACATCTATCGACGCTGCAAGAAGCAAGAGAAAAACTTACGGAGCTAGTACCGATTCCTGACCCTTGTCCACTAGTCCCTATTCCTTATATAAAATGCAAGGGGCCTATTTGCTGGCCGGATGTCATGTGGGTTGAAGAACCAGTTTGTAAAACACAACGTCTATTAAATGATCAAATACTTGATGCAGTAGAGGAGCTTGAGAACAGGGCAATGTACTACAGATATGACTATTTTGAAAGAGCTGAAGACATTAGACAAGAAGCCCGTCTAATTGGTGATGCACTTGTACTGATTCATGACCTGTTAACAGACCTCGCGCAAATTTTAAATTCTGAAACATCTCCGATCAAAGGCCTGTTGTTAAGCTGGCGTGATGATATCGACGAAGCAATGGGTGCCTATGGTGTTGCAATGAGTAAGACCATGGTCAATACAATGCGAAAAGACTCTATTAGTGCTGAAGATGTAGAAGAGTGGAGCACCTGTGAAGAAGGCTCATTAGTAGGTACGCCTATTGAAGAGATCCGTGAAAAAATGGAAAATCTTGGTTGTGAGCTGCAAGATGAAATCACTGACTTAATGGCAAGGTTTGATATCACTATGGTCCAAGCAATTGAACGTCAAAAGTTCTATGAACCGGCACAAGAGTGGTTTGAATGTTATTCTGGTCAGTTACAGGGCATACCAAGTGAACTTAGTGGCTGTGAAATGCGCGACAGTGTCGAAACCATTAAGGACTCCCTGAGCGATATCTTTGCTCTACTAGATGCTTTTGCAGTTATAGGAGAAAGCATTGGGTTGCCGAGCCGTCAAAGTTTAGAACAGCTACAAGATCAACTTCTTGATAATGTTCAGGCAACAATAGAAGAACAGGCCTTGGAATATCTTGAGGAACAGAGCGGCATATACTTTGATGAGATCTTTCTGTCTAAAGGCTTGACAGATGAACAGCTTCAGGGCGTGTTTAACGAGACATACCTCGGACAAGTGACCGGTCTTATGCCTATACCAGATGTAGCGCAGAGAGTTAAGTTAGAAATGGGTATTTCAGAACAAGATATTGCAAATGAAGAAGAGTTTTTCGATCCTGAAACATATACGGTTGCTTATGACTCGGTTGTTCTTTCAAAACTTGCCTTACTCGATGTTACTGGCGTAAAGCAGCTTATCGATCAGGCTGGGCTTATTGGCAGCGACTACAATATTACTGTTGATAATATTGTCGCAAGTTTTATTGGCAGTTTGGATGGGCATCATCAATGGCAAGAACATCCTCCAAGATTGCCATCAAATAATGATATAAATTGCACACAGCACAAAGAAATTTCATACAGAGCTGGAGTACAAGAGTTTATTTTATATGAGAAGGTAGAGCTGCGAACAACTCTTTTTATGAATATGTTTGTAGGTGCGATAGCACAAGGATTGGCAGAATTAAAAGAGATCACTACAGGAAATGTAGTTGCACCAAGTCCTCAGACGTGGATTGAATTGAAAAAACAAAAAGATCCAACATGGAGAGCCGTACGCGACGAATGGCTTGAAAATAAAGCATCAATACGTCAGATAGAAGATCTAAATATTACAGAGGAGTGTCGTACTGCGTATTTCCCAAGCTCAACATGGATAAAGTTAAAGTAAAAGAGTGATTGTACTCCGTACAAATATCTAATAAGATAGAAAATGGGTTTTAAACTTCTCATTTTAAATGAGCTATTTAAAAGTAAACACAAATTATTATAAAATATTGTAATAATTTATTTTCTGTGAGAAACAAAGGTGAACAATATGAAAAATATATTGATAATAGTTTTATTAGTATGGTTTTTTACTGGCTGCTCTGAGACAGAAACTGAACATACTTATGTAACAATACAAAAAGAAGATCAAGTAACTGTAGTTGACTTTCAAGGTTTAGTACAAGAATTTTTGGATAGAGACTCTGGGTTGAATGACCAATGGTATGATGAGAACTCGTTATACGTTGTTTTTCATTTTTCTGCTGATACGTACTCTTCAATTATCCTAGACATGAAATTAACATGTGGTGCGAAACATTTTATTGACTACTACAGTAGTGTTTATGTTAGTGACAATAATGATAGTCTTGAATATGGGGCATTAGCCGCATTTACAAAACAATCTCTAATTGACAATAATTGTCTTCAAGAGGGTGGGCAGATAGAAAGTTTATTTTCAGAAGTCGAGGGGTATGCCGAATATTCACCTGACAAAGTGACAACGGTACAACACTATGTCTCCAGCAACACCATAGAGTACACCGCTCAAGAGATCAACGAAGCGTTTGCTGTGTTTGAA
>JBDLJE010000068.1:0-12606 GCA_039714575.1 Campylobacterota bacterium | reverse complement strand
CTTAGTTTTCAATGATCTCAAACGTTAAATACTCAACAACACGTTGAATCTTCGAGTTGCCTTTTCAAGCTCTCTTCGTTTGTGGACGGGAATTATAGACAAATCACAATTGGATGTCAAGATGTTTTTGAGAGAATTTTGGAATTTCTTGAAATTCTTTTTTTCAGACGAAATTTTGTATAACTATTTCTCATAGTTCACTAGGAATTTTTTGTTTAGTGGTGAAGGTTTAGTTGTTTTTATATAAAAGGGGGTGTCACGCGCATGGCGTGACGATATCGAATTATACTAATTCGATGAAAGCCATAGTCGTTGCGTCACCGCGACGAATACGAGTACGAGTGATACGTGTGTATCCACCTTTACGGTCTGCGTACTTAGGAGCAATTTCAGTTACAAGTTTGTTTGTAGCTTCTTTGCTTTGTAGTGCAGCGAACACTGTACGGTGAGCATTAGAGTCACCTTTAGCAGCTGCTGTGATTAGTTTCTCAACAAAAGAACGTAGCTCTTTTGCTTTTGGAACAGTTGTTTCGATTTTTTCGTTTTCGATCAACGCAATACTAAGGTTTTTAAGAAGAGCTGCACGGTGTGAGCTAGTACGACTTAGTTTACGGTATCCATGACGGTGTCTCATGTTACTTCCTTATTCAGCTTCGATTTTTTTCTTAAGTGCGCTAACAAGGTCATCTGACAAGTTTTCACCAACAGAGAAACCAGTTTCAGTCAGTTTCTCAAGGATCTCTTCGTAAGATTTTTTACCCAGGTTTTTAACGTTCTTAAGATCGTTTTGGCTCATCAGTACGATTTCGCCGATATATTTAATGTTTGAACGATCAAGACAGTTGAATGAACGAGCACTCAAACCAAGATCATCAATACGCGCAGTCAATTTTTTCAGTTCCGGAGACTCTTCAACACGTTCGATAGTAGCTGGAGCCTGGATACTGATCTCTGAGCTAAACACGTTCAGTTGAGCGTGCATGACTTCCAGAGCATTACGGAATGCATCCAGAGGAGAGATTTGACCATCGGTTACGATGTTCAATACAACTTTTTCAAAGTTCGGGTTGTCTTCAACAAGAACATTCTCGATAGCGTAAGTCGCTTTACGAACCGGAG
Organism: Campylobacterota bacterium; assembly: GCA_039714575.1. GTDB lineage: Bacteria > Campylobacterota > Campylobacteria > Campylobacterales > Sulfurimonadaceae > Sulfonitrofixus. Next base: position 11,487 of record JBDLJE010000068.1, on the reverse strand, counting down.
TAAAGAATGCATCTAGCGCGATGTAGCCTTCATCCAGTTCTTCACGAATGTCTTCACTTGGTACATAACCGATACCCTGGAAAATTTTGATTGTAAAGTTCAGCGTTGCATCATCGTTAAGAGTTGCAAGGAATGCATCCGGAGTAACCACTTCTACTTCATCATTCGCAAGGTCAGAACCTTTGATCTCACATGGACCAGCAAAGCTGTATGTGATCTCAGCCTCTTTAGCATCGTCTTTAAGTTTAAAGCGAATACCTTTAAGGTTGATAATAAAGTCAGAAATATCTTCAAGCATACCGCGCACTGAGTCAAACTCGTGCTTAGCGCCTTCGATCTTGATTGCTACCGGAGCATACCCTACAGAGCTGCTAAGCAAAAAGCGACGTAATGGGTGTGCAAGTGATACTGCATAACCTGTTTCAAACGGGTATGCAATTACATTTGCTTCATTTTCGCTGATTTGCTCAACCACAAACTCTTGTGGAAGAAGCGGAGATGTTTTGATTTTTTTCATTCACAACGCCTTTTTATAAATTATTTCGAGTAAAGCTCAACGATTAAACGTTCTTCTACTGGGATAACGATCTCTTCACGTTCTGGAAGACGTGAGAAGATACCAAATACTTTTTCAGCATCGATATCAACCCATGGAGCGATTCCAGTTTGAGCTGTTAGTTCGATAGCACGTAGAACTTGGTTGTTCTGCTTGCTTTTTTCACGGATCTCTACTTTTTGACCTGGTTTAACACGGTAAGAAGCGATATCTACACGTTTACCGTCAACAAGTACGTGACCGTGGTTTACGAATTGGCGCGCGAAACGACGAGTCGATGCGAATCCCATTCTGTAAACAACATTGTCAAGACGCTGCTCAAGAAGAAGAACAAGGTTCGTACCTGTATTTCCATCTTGACGTTTAGCTTGGCCAAACAGTGCACGCATCTGCTTCTCAGAAACACCGTACATAAATTTAGCTTTTTGCTTTTCATTAAGCTGTAGACCGTACTCAGAAACTTTCTTACGACGTTGGCCATGCTGACCTGGACCGTAAGGACGTTTTTCTAGAGCAGATTTACCTGCAAGACGACGCTCACCTTTTAAGTTAAGGCTTACACCGAATCTTCTTTCGATTTTTTCTACTGGACCTCTATATCTTGCCATCAGTAATCTCCTTAAACTCTACGACGCTTAGGTGCGCGACAACCGTTGTGTGGTAGTGGTGTAACATCTTTCATGAATGTAACACGGATACCTTCGATAGCACCTACAGCTTTAACTGCTGTTTCACGACCTGAACCAGGACCTTGTACTTTGATACCAAGTTCTTTGATACCATGTACTTGCGCTTTTGCTACTGCATCTTCTACTGCTGCCTGCGCTGCAAACGGCGTAGATTTTTTAGAACCCTTGAAACCAAGGCTACCTGCAGATGACCATGCCATCATGTTACCCATCTCATCAGTGATAGTAACTAGAGTGTTGTTGAATGATGCAGCGATATGAACGATACCGCGTGCAATATTCTTTTTTACTACTTTTTTACGAGTTGCTTTTCTTTTTGCCATACTCTAATCCCTTACGCTGCGCCGACAGTCTTACGTTTACCCTTGCGAGTACGCGCATTTGTCTTAGTTTTTTGTCCACGACATGGAAGACCACGACGGTGACGTAGACCACGGTAAGAACCAAGGTCCATAAGTGCTTTAATGTCCATTGCAACTTTCTTACGAAGATCACCTTCAACCATATGGCTTGCACGGATCTCTGCAGTAATAGCAGCTACATCAGCTTCTGTAAGCTCATGAACACGTTTGTTATAGTCAATACCTGTCGCGTCAAGAACCTGACGAGAAGCGTAAAGACCGACTCCGTAGATGTATGTTAGACCATACTCTACACGTTTTTTCTTAGGTAAGTCCACACCAGCAATACGTGCCATGCTTATCCTTGTCTCTGTTTATGTTTTGGGTTTTTGCTACAGATCACTCTGACAATTCCCTTGCGTTTGACGATTTTACATTCGTCACACATCTTCTTTACTGAAGCGCGTACTTTCATTGTAAGCCCTATTATTGTTTTACAAGCTATTTGAACACGTCCAAATAGCTTCGCTAGCCGCTGAGGCACTAAAGCTTGCCTCTTGCGAGGCAGACACTCTCTAACTTGTTTACTTTGACCATTTCAGGCAGAAGCGGTTTGCACCCTGCCAATACTTGTATCTAATATATAGTATATATAGGTACAAATACTCAACCATTTTGTTTAAAACGGCAAAGTGGACGCGTATATTACAAAAAATATCTTAAAAGCTTTATTAAAAATATAATCTACCTCTTCTTTTATCTCCCCTTAAACCAAATATTCTCTACTTAGAGGTGCCCTCATATGGAATATCCGCTATAATTCGGCCATGATTAATGAAAAGATAGAGTTAGGGAAGATAAACACCCTTAGAATAGATAGATTTACGGAGCCCGGTATCTACCTGATGGCTGAAAACGAAGAGGACATTCTTCTCCCCGGTCAATATGTCACAGAGAACATGCTGGTCGACCAGGAGATCCAGGTCTTTGTCTATACCGACAGTGAAGACCGTCTTGTAGCCACAACTGACACCCCAAAAGCGATGTTGGATGAGTTTGGCTTTTTTGAGGTGGTCGATGTCGCTGACTTTGGCGCCTTTGTGGACTGGGGCCTGCCAAAAGACCTGTTCATTCCTAAAAACCGCCAAAAGACACCTTTTAAAGTAGGCGACAGACGTATACTGCGCATTGTCAAAGATGAGCAGAGCGAGCGCCTTCTTGGTGTTGAGAAGATCAAACAGTATCTTAGCCATGAAGTCGAAGACGGTTATTATAAAAACAGACCGGTCAAACTCCTAGTAATGGCCAGAACACCGCTTGGCTATAAGGTCATTGTTGACGACACCTATTCCGGTATGCTCTTCACCAATGAGATCTTTGAAGATATCGCTGCTGGTGACACTAAAAAAGGTTTTGTGAAACTTGTACGCAAAGATGGCAATATGGACATCTCTCTGCAGCCTATCGGCACAGCGGCTAAAACAGATATCGCTACCGACAAGGTGATGCAGCTGCTTGAAGAGAACGGCGGTTCACTTCCATATAACTACAAAAGCGATGCCGACCTGATCAACAGTGTATTTGGACTCAGCAAGAAAAACTATAAACGTTCACTCACAACACTTAAAGATGCAGGCAAGATCGACGTTACCGATACCGGTATCTATAAAAAATAGGAACAGAATAATGGCAAAAAAGAAAAAGAGTGTTGACTACTCAAAAGAGAACATCATCTTCACTATGGACCAAAAACAGGAGAAGCTGATGCGTTTTATGCCTGATGTTCAGGCCGTTGAACTCAAGTGCATGGAACCGGGGTCAAAAGGTACTCACGAAGTCGCCTTTGCACATCTCCCAAAAGAGATCAAACAACTAGTTAAACCGCTAAAAGGAAAATAATGAGTGAATTTGAAAATGTAACAGCCGTCAAAGCTGCCAATATCTACTATGACGGAAAAGTCACAAGCCGCACACTAAAGTTCGGCGATGGCAGTATCAAGTCATTAGGGATCATGTTACCGGGCGAGTACACTTTTGGTACGGACCTTAAAGAGATCATGGAGATCATGGCCGGTGAGCTTGAAGTAAAATTGCCGGGTGACGACACGTTCAAAACACTTGACGTACCCTGCAGTTTCGAAGTCCCTGCTAACAGTTCGTTCGATCTCATTATTAAAACACCTACCGACTACTGCTGTTCTTATATAAAATAATAACACTTTAGAGAGTGATCTCACTCTCATTACTCTATATTAGCCATCTTTCGTTATATTACTCCCACTAAAACTCACACGAAAGAAGAACCTACATGAAAAAGATCTACCTCTCAACACTCGTATTTGCCCTGGTCACTATGACAATAACCGGCTGTAATGAAGACAAACCTGCAAAGACCGAAGCCGCTAAACCGGCAGCAATGACACTTTCAACACAAGCAGAAAAGGTGGGTTATGCCTATGGTCTTCAGATCGGTGCTCAATTGAGTGCATCAAAAGATCTGCTTAGCAGTGATGCTCTGATACTGGGGCTCCAAGACTCTCTTGACGGCAAAGCGTCCAGACTTTCTGATGAAGAGATACAAATGGCGACTATGGCTTTTCAAAAACAGGCGCAAGAACGTGCAGCTCAAAACATGGCGCAGCTTGGTGAAAAAAACAAGGCTGACGGTGAAGCGTTCTTAGCGCAGAACAAAGCTAAAGAGGGTGTTGTCACTCTGCCAAGCGGTCTTCAATACAAAATAGTACAAGCCGGAACAGGTGCAACACCGACTTCTACAGACACTGTTGTGACACACTATAACGGTACCTTGATTAACGGTCAGGTCTTTGACAGTTCAGTTCAACGCGGCCAACCGGCAACTTTCCCGGTCAACGGCGTCATCCCAGGTTGGACTGAAGCCCTGCAACTTATGAAAGTCGGTGCAAAATGGCAACTGTACATTCCCGCTGATCTTGCTTATGGTGAACGCGGCGCAGGACAGACGATCGCACCTAATTCAACACTTATTTTTGATATTGAGCTTTTAGAGATCAAAAAGTAAATCTATAAATCACTTGGCTCTCGCCTCGTGATTTTTTACATACAACGTCTTAACTTCCCTACTTTCGATTCTAATTATTTACCTACAAAACTTTTTTAATTACTTTATAGCACTAGTATGTCACTTTTTTTCTTTGCGTGCACAAAGAAGATAAGCGCCAACAGCGCAATGCAGGGAGGCACTAAATGCAGAGTCGTAAAACTAACGAAAAAAAGAAAGTGCAATGACGGGTACAGTTACAGTCAAAAGTATCAAATATTTGGAGTCATGAAACCCCTCCGGCTTCAGCCACTGTACCAAGACGCAGAAACTTGTCGACAATATTCCAACTAGGTCAAAAGCTTTAGCTTTTATATTCAAATAAATGCGTTACCGCTTTTCTCTTTCCGTGGCATCTGCAAGGCAGACTGAAGGGAGAGATGAGCGTTAAAAAAATCACTTTGTTTGAGCAAAGCGAGTTAGGGATTTTTAGCGAGGGAACGAGTGGAAGGATGGTAGTCGGTAGCTACCGACCCTGAAGCCGTCCACGGGAGGTTTTTCGTTTCCTTTTTGCCGACACAAGAAGGAAAGATAACGGCGATAAAGTTCAAACATCTAAGCAATATCAAAAAGATAAGTCAAAACGACTTATAAAGAAGACCGCACCCCTATTGCATGCCATAGAATAACGATATTCAGGACAAAGATCAGCAGTGAACTTCCCCGCATGACAATGTTCTGTATCGTCGTTCGACTTGCTTTATGCACCTTGAATGCAATGGCCATATGGATGATAGTCAACAGCGAGATCAACCCGACAGCATAGAGTTTGCGTGTCATCTCCTGTGCCAGTGTTGAATCAGGTGCATAGATAAGAACATCTCCTACACCGTGTTGTAAAAACATATAAGTACCTGTTCCCAACAGTGTCAACAGCCAAAAGGTCTCAAAATAACCGTATATGGGACCGATGTGTTCATAAACATCCCCTTGTGCATCTTTGTCTCTTAAAAAGATACCCAGAGCAAACAAAAAAAGTGAACCGCCTATCCAGGCAGTGGCCGATAAAATATGGATAAATAATACTACATTCATAAAGCTACTTTACGCTCTTTTTCCAAACAAAGATTTGACATATCACAAGATTTATAACCTTTATAAGCCAATACACTCTAAAATAAGGTATTACTTATTATAAAGGGACATTATGGCTCAAAAGAAAAACACAAAAGAACTGTTTAAAGACTATGTTCCAGAGGTCATGTACTATGATCCGGAAGTCGATGGCGGAAGCGAGCACCTTATTCGTGAAGACTTCATGAGTGAAAAAGAGCGTCTTAAAAAGTTGATCACCAAACGAAAAGTAGACAATCGCGGTGACAGGAAAGTGCGACGATAGTCGCTGCGCTCCGATTCTTGATGTTAGATTTTTAATTTTTAATTATCCTTTTATCTTTAGTCCCTCTTAACCCCAAACCCACTAAAATCCTACAACTAAATAAATGCGAGAACTAATAATGATCCAACAAGCCCATGATGCCTACAATGCAAAAAACTATGAAAAAGCCTATACACTTTATGAAGCATTAGCCAATCAAGGTGACGCAACGGCAATGACATCTCTGGCTTTTATGTACCAAAATGCATTTGGTGTTGAGAAGAGTGATGAGAAGGCATTAGCCTGTTATCTGCAGGCTGCCGAGCAGAAACAGCCCTACGCTCTTTTTAACTTAGCCCTCCTGTACAGTCACGGTATTGGCGGAGTAGAGCATGACCAGTTCAAAGCCCACGAACTCTATCTTGAAGCGGCAGAGCGGGAAGTCCCGCCTGCCATGTATGAGGTCGCACTGATGTTGGAACGTGGACTGGGCTGTCTGCAAAACTATTCGGAATCGGCTTTTTGGTACGAAGAGGCCGCAAAACGCGGGCATGTCGAAGCCTTTAACAACTTAGGCGCGCTCTACAAAGAGGGGCACGGTGTACCTAAAGACTACCAGCGTGCTTTTATCTGTTTCTCTCGTGCAGCCGACAAAGAGTTGGCTGAGGGGTATTACAACCTTGGACTTATGTATGACCAGGGTATGGGGGTCGAAGAGGACCATGACAAAGCGCTTGACCTCTGCCGCAAAGCAGCCTATGCCGGACATGAAAAAGCGAAACAGATCATTGCCGGGCTGCAAGAAGATGGAAAGATCGTTTTTTAAATACCATCAGGGCATCCACTGAGCTGACCCTAAACCGATAATCGAACTTCTATTTTGTTATAATATCTTCAAAATAATTCAAAGGCTTTACGTGTTTACAGGACTGATAAGAGAGATGGCCACTGTCAAAAGTATGGCCAACAACACACTGACACTGCAAGCTTCTTACAGGCCGAAGATGGGCGACTCTATCGCAATCAACGGAACCTGTCTCAGTGTCACTGCCTTGTCTGGCGACGGTTTTAGTGTTGAACTTTCACCTGAGACACAGAGTCATGTCGCGATGGAGAACTATAAAGGCAAGGTGCACATGGAGCCGGCTATGATGATGGGCGACCGTTTTGAAGGCCACATCGTTCAAGGGCATGTCGACACCGTCGGTACCATCACACAGATCAAGAACAACGGTAACTCTTACGACGTCTTTGTCGAGATAGACCCGAAGTTTATCGCTTACATTGTCCCCAAAGGCTCTATCACTATCGACGGCGTCAGCCTGACCGTCAATGAGGTGTTTGAGACCTCTTTTCGTCTAACCATTATTCCTATTACCATGAAAGAGACGCTTTTTGGAACCTATAAAAGAGGAAGCCGGGTCAACATCGAGACCGACATGTTTGCCCGCTACATCGAACATATCATTGCCCATAAAAAAGGCTCTTTAGACTGGAATACCGTAGATCAGATCAGCGCACTGTATTAAGTACTGCACGTATCATCACGTAAAGAGTAAATATCTTCATTACACGCCATTTTATGTGGCATATCGACCAAAGCATACTCTCTCAGCACTGACTTAGATGCCAGCGTTGCATCACGATGCCCTTCTCCACTATTGATATAAACATTAAACCCATTTTCATACAGAGCTAAACGCGTTTTGAGTGCCATTGAGTAGGTCGTTAAGATGCCGTCTTCTTTTATTAACCGGGAGATGTCAGCAAAATACTCTTTTGTCCAGAGCAGAGGGTTGGTCGCGGGGCTGAAAGCATCTTGATAGACGATGTCAAAGCGTTCATCACAACTCCGCAGATACTCCCGGGCGTCACCGATGTAGAGTTCTATATAAAGCTCTTCATCTTCATAAACATGTTGCGTACTGAGTGCTTCTATGATCGGCAAAAAAGATGTAAAGATGTCTGGGTAAGTAAAGACCTTAAGTGAAGCGATCAGGTCAGCATCAAACTCAGGTGAAAAGATGCGTACCTTTTTTTTAATACTGTTTTCTCGCATATAATAGAGTGTCGCCAAGGTGTTAAACCCCAGACCAAAACAGATGTCTAGAATCGTTACCTCATCTTTCTCTTTGTGGTGTTCAAACGCGGGGATGACATGTTTGTAAAGCGACTCATGCAGGGCACCGTCTCTGGTCGAGTGATAATGCTCCTGGAATTCGCTGCTAAAGGCGGTAAAACTGCCGTCTTCGCTCTCTACCATGGTGTGTTTGTCAGTGTCGAATGCCATCTTACAAAGGTCTAAAGCCCGTTACCCCACATGTGCATCTTTTTGGCCATGATAAGACAATAGCCGTCTAAAATATCAATACTGTTTGCTGAACGAAACTCAAGTCTCTCCAGGAGCTCTTTTTGCGCCTCAACATCAGCCTCTTCACTTTTGGTGATAATGATGATGTCGCCCGTATTGGCTAGTGTTGTATAGATCGATTTTAGTATGCGTTCTGTATGGGAGTGTTTATGAAAAACATCTCGGATGATAACGATATCGTTGTCTCTGGGAAGGGCACGAAAGGGGACATTGTAGTTAGGTATCTCTTGGATTTTAAGGGCATCGCTTGGCTCAAATACTTTGTGTTCACCCGGGTAGAGTGCAAGCGCCAAGCGATGATGCGCAAAAGGTTTTAGGTGTTCTATGACAGCCTCTGTCAGTTCATCAGCATGTGCCGTGACATCCAATACTTTAAAACCTGGCTGCGGCTGAATAAGCTCTAAAAACTGTCTGTACGACTGCATCAGTATCTCTTGTCTGCCTAGTACGGCATATCGTGCAGCTCTTTGAAGAGAAAGGCCTCAAAGACGTCATCAATAGAGCGTTGGGTGTGGGCAACAAGTACCATGATCTGCTGCTCCATAAAGTCCTGTACCGGCTCATAATTACCTGTTACAACGACCACTTCGATCCAGTCTGTGATCTCCTCTTTAGTGTCATAGAAATTGATCTCAACGATCTGACCCTCTTCAACATTAAGAACCGCCCACTTTTTAGCTTCAAAAATAGGAACCAGCTTCCCCTCTTGAGTATCGTCACTGTCCATCGGTAATAAGATCAGCATGATTACGCCTGTCCCACTTTAGAGAGATCAAGTGCCAATGCATCATTGTCCATAATACCGATACCGGCATTTAGAACATGATTGGCAATGGTCTTAGCATCTTGAAGCGAATGCATCTTGTAGGTACCGCACTGATAGACGTTCAGCTCCGGGATGTCGTTTTGGCTCTTAACATTCAGAACATCTTTCATCGACTCTTCCCACGCTTTTGCCACTGTCTCCTCTTCGGGTTCACCGATCAGGCTCATGTAAAAACCGGTCTGGCAGCCCATCGGCGAAAGGTCGATGATCTCTACCGTGTCCGAGTTGAGATGCTCACGCATAAAACCGGCGAAGAGGTGTTCCAAGGTGTGGGCACCCTCTGTTGTCATCTTCGCTTTGTTGGGTTTATAGAAACGAAGATCAAAAACAGTTAAATTGTCTCCCGATGGTGTCTGCATCCCTTTGGCACGGCGAACCGCCGGTGCCGGCATAATTGTGTGATCCACGGTAAAGCTGTCCAGTAATGGCATAGAAATTTCCTTAATTATGTTAGTAAAAGAATATTAGCATAAATGAGTAATATTATTATTGGTACAATACGTCTATATCTATTAGTTAAGTGAGTCTTATGAAAAGTCTATTTGATGATACTAAAGCGGCGGCATTGAAAACGCCTCTTCAGATGCGTGTCTACACCTCTCAGCTGCTCGGTCAGTCCGAAGACCTTGTCCTGCACGGCGGAGGGAACACCTCTTATAAAGACAGTGACACCCTCTATGTAAAAGGGAGCGGCTGGAACCTTATCGACATCGAAGAGCCCGGCTTTTCTCCTGTAGATCTTGCCGTACTTCAAGAGATGGCCACCCGTGACGAACTGAGCGATTCGCAGATGGTCAAAGAGCAGCGCGCGGCTCTTCGCAACAGTGAGGCACCAAACCCCTCCATCGAAGCGATCTTACACGCCATCATCCCTTTTGCCTTTGTTGATCACACTCACACCGACGCTATTGTTACGATCTCCAACACCCCCACCGGTAAAGAGAAACTCCAAGAGATCTACGGCGACAACGTTCTGCTGATCGACTATGTGATGCCCGGCTTTATCCTCTCCAAAGAGATCTATGCCAAGACACAGGGTGTTGACTGGAACACGCTTGAGGGGATCATCCTTCTTAACCATGGACTGTTTACCTTTGACGACGATGCCAAAAAGTCGTATGAGAAACATATTGACCTTGTCACCAAGGCAGAAGAGTACATTAGCGAACACACCCTGCTTCCATCTCGGTGTGACACTAAACACGGTGTCGAGCAGGACTACATCGATGCTTTGAGTGACGAGGTCTCTAAATTACGCGGCTCTCCTGTTACTACTGTTATTCTTGAGACACCTGAAGCCTGCACCCTTTCGGTACTGCCCCATTTAGAAAACATCTTGGCACAGGGTGAGTTGACCCCGGAACATGTCATCCGTATAAAACCTTTCCCTGCTGTTATCAGTGGTGACATCAACACCTCTCTGCAGCGCTTTATCGATCAATATAAACAGTACTTTAAAAACAATGCCAACAGTGAACACATCTGCCTTGACCTTGCACCGCGTTATGCTATTATTAAAGACTTCGGTGCGGTTGTTTTTGGCAAAGATGAGAAAGAGGCCAAGGTGATCGCGGACATTGTCAACCACACCATTAAAGCGATGTTGATCGGCGAACAACTTGGCGGCTGGAAAAGTCTAAAACAGTCTGATATCTTTGCCATGGAATATTGGGAATTAGAACAGGCTAAACTAAAAAAATAAATATTAAAGGATCACTATGAAAGTCACTAAAAAAGTAACATTTGTCGCTAAAGAGGGACATGAAAAACAGCTCTCTACCCTGTTGAACTCGATGATCGATGCTTCGCGTAATGAACAGGGTTGTCTGCTATACGACATCTTCCAATATGAAAACAACACTAATAAATTTATTGTTCTTGAGTCTTGGGCTGATGAAGAGGCCCTTGAAGGCCACAAACACTCTAAACACTATATTCATTATAAAGCACACTATGAGGTGCACACGGCTGAAAAGTCTAGTGATAATCTGAATATTTTGGGTGATCTTTTTTAGAAAAAGATCGTTGAAAATTCATCAAAATGACGATAATTAACACTTTCTTTATTCTAACTTCTTTAATTACTTCATATCGCTAGTATGTTACTTTTCTTCTTTGCTTGCACAAAGTAGAAACCTAACGAAAAGAAGAAAGTGCAATACCCTTCGGCACTATAAACTGTTCATACTAACAAATACTCTGGCTTCCGGGCTAATTGGCGGTTAGACGCCAATATTTGTCTACACGTAGCAATATGAAGTACTGACTACTCAGACGTTCCATATTAAGCTGTTATTGCGACACAAA
>JBDLJE010000067.1:0-12670 GCA_039714575.1 Campylobacterota bacterium | reverse complement strand
CAGCATGTGTGTTGTCTGCTTTTAGCGCAGCGACAGTAATAGCGTAGCGGTTATTGGTCATGTACTGCAAGTTGGCATTACCTCCAATTTCTGCAGGACCTCTAAAATTACCTGCGGCAAAAACATAAACACGTCCGCTGCCATCTCGGAGATGTGTTGTCCCGAGTGCCATCGTGTCTTCATAAAAGGTATCGTTACTGATGAAAGATCCCCAGCTATTGTTGGTAACGGCGATCTCATTGGCACCGACGCCGCTGTACCAAGCCAGATCAAGACCGGCATATGTTTGGGTCTCCAACCAGTTGCTTCCGGCAATTTTAGAAAAAGGGCTGATCCCTCTAACGCCTATGCCGTTAAATGCTTTCGCCGCCATAATACCGGCGACCATCGTACCATGGGTACCGCCGTCATTTGAAGATGGGTCTCCGACAACCTGGCCGTCATAAGAGCGTGTCAAGTCAAGGTCAAGGTCTTCATGAGCACTGTCCACACCGGTATCAACAACCTGTACGATCATGTTGTCGCCATGGTTGTATCCCATGTATGCATGGTATACTTCAATGACATCAAGGTCATTACCGGCCACCGGAAGAACACCGCTGTCGTTAGTCGCGATACCAAGATTTCTGATGTGCCACTGCATGTCGAAATACGTATCGCCATTTGCACCTTCAGTATCGAGACCGTCAAAGACTCCATTAGTGTTTACATCGCTATCATTTAAGTCTGTGCCTAAAAATGCTTCTACATTATCGGGGATATAATCACTGTCGTTGTCCTCGGAGGCTGGTGTAACGGTATAATTCACATCAACAACAGTATCGCCGCCACCGCCACCGACGATTGGATCATCTGACGAACTACACGCCGACAGTGCGAATACCGAAGCACCTAGTAGAAAGTATTTTACAAATATTGAATCTTTCACAATAGTTATCCTTGTTTTAATTTAGGATATCGTTTAAGCAACCCTATATTAAAGTATCTGCTTTTCAACATGACAGAAATACATATAGATTTGATTAAACGATAACACTGAATAAAGTTAACATGTTCCGACTAACAACGAGTTTAAACTAAAATAATTTATTAAGATTCTGCTTAAATAATATAAAGTGTTACTTAAATGATTAGAGAAACAACCTATAAAAGCGTAAAAGAGAGTATAAAACACACATTAAGTGTCTTTTAATTTCCTCTTTTTTCGATATCATACCGACAAAAAAAGAGTACTCATGTTTGACAAAACCAGAGAGATATGCGTCTGCAATTCACACGACATGCAGGAGATCGCAGCGTGTATCAAAAAGCACGATATTACGACAATGGAAGAGCTGTTGAAAAACCAGGAGTGTGATGTAGGCGATAAGTGCAAGTCCTGTCAGGAAGAGGGGTATGAAAACGACGGCTACTCACTAGCCATGGTACTTTCACTGGTCAAACAGGGGCGCCTGTAGGCAATTTTGAATAGGTGGCAAAGCTCACCTAAAACAACCCTTAAATAGGGAAAAGTTTCAGATTTGGTGTAGGTTGCGCAAAATGTTTGGCCGACAACGCACTAGTGTGCGTCGAGAGCCAAACTTTTGTGCAAGATGCGCCGAAGCTGAAACTTTTACAAGTGTTCTTGTTTTATTGAGATACCTTTTAGGTGCGATAGAGGGTATGCATAGATAACACCATGCCCCTCACCCACAATATCAAGCTCCGTCATCGCCTCACGTATGACGTGATCTACCATCTTCGTCGGCATCAAGAACATCAACTTGACATCGGTGTTCTCCTGTTCCAGACGGTTATAGAAGTTGTCCTCATTTTCAAGCCCCATTCCATGTGCTTTTGTAACGGTGACCCCATTAGCTCCGGCAGCGTGCGCCACTTTCAGAGCATGCTCACGTTTCTCTTTGGGAACAACGATGTAGACCGCAGAAAAAGAGAGTTGTGTAGAGTGACGCTGCCCTATACCGTCAATATTGACCGTTGCAAGCCCCATATCGTTGGCATCTTCGATGGCCTGACGCAGTTCAAAGATATGTTCTGCCTCTTTCTCATGTTCACCTTTAAGCCCCAGCTTGGCAGAGACAACGCCATAGAGCATCACTGTGATCATCGGGAACAGTGAGGCAAAGGCGATAAGACCGAAACCGTCAACAAGAGGATCACGGCCTTCAATGTTCGTTGCAAGACCCAAGCCCAATGCCGCAACAAGCGGTACCGTGATGGTCGAGGTCGTCACCCCGCCGCTGTCGTAAGCGATACCGATGATGTATTTCGGCGCGATCACCGTCAGTGCGATAACAACAAGGTACCCTGCGATGATGTAGTAGACGATCTGCCCGCCGTCAACAATACGGAACGAACCAAGCGCAATACCGAAGGCAACACCAAAGGCGACAAAGACACGCAGAGCAAAGTCATTGATCTTGCCGTCACTGATCTCTTTTGCTTTTTTGGCAATAGCGGTCAACGACGGTTCCGCCATCGTTGTCGCAAAACCGATCGCAAAACCGAAGGCGTAGATAATAAAGTGGCTGTCACCGCGTGTCAACTGGTAGGCCATCGTCTCACCAAGTGAGAAGAGCCCCATCTCCAGACCCAGGATAAAAGCGTATAGACCGATGATGACAAGACCAAAACCGATAAGTACATTTTTAAGATCTTCGATCGGCTTTTTCAGTACGGCGTATTGGAAAAAGGCGATGATCGCCAAGATAGGAACGACATCTTTTATAACGCCGAACAGCCCCGTCAATATACCTGAAAGAGAGTGATCAATAACGGCTTTGGCTTCCGGCGCAGCGACCACCTCTACCGCCACTGCAGCTGCATCAATGTACTGATAAACAACGATCCCATAGACCTGCACAAAGATCATCGGTGTCAACGAGGCAAAGGCGATCAGGCCGAAGCCGTCCAAGACAGGATTACGTCCTTTGATCGTGCTTGCCAGACCTATACCCAGTGCAGCGACCAGCGGTACCGTTACTGTTGACGTCGTAACACCACCAAGGTCATACGCCAAACCGACGATCTCATGCGGGGCAAAAGCTGTTGTCGCGACCACCAGAACATACCCGGCGATGATGTAGTACTGGATCGGGTGCCCGGTAATAATACGCCATGCTCCAAGCACGATAGCAGACCCGACCGAAAAAGCGACAACGCCGCGCAGGACATCAGCATCGATGCGCCCGCTGCTGATCGCTGCCGCTTTCTGGGCAATGACATAGAGTGCCGGCTCAGCGATGGTTGTACCAAAGCCGATTAAAAAAGCAAAAACAAGGATCCAGAAGGTCGAACCTTTGTGGGCAAAGTCACTGGCAAGGTTCTCGCCGACCGGGAAGATCGCAACCTCAAGGCCAAGCAGGAAGACGGCAAGACCGACACCGACGATAGCCAGACCGATCGATGTTGCCATCCAGCCGGCAGGAATACTCTGAATGATCGCCAATTGGAAAAACAGAATAACCAGAATGATCGGCATAAGATCACGGAACGACTCTTTTAACAGCAGTAAAAAGGATTTAATACTTAACATTGTTCTCTCTTAAAAAAAGTACGTAATTTTACACTACTTATAATATAAATAAGATTGGATACATCGAAGTGCCCATAATAGAGTTGATGACGATCGCCAAAAATACCCATCGTGCCCTATTTTTATGTTCAATGAAGTATGGTGACCCTGCACCCTCTTCTCTGAAGGCTTTGTAAGAGCTGTAGATCGTTATACCCCAAGCGACAACAGTTACCAATGCGAACAGTATGTGGACGATGAGATAGATCAGCACCCCATCGTAAGAGAGGCTGCTCTCTTGCATGTAAACATTAAAGCCGCCGTCTACCCGTACCCCTATCTCAAAGAGAACGACCATCACCATACTCAGGATAAAGATAGACATCTGCGATCGGAAATGGAGCAGATAACGTTTTTTGATCGCAAAATAGATCGAAAATGCTACTAAGAAAGGCACCATCACAAAAAAGATTGTGATCATGTCCATAAAAAACGGGGCTCTTGTCCCTAAAAAACCTGCATCAAACATCTAACGGCCTACTTTGTCACTGAACGTCATCATAAACTTCTGCACTTTGGGTGCGACAACCGCTTGGCAGTACCCTTGGTTCGGGTTGAGAACAAAGTAGTTTTGGTGATACTCTTCGGCAACAAAGAAGTCAGGTGCAGGCGAAAGCTCGGTCACGACAGGGTCACGGAACTCCCCCTGAACAGCTTGTGCTGAAGCGATCGCCTCTTTTTTCTGCTCTTCGTTCTGGTAGTAGATAACAGAGCGGTACTGTGTCCCTCTGTCTGCCCCCTGATAGTTTAGTGTGGTCGGGTCATGAATGACCCAGAAGATGTCAAGCAGTTCGCTGAAACTGATGACATCAGCATCGAAAGTGATCTCAACCACCTCGGCATGCCCCGTTGTACCCGTACAGATATCCCGATAAGTCGGATTCGGATTCGGACCGCCCGCATACCCGCTGATAGCAGACTCCACCCCTTTAACACGGTTATACACCGCCTCAATACACCAGAAACATCCACCGCCCAACAGTGCTTTTTGTATATTTGCCATCATCTGTCCTAACTTTTTTTAAGATTATGCGCATTTTTGGCTTTAGTTGCCCTATCGTTCCCGGGCTAAGAAAAATCAAAAAGTTACTTTAATTTTAAAACCCCGTATATCTTAGCCATCATCGGCGTAGGCAGTCGCAGCCGTTCTCCTTCTCGTACGACATAACCGCACAAGGTCTCCAACTCTGTCCTGGAACCGTTTTGAAAATCAAGATGCATCGAAGTCGAAGCATCTTCGGGCAGTGACGATGCTGTTTTCAATGCTTTTTCAATCTCACCCTGAATATAAACACCTTTAGCTTCAGCGACATCGGCGATCTCTTTTAAAAGTGTCTCTGCCCAGTTTCTATGCAGTTCATAGACCTTGCGCATACTGGCATCAAAGTAGCTCGTAAGTGCTGCAAATGCACTGATAAACAAGTATTTTTTCCAGATAGCCTCTTCAATGTTCTGCGGTGTTTTATGGCGGAGTCCAGCCTTTTCAAAAAGAGATGAGACAAGTGCTGTCTCCTTTACATACGCGGCGGCACCAAACAGCGATGCAAAGACCTTCCCTTTTTTCACAATGACACCGTCTGCCTCTTTGTGAGCAAGAACATAAACAGCGCCGTGCAGCACTTTGGCATTGACAAGTGCATCGATCTTCTCTTTATGCTCTACCCCGTTGGCAAAAGGGACAATGATCGTCGATGGGGTGATATTGTCGGAGAGTTCCGTCAAAACCGTTTCGATATCATAGCTTTTGACACAGAGCAGCAGCAGGTCGATAGTACCTTCAAAAGTTTCAGCCGTTATAACGCTGTCCGGCCAAGCTATAAACTCCCCATCGTCCTCTATGATCTTCAACCCATGCGCCTTGATCGTTAAGGCATGTTCCCCTCTGGCAAGAAACGTCACCTCATCATCAAGTTTGCAAAGATGTGCACCGATATAACCGCCGACACCACCAACGCCTGCTACAACTATTCGCATACTTTTTCCTTTTTGACGAATAAACTATATTACTTCTTGACTTTTATCGTCATATGATGTATCATTCTCTTAGTAATAACTTTTATAATATACGCAAATGTATAATTCTATTATGATTGTAGCACAGGAGTTGATGTGAAGAAAGTACTAATTCTTGGCGGCGGTTTTGCCGGTGTTGATGTCGCGGGTTATCTATCAAAAGCAGATTATGATGTGACTTTGGTCAGTGACCGTGACTATTTTTACATCTACCCGACCTCTATCTGGGTCCCGACCCGTGAAGTCGGGTTCAAAGATGTCTGTGTTGACCTGAGAGAGCTTCAGGCCGCTCACGGCTTTAACCTTGTTGTTGACGGTGTCAGCAAGATCGAAGCCAACGAGAACCGTGTCACCCTCAATTCAGGTAAAGTGCTTGATGACTATGACTACCTTGTCGTTGCTATCGGCGCACATAAGATGAAACATCCGGGCATAGAGAACACCCTCTCTATCTGTGCTGCACCGGAGCAATCTATAGAGATCGCCGAGACACTGGACAAGCTGATCGAAAAAGGGAGCGGCAAGATCGCTTTCGGTTTTGGCGGAAACCCGAAAGACACCTCAGCAGTGCGCGGCGGTCCGGGTTTCGAGCTGATGTTCAATGTGCATAACATGCTTAAGAAAAAAGGGATCCGTGACAACTACGAACTGACCTTTTTTGCTCCGATGCCTGAACCAGGGGCACGAATGGGCAAAAAAGCGCTCTCCATGATGGATATGATGTTTAAAAAGATGAACCTCAAACAGCATTTTGGTAAAAAGATCAAACGTTTTGAAGAGGACGGGGTTGTCTTTGAGGACGATAGCAAGTTAGCGTCAGACTTTACGATGTTCATCCCGGCTGGTTCCGGTCACGAAGTGGTCACAAACTCTGATCTTCCGACAAGCGAAGCCGGTTTTGTAAGCATCAACGACTTTTGTGAAGTCACTCTTGAAGGCGAAGTCAGCAATGTATACGCCATCGGTGACACCGCTGCTCTGGAAGGCCCGGACTGGCGCGCAAAACAGGGTCACGTTGCTGAAGTGATGGCAAAAAATGTCGCCTTTAACATCCAAGAACGCGACAAAGATTCGTCTGCACGCAAGGGCTACCAGGAGCATCTGAACATCCTCTGTGTCATGGACACCGGTGACGGTGCCGGCTTTGTCTTCAGAGATGACAAAAGAGCCTTTATGCTCCCAATGCCGATCATCGGCCACCTGATGAAAAAAGGGTGGGGATGGTACTGCCGCAACACGAAACTAGGCAAGTTCCCCAGACTACCTGGGATGTGAGCACGGAAAAACTAACGACAACTGCTTGTCGTTAGTCCGTGCGAAACCGAAGGTGTTATGCAAAGCATCACCGAAGGCTTGGACATCAATAAAAAAAGCTTTAGCTTTTCACCTTATCAAACGAAACCACAACTCTCCAAGTCATAATCACCTCCAAACCCCACTCATCCGTAACCAACCCCTTAAACTACAGTAATAAAGCAGTAATACACAGCCGTTAAGATTCGCTTATCTTCAAAAAGGTTCGTCATGTTAAACACATTTAAAACACCTGTTAAAAAAAACAAGATCAGCGCATTGGAAAAGATGATGCAGAAGAGACTGAAAAACTCAAAAATGAGTGCCTGGATGGTAGCCGATCCGGTAAGGGGTTAACAGTTTTTAATAAAGGTACGAGAAGCAGATCGTACCGTATTTAAGCCCGTAACCTTGGTTTTCATAATGTTCTGTGTTATAGACCTTGAAGTAGTCGATGCTGACACTCTTGTATCTGGCAGAGAGACCAAAACGGCCATATGCTCTAAAGGGGTGCTTCTTAACAGAGTGGCTCTCTGTAAAGGTGTTTCCGTCTAAGAAAATGTCCCTGGCCACATAACTCCCGCCGGCAGAGAAGTCTGCATGTAAGCTCCATGTTTTACTGCTTCCGGCAACAGCATTAGGGTGTACCGGTATACCGTTTTCACCGACATCGTCGATAAAACTCCCCCCAAAATCTTCCGGAATATTCCAACCGACACGCAGACCCATACCGCCATTGGCCTTGATGGCGATATTACCAAGTTCACCGCCCATATAAGGGATAACAGTCGATTCAACACCCCATATCTCTGTTGGAACAAAACGCCATTTATGCTGATAGTTCAGCTGCACGCCGAGCTCATTGCTAAGCTGATGTTCCCACCCTGCAGGGTCAGCCACATCCAACAGGTCATGGACGAATTTCTGGTACGCTTCTGCCAGCGAGGCGGGACCGACAACACCGACCTGTACGACTAATGAGTCAAGATGTCTGTCCGAACTTTGATGCAGACCCATCTCATAATAGAACCAGCCTGCATAGGGACGATCCTCTACTATAAGGTCCGGCTCTCTCAGGTCATCAGGCGTAAACATCTGTCTCGCAACACCGAAAGAGATGAAATTCGACCGTGTCAAATCTTGCGTAAAAGGGATACGGAGCCAATGATCATCACTGTCCGGACGGTATAAAATGGCAGAGAACTTGCCACCGTCCGAATAGTCGATATCGGTATCAAACTCGGCATCGTTTTCAAGGTAGATATTGATACGCTCAAAGACCCAATCATCTTGATCGGCAGAGAGCGACGTTATCAACAAGAGAGAGAGTAAAAATAATTTCATAACTTTGAGTTTATCAAAAATGAACCTACAGTTATCTAACTCACCTCTGTGATAGAACTTTTTTCTTGTAAACATCTTGTTGTGAATACTTTTTGTAACTGACACAACAACTTCCATATAACCTGACGCTCAAAGGAGCCTGCTGCAAACGGGGCGATGACGGTATGGGTCAACTCGTTGAACGATCAGTAAAGAAGAGCTCTACGGAGAGAAGATATACGAGAGGACAACACTGCCGATGCTGTGTATACCTTTTTTGCTGTTGAACTGTGTGGAGTGGTAAGTCTGGATATAGTCAAGGCTGAAGTTCTTGTACCGTCCTGATAAACCGAAACTGCCATACCCTTTGAAGTAATTCTTCTCTACGGAGTGGCTCTCGCTGAATGTGTTACCGTCCAAAAAGATATCCCGGGCTACAAACGTGCCTCCGCTTGCGAGGGAGAAGTTAAGACTCCAAGGTTTTGAAACCGTAAAAAGACATTTTCGGCGGACCGGGATACCGTTCTCCCCCGCTTCATCAATAGAACTTGAACCAAAGTCCTCCGGGACGTTCCACCCCATGCGCAGCAGTATGCCCGTGTTTGCTTTGACGGCAATGTTTCCAAGTTCACCCCCGACAAAGGGGACGATACTTGACTCCATCCCCAAGACCGGCTGCGGCACATACCGCCATTTATGTTGATAGTTTAGCTGAAGACCCAGTTCATTGTTTAGTTGATTGTCCCATCCCTGCGGCGGCTCTGAACCTATTATTTCATGGATGAAACTCTGCAGCTCTTTCATCCTCGAAGCAGGACCGATTACCCCTATCTGCATAGAGAGCGAGTCAAGGTCTGTCTCAGAACTTTGATGCAGCCCCGTTTCAAAATAGAGCCAGCCTGCATAAGGCCGGTCATCTACGATCAGATCTGACCGTGTCAGGTCATCGGGGGTAAAGATCTGCTGGGTCAGCGAGAACGAGATAAAATGAACCCTCTCAAAACCGTCAGTAAAAGGGATGTTCAGCCATTCATCTTCGCCTTCGGTCCGATACATCAACACAGATAGACGTGACCCGTCACTGTAATCACTGTCCGTATTGGAAAAAACATCGTTCTCAAAATAGAAGTTGATCCGTTCGAACTCCCAGTCCCCCTCATCGGCACCAAGCAGATAGACAACAAGAAAAAGTATCAATAACGCTTTCATCTTTTCAGTCTATCATAAAAACTAATAACTTGAGACCTCCTCTGCAAATTGAGAACGTCAGGTTTGTTTAGTGGTCTCAACTCTTAGTCAGCCTTAAAAAAGCCACACAAAATCTGCATTAGATACCCTTCTCACCCCCTTTTATGCTCTGATTTGCTAAAATCTATCTAACATTTTTGGGATGTTCTTCTAGAAGCCGATCTCAAAAATGTTATTAATACCGAAGAAACGAGCATTATGTCAGTCAAACAACAGATCTTAGAAACCATCAAAAAACGTCCTCTAATCATTGATGGAGCCATGGGTACCCAGCTCCAGGCCAAAGACGATCAGATCTCCGAAGCGGCGTGGGAAGGCAATGAGGGGTGTAACGAGATCCTCAATGTCACCGCACCCGAGGTTTTAGAGAGTGTCTTCAGTGCCTATCTTACGGCAGGAGCCGACCTTATTACCACCAACACTTTTGGTGCTTTTGACTGGGTTCTGGACGAATACGATATCGGAGACCGCGCTTACGAACTGGCTTTTGCCGGTGCCAAAACCGTTAAAAAGATGTGCGATCAGTTCAGCACGCCTGAACAGCCGCGTTATGTCCTTGGCTCTATCGGACCGGGGACAAAACTCCCCTCTCTTGGGCACATGCACTATGACCAGATGCTTTCGGGGTATACGGTCTGTGCCGAGGCGCTGATAGACGGCGGTGTTGATGTCTTCTTGCTCGAGACCTGTCAGGACCCCCTGCAGATCAAAGCGGCTCTTCACGCCTGTGATGCAGCCAATAAAAATCGCGGTACAGACGTTCCGGTAATGGTCTCCGTGACCATTGAGCTGGCAGGAAGTATGCTTATCGGTACCGACGCACAGACCATCGCGACCATTTTGGAACCGTTTGACATCCTTTCGCTGGGATTTAACTGTGGAACAGGACCCGAACAGGTCCTCAAACATGTCAAAACACTCTCAGAGGTGTGGGGCAAACCTATCTCGGTCCATGCCAATGCAGGTCTGCCGCAAAACCGCGGCGGCTACAGCTACTACCCGATGGGACCGGACGAGTTTGCCGACAGACAAGAAACGTTTTTAGCCTTTGACGGGGTCTCTTTCCTCGGCGGCTGCTGTGGAACGACACCGCAGCATATCCGTGCACTGACCAACCGTGTCAGCACCATAGCTCCCAAGCCTGCAAGCGGTTCTCAGCCGACCTCTTTGGCTTCGCTCTTTAACACGACACCGCTGGTGCAGGACCCTGCTCCGCTACTTATCGGTGAACGTTCCAATGCAACAGGTTCCAAGGCTTTTAGAGAACTGCTTTTAGCCGAAGATTACGAAGGTACACTCTCTGTTGCCCAGCAGCAGGTCCGTGCCGGTGCCCACGCCATCGACCTCTCTGTCGGCTTCGCCGGTCGTGATGAGACCAAAGATATGAACGAAGTCGCAGCACTCTATGCGCAGAAGATCCCGCTGCCGATGATGGTCGACTCCACACAGACTACAGGGATAGAGACTGCTCTGAAACTCATCGGCGGAAAGCCCATCATCAACTCGGTCAACCTCGAAGACGGCATTGAGAAGTTTGACGCCGTCTGCCAGCTTGCGAAAAAATACGGTGCTTCACTGGTCTGTCTTACCATTGACGAAGTGGGTATGGCAAAGACGGCTGAACGCAAGGTGGAGATCGCAGAACGCATCTACCGACTTGCGACTGAGAAACATGGGCTTAACCCTGAAGACCTTGTATTCGATCTGCTCACCTTCACCGTCGGTTCAGGCGATGAGGAGTACCGTGATGCCGCCATCCAGACCATCGATGCCATTCGTGAACTCACCACGCGGCACCCTGAAGTCGGTACAACACTGGGACTCTCCAACATCTCATTCGGTCTCGACAAAGATGCCCGACCTTACCTCAACACCATCTTTCTAAACCACTGTATCGATGCAGGGCTCAGTACCGTTATTATCAACGTCAAGCACATCATCCCCAACAACAAGATTAGTGACGAAGAGCGTGAGATCTGTAACAACCTTCTTTTTGACAAAAAGCCCGAAGGGGCTGCGCTTTTCGAGTTTATCGACTACTTTGACAAAAATGCCAAAGCCGGCGGTGATGAAGTCGATGAAGCCTATTTGGCCATGAGCGATGAAGAGAAGATCGCAAAACTTCTGATGGATGGGGACAAGGACCGTATGATCCCGCTTGTCGAAGAGGCTCGCCACACCATCAAACCAGAGGTCATTGTCAATAAAATACTTATCGATGCCATGAAGGTGGTCGGTGAGCTCTTTGGTGCCGGTGAGATGCAACTGCCGTTTGTTCTGCAGAGTGCCGAGACCATGAAAAAGACGGTCGATCATCTCAACCCCTACCTCCCTAAGATCGACAAAGCGGTCGACACTACCCTCATCTTGGGTACCGTAAAAGGCGATGTTCACGATGTCGGTAAGAACCTGGTGGACATCATCCTCTCCAACAACGGCTATAAGGTGATCAACCTCGGCATCAAGGTGCCTTTGGAAGATTATGTCGAGACACTGAAAAGCTCCAATGCACAGGCTGTCGGGATGAGCGGTCTGCTGGTAAAGTCAACTCAGGTGATGAAAGAGAACCTCGAAGCGATGAAAGCGGCAGACATCAATGTTCCGGTTCTGCTTGGCGGTGCGGCACTGACACGCAGTTTCATTGATGACTTCTGCCGTCCGTTTTATGACGGCCCTATCTTCTACTGTAAAGACGCCTTTGACGGTGTGACGGCGATGAGCCGCATAGAAGCCGGCAACTTTGACACCGACCTTCACGGAAAAGATAAAGCAGAGAAAGTCAAAAAAGTTAAAAAAGAGGTGGTTATCCCGCCTTTTAACGAACTTGAGATGCCTAACCGCGATGTCCGCGTTCCGACACCGCCGTTCTGGGGACGCCGTGTTGTTGAGCTGACTGAAGCGCAGCTGGAGATGGCCTTTGAGTGGATCAACCACCGTATGCTCTTTAGACAGCGCTGGGGCTATAACGGAAAAGGTATGACCAAAGAGGCGATGCAGAAGCAGGTCGATGAAGTGCTGTGGCCTGCCTATGACCGTCTTAAAAAGCAGTTCCTCGACGAAGGTCTCTTTGACTCAACCATCATCTACGGCTACTGGCCGGTACGTTCAGATGACAACACACTTCTGATCTTTGATGAGAGCGAGGGATGGCACAATCCTGACGAGGTCAACCAAGAACCGCTGGAACATGTCATCGGCCGTGCAGAGAAACAGTTCACC
>JBDLJE010000066.1:0-12758 GCA_039714575.1 Campylobacterota bacterium | reverse complement strand
ATTTCCCATTTCCCATTTCCCATTTAGCTATAATTCCAATAACATTTACACAAGGGACTTTTGTGGCTAAAATCGGATTTGGAACTTACCGGGTAAGTGACCGTAACCCTGAACATCTTCAAGCGATCAAGACAGCGGTTGAAGAGGGGGTTGATCTTATTGATACCTCGACCAACTATATGGATGGTGGGGCCGAGAGAGCGATCGCTTTGGCTTTTCAGCCTATGCCGGCTAAAGAGATCGAGCACGTTGAGATCGTGAGCAAGTTTGGGTATATACAAGGCTCAACACTTCAGCGTATTCACGAGGGCGAGAGCTTTCCTGAGATCGTAAAGTATGCGGAGCACATCTACCACTGTATTTCGCCGGAGTTTATGCGAGACCAGTTGAGCAAGTCTCTCGATCGTCTGAATATGGACTCTCTTGGGTGTTATCTTATTCACAATCCTGAGTACTTCCTCTTAGATGCTATGAACCATGACCTTGATCGTAATGAGAGCCTGGACAGGATGTTTGGGCGCATAGAAAAAGTTTTTGTCGCCTTGGAAAAAGAGGTGCAGAATGGTCGTATAAAAAGTTACGGTATCAGCTCGAACTCGTTTGCCAAAGCCAGCAGAGACCCGGAGTTTCTGCCTTATGAAGATCTTGTTACGATTGCCAAGCGAGCGGCTGTTGAGGCAGGCAGTGACAAACACCACTTCTCTACAGTTCAACTGCCTATAAACCTTCTCGAAACAGAGGGTTTAAAGTGTGCTAAGTGGGCTAAAGAGAATGGGCTTCGTGTACTTGTGAACCGCCCGCTCAACGCACAAGCGAATGAGCTGATGTTCCGTCTGGCCAGTTATAACGAACCGCACGACTATTATCATCATCTCAACGAGGTGTTGGAGATGACGGATGATGAGGCACTCAAAAGTATTCACAACCTGATCGCTCAGCTGGACGATGTCAAACACCGTTTTGGTTTTGTCGGCGAGTATGATCAGTTTTTGCATGTACAGGTCATCCCCCATCTTCAAAAAGCCATGCAAGAGGTTGATCCGTCTGTTGTAGATTTTTTAGCCGAATCGTTGGACCTTTTTTTACAAGAGTATGCAAGAATGGTCGCTTTTGAGTGTACCAAGATGACAAAAGTGCAGTTAAAAGAGAAGATCGAGGGGTGTGACAAACCGCTTCAAGAGTGCGCATTCGACTTTCTGCAGGCGCAAGAGAGCATAGATTATATTTTAGTCGGTATGCGCAAGCCCAGTTATGTGATGCAGGTGATGGGTACACTTTAAGGGTGTAAAACGGGTAGTTAATCCTTTTAAACAGCTTTGTCATAAAGCAATCCTGCTTACTTTATGGCTTGTTAAGCGCTTTTAGAATATTTTATGATTAGATAACAGGGTTGTTGTATATGCAGCCCGCAAGAAGGTTTTATATGATCCCATTTACAGATGAAGAGTTAGTTTCACCGGTTGAAACAGCGATAGAAAAGGTACGTCCGTCATTGGCGCTAGACGGCGGTGACATACAATTTCTGGCTGTAAAGAACGGTACCGTCTATGTACAGCTGCAAGGTGCTTGCGTAGGTTGCGGAAGTGCCGGAAATACATTGAAATATGGGGTTGAACGACAGTTACGCATGGATATCCATCCTGAACTTACTGTTATCAATGTCCCTCAAGGTATGGAAGATCAGATCGATTCAATGTAACAATATTGCTATAAAGGAAGAGTTATGAAAACAGTAAACAAATATAAAACTCTTGCTCTAGCGAACGAGAGCTTCTCCAAATCAGAATTTGAACAGGCATTGCGTTCATACGCGATGGTATTAAAAGACTATCCAGCTTCTAAAGAGGCTTACAACGGCGCGATCCTGGCTGAGATGGCGATGAGCGGTGAAGGCGGTGCCGAGGCACTGTTTGATTACTATGCTGTCTTGCGTGAAGACGATGCTGAGCAAGCGGACGTCATTCTTTCGGAGATCTTAGAGACAATGGACGGCACTCTGGACCAGCTTGGTGAGATCATCTCTCAGCCCCTGACAGAACGTCTGGAGTTCGAAGACGGCATTATGTACTCCGAGTTTAAAGAGATCGTGGATGATGCCGGTGATTTTAGACGTATTTTTGAGAACATCATGTTCTCAACCCGTGTTATCATCACTGAAAAAGATGATTTTGTGGACTTCTTGGATAAGCTTATGGAAAATAACTATCATGAGATGGCTTTAAGTTATTTGGAGGGTGCTTTAGCCGTTCATCCTAACGATGAGCAGTTGCGCAAACTGCTCCGCCGTCTAGCCAAAGGCAAAACTGTTGAAAATTGAGCTCCCTTCTCAACCCTTTCGTTACGTCACTGAAAACTCGCAAGAGTGTGACGCTCAAACCGCTTTTATCAAAACAAAACAGAATGAGAACTATTTAGAGGACGCACAGAAAAATGGTGCGCACTCTGTTATCACTGCTTCTGAGATCGCACCGATCTTTGGTGTTGACCGCATAAAGATCATTGGTATCACCGGTACAAACGGTAAAACAACAACAGCGAGTGCTATCTATTCGATGCTTTTAGATCTGGGTTATAAAGCTGCGATGCAGGGGACACGCGGGTTCTTTATGAATGATACGGTCGCTGAAGGTAAAAGTCTGACCACCCCGAGTGTCTTGAACACCTATCGTCACGTCTACCAGGCGGTTGCAGCCGGATGCGAATACTTTGTGATGGAAGTAAGCTCGCACGCTATTGTCCAAAAGCGCATAGAGGGGATACCGTTCTCGCTGAAGATCCTGACAAACATTACCCAGGACCATCTGGACTATCACAAAAGTCTGGAAGACTATATCTATGTCAAAAACAGCTTTTTTGCGGACGAGACCAAAAAACTGATCAACAAAGACGAACCTCGGGCTGACTTTAATTTTAAAAATGCCTATACTTATGGTGCAGAGAATCCGTCCACGTATAAAGTGATGGCCTATTCACTGAACCAGGGTGTCAGCGGTGTGATCAAACATTTTGAACAGGTTGAGAGTTTTAACAGCCCGATGCACGGCTTTTTCAATGTCTACAACCTAACAGCTGCGATCGCAGCCGTACATCTGGTAACAGACAAAAAGCTAAGCGAGATATGTGAGGTTGTGGACAACTTTGCCGGTGTCAGCGGGCGCATGGAAGTTGTCAGCGAAACACCGCTTGTGATCGTTGATTTTGCACACACGCCTGACGGAATGGAACAGGCGTTGAACGCGCTAAAAGAGAAAGAGATCCTGGTTGTCTTTGGTGCAGGCGGGGACAGAGACATCTCCAAACGCCCGATGATGGGCAGAGTCGCTGCAAAACTTGCTAAAAAGATCTATGTGACCAGTGATAACCCGCGCACAGAAGACCCCGACAAGATCATCGAAGATATCTTAAAAGGTATTGATGACAAAAGTGAGATCTTTGTGGACGTTAACCGCCGCAATGCCATTGCCAAAGCGATCGAAGAGCAAAAAGGTGATGAGATCGTCTTGATCCTGGGTAAAGGCGATGAGGCTTTTCAGGTTATCTACGATAAAGAACTGCCTTTTGATGACAGAGAAGTCGCTCGGGAGATCTTAGCAGCGCAGTAAAGCCTACCGGCTCTTTTCGCTGATTTATTTTAACTCTGAACGTCTATAAAGAAGAGAGATTTACATCAATTAAAAGTGAAGTGTTGATCTCATTATAAATAGAGAGATTGATGTCTGTATGCCCATCCGTTAATACATTCAGATCACCAAGACTAATATCGATCGTCGCAATAGTCGTGTTGGAACTTGTCCAGTTTATATCTCTTGTAATAGTGACATTCGACTCACCGTCCTCAAACGCACCGATAGCCGTAAGTTTATAGATACCGGAGACGTTGATGTCTGCATGCATCGGGTCTGCTGAGTAGTTGATGTCGACTATCGGGTCTTCAATACTTGTTATGTTAATATCAGTCAATGGAACAATAGTGATGTTTTTATCAACGGTCGTAAAAAGTTTGTTTCGATAAGAAGCAGATATCGCTGCTGCACCATGGTTGGCAACTGCAGTGACAAGACCGTTGCTGACGGTGACGAGCGTTGTGTCGTTAGATTCCCAGTCAAGTTGACTCGTAGCTGTGGAGTCTGTTCCATCGTCGTATGTAATCGTCGCTATGAGCTGGAGTTCGTCTTCTAGTGAGCGAACAGAAGAGTTTGTATCGGTACCGTCGATCTCTATGGAGACGATCTCAGGTATAAGCGGTGCTTCATCTGACTCTGTTCCGCATCCGACCAGAAGCGCTGCGAGGCTGAAAGAGAGTAGTGATAGTTTTAGGTATGTCATCTTGTTTCCTCGCTTAAAAATGGTAGTTGATACCGATATACGGGTTCACCAGGTGTGATGTGACATCGACGCTTTCGGAGACTAAGGAGACGCTTTGCCATGTACGCAGCTTATAGTTGAGCCCGATATCAAAATCGTAGGTGTTGTTAATAACATAACGGACACCGCCGCCAAAGTTAAAACTGCTGAAAGTGAGTGAATCTTCCAAGATTCGTTCGACTTCCATGTCCCCCATACCGATCCCGATATCAAGATACGGATAGAGGTTGTAGCCGACATCCCACCCTTTATAGAGGGTGATGTCCAACATAAACGCAGCCCCGTCGTTGGCGGAGAAGACATCGGTGGCGTAATCCATGTAGCTAAAAGAGGCTTCGACCGCATAGCCGCCGATGTCACCGTAACCGGCTTTGATCTTGTACTGGGGTGTGGATGCGGTGACAGTTCTGTCATCAAGAACAAAAAACTCTGTTGAATCTTCTATCGAGAGGCCGACGTAGCCTGCAGCTTCTGCAAATAATGAAATATAGAGAAGAGGCAGGACAAATAAAATTCTCATATTGCAGGTGCTCCAAATATAAATAGTGTGCCATTCTAGGCAATTTCATCTTAGAATGAGCAAAAATGACGGCTCTCCAAACCTTAAATATATCTATACTGATAAAATACTCAACTATTGTCTTAAGAGTTTAGATATAATACGCGCAAATTTTACTTAGATGGATCGATTATGATCCCTAATATGGAGAACAACATGGGCATACCACAGCCAGCTTTTTATATTTTCAAGTGTGAACAATCTTCACCTCCCGGGATGCCAAAACCATCTTGTGTCGGTCCGGATACACAAGATCTTTTTCAGCATTTAGCACAGTCTTTGATGCAAAAGGGTATTATTGGTACAGTACAACCTATCCGTTCTGCATGTTTAAACCGTTGTAATGCAGGCCCTGTTATGTTAGTTGAACCGGGTCATACGATGTACACTGGTCTTGACAAAGCAAAGGTTGACCGTATTATTGATGAACATATCATCGGTGGTAACGTGGTTGAAGAGTATGTTATCCAAGACGAACTTTGGGATGCACCAATCACACCTGCTGACATGATGAAGCAGATGGGTAGATAAGGAAAGTTTCGATGACTATTGAAATGTTATACAGCAAGATCCACCGTGCAACAGTAACCGATGCAAACCTAAACTATGTGGGTTCGATCACTATTGATGAGGAGCTTTTAGAAGCTTCAAAAATGCGTGTGGGTCAAAAAGTCGAGATCCTTAACATCAACAACGGTGAGCGTTTCTCAACCTACATCATCCTGGGTGAACGCGGCAAACGTGACATCTGTCTTAATGGAGCAGCCGCTCGTAAAGTACACAAAGGTGACAAGATCATCGTAGTTGCTTATGCGACGTATGATGAAAAAGATCTTGAGACGTATAAGCCGTGTGTTGTCCTTGTGAACGACGACAATGATATTGATCATGTTCTTGATACGATCTAAGTAAAGCACCCCTTAAAACATCTACTTCCGTCCCAGCACTTCGCTGGGCATTTTCTCTTCTTTTTTCAAGCCTTAGCCCGCTATAATAACAGTACATTTGCAATAGGAATTTTTATGTATGCCAAAAAACTGTTTTTATCATTTATCTTGGGGAGTACGGCACTGCACGCCGTCGGGTCGAGTCAATATGTCGGTGTGGTATTCGAAGGTGGATATGACTTGCTTAAACAAGAACGATCAAAAGCTGAGAATGTAGACATTGACCCCATTGTTTACGGGGCTAAACTGAATTTAGGTATAGACAGTGGAGAGGAGCTTCGTACCAATATCTTTTTCGGGCTTCAATATTTTGACAGTGACTTGTATGGTTATGAGATACCGGAAGGCTCGGATACAGCTACAATGGTCGGTTCGACGAATCAGCTTTTGTACAGCATCGGCTTGGATATCATCAAGACCTACAGCACAAAAGGTTCATCTATCCTGCCTTACCTTAAAGGCGGGGTTGACTATGAATTTATGCAGCTGGACGGTTACGCGCAATCATGGGCGAACAATGTCGGTCTGAGCTTTGGCGGCGGGACGTTTTTACGTATGTCAGAGAGCTTGGAGTGGCAGCTGGGTGCATATTACAAATACCGTATGTGGGGCAATTACAATCTTGATACACTTGAGACAAAAAATGTAGAACTCTCCGATCATTCGCTGATGCTTGAATTGGGTCTCAATTTTCATTATTAATATAGCTCTCTTGTGGTAATATTTCATATCAAATTTTTAGGATAGAGATGCAACAGTTTGAAGCATTTATAGCAGCACATAAACCCGTTGCACCAAGCTTTCACCCCCACTATGAGGAAGCTCTCTATACCATGCTCGAAGCAGGCGGTAAACGTTTTCGTCCGGCTCTTCTTTTAGCGGTCGTCAGCGCCTATAACGAACTTCTTCTTGACGGTGCCAACCATGGTGCCTACGCTATTGAACTTCTTCATACCTATTCGCTTATCCACGATGACCTTCCTGCCATGGACGATGCAGACCTGCGCCGCGGCCATCAGACCTTGCATAAACGTTTTGACGAGGTGACGGCTATCTTGGTCGGAGACGCTCTTAATACTTACGCGTTTGAAGTGCTTTCAAATACACCGTTCTCTGATGCAACGCGTGTAAAGCTGATCCGTTCTCTTTCTCATAACGGCGGTGTCGGCGGTATGGTACTCGGACAGGCGATCGACTGTCATTTTGAGAACCAGCCGCTTACGCTTGAACAGATCAAAATACTCCATATTAACAAGACAGGCAAGTTGATCGCCTGTGCCTTGGAGATGGGGGCGATCATTGCAGGTCAGAAAGAGCTGGAAAAACCGATCTACGACTTTGGTATCAAGGTCGGTCTGCTTTTTCAGATACAGGACGACATTCTGGATGTGACGCAGAGTGATGAAGAAGCGGGTAAGACCACCAACAATGATGAAGAGAAAAACAGCTTTGTCACACTGTTGGGGTTAGACAAAGCGATGGATGAAGCAAACGCGTTAGCCATGGAAATAGAAACACAGTTGAAGAGTTTTGATGAGAATTTACAAAGTAGATTGTCCCCAATACTTTCACAGTACATTCATAGACACAGATAAGGAATTAATATGTCAAACACTATGCGCCAAAAGATGGCAGACAGCATCCGTTTTTTAGCAGCCGATATGGTTCAAGCAGCTTCCTCAGGTCACCCGGGTGCACCGATGGGCCTTGCAGACATCGCAGTGGTATTGAGCGAACACCTTTCACACAACCCGAAGAACCCTGACTGGTTAAACCGTGACCGTCTTGTCTTTTCCGGCGGTCATGCTTCAGGGCTTATCTACTCTCTTTATTATCTATGGGGATACGGTCTTGAGGTGGAAGATCTTAAAAACTTCCGTCAGCTTGACTCAAAAACACCGGGCCACCCGGAGTATGGTCATACTGCCGGTATTGAGATCACCACGGGTCCTCTTGGACAGGGTGTGGCAAATGCTGTCGGTTTTTCGATGGCTAGCAAACACCTTGGCGCGCAGCTCAACTCAGACACGGCAGCTGTGATCGATCATAACGTTTACGTCCTTTGTGGTGACGGCGACCTTGAAGAGGGCATCTCTTATGAGGCAGCCTCTATCGCAGGGCATATGGGACTTGATAACCTTATCTGTATCTATGACTCTAACCGTATTACGATCGAAGGTTCAACCGATCTTAGCATCTCTGAAGACATTCGTGGACGTTTTGAAGCACAAAACTGGGAAGTCCTTGAGATCGATGGACACAACTTTGACGAGATCGATGCAGCATTGAATGAAGCCAAAAAAGCGACAAGACCAGTCTTGATCATTGCTAATACTACTATTGCTAAAGGTGCCGGTGAGCTTGAAGGTTCACACCACTCTCACGGCGCACCGCTTGGTGATGCGATCATTGCAGCGGCAAAAACAGCTGCCGGTTTTGATCCTGAGAAAACATTCTTTGTCCCTGAAGATGTCATGGTACGTTTCAGATGTGCTATCGAAGAGGGTGACTTGGCTGAACGTGCCTGGAAACACTCTCTTAAGACCTTGCCGTTAAGCGAGCAGAACGAAGCGTTAGAAGCGTTCCAGAATCCTGACTTCTCTCGCATTCAGTGGCCGGCGTTCGATAAAGCGGATGCAACACGCAGCACCAATGGCAAGATCTTAAATGCTATCGCCAGAGGAATCCCGGGCTTTATCGGCGGTTCAGCAGACCTTAGCCCGTCGAACAAGACTGACCTTAAAGATATGGGTGTCTTCCCTAAGGGCAAGAACATCTATTTCGGTATTCGTGAACATGCGATGGCTTCGATCACCAATGCCATTGCTCTTTATGGTCCGCTTATGCCGTTCTCTGCGACATTCTTTGTCTTCTCTGACTACCTTAAACCGGCGGCGCGTATCGCTGCGCTAAGCGGTATTCAGCAGTTCTTTGTCTGGACACACGACAGTATCGGTGTAGGTGAAGACGGCCCGACACACCAGCCGATCGAGCACCTTTCCCAGTTCCGTGCACTGCCGAACTTCTATGTATGGCGTCCGGCAGACGGTAATGAGAATGTCGAGGCGTGGAAAACAGCCTTAAGCATGACCTCTTCTCCGTCTGCATTTGTCTGTTCTCGCCAAAACCTTGCACTTCTTCCGGCTGCTGTTAAAGGTGAGGCTGCGAACGGCGGGTACCTTCTTGAAGCGTCTAAAAATGCTACAGTAACACTGATGGCGTCTGGTTCTGAAGTCGAGCTGGCAATGAAGACAAAGGCGCTGCTGGCTGAGAAAGGTGTGGCGGCAAATGTTGTCTCTGTTCCATGTTTTGATCTTCTTCTTGAGCAGGATAAGGCATATCTTGACAGTATCATTAAAACAGACAAAGTGGTTGCTATCGAAGCGGCACGCGGTCTTGAGTGGTACAGGTTTGCAGATGAGATCGTTACTATGGAGAGCTTCGGTGCATCGGCACCGGCAGGTCAGCTTTTTGAAAAATTCGGCTTTAGTGCCGAAGCGATCGCTGCTAAAATATAACCTTTTTCTACTTTGTCAACGCCTTTTCGGTGTTGATACTTCTTCGTGTTTTGTACCTATTGACGATAATAGAGTATCATTAAGATAACGAAATACTAGGACTGCTCTAATGATTGTACTCAAACAATCTCTACTGAATTTTTTTAAAGGCGGATCAGCTGTCGGTGTGTTGTTGATCATAGCGACCGTCTTGGCAATGCTGCTCTCAAACAGTCCTTTCGCCCACATGTATGAAAACTTTTTAGACATTCCGGTTGTGATCAGTGTGCATGAATTTTCCATAGCCAAACCCCTGCTTTTATGGGTCAATGACGGTCTGATGGCCATCTTCTTTTTTATGGTGGGTATGGAGATCAAGCGTGAGGTGCTTGAGGGAAGTCTCAACCATATTTCGAAGGTCGTAGTCCCCGCCTTTGCCGCTATCGGCGGTATGGTCGTACCGGCGCTTGTTTATGTAGCATTTAACTGGGGCGACCCGGTCGGGATGCAGGGGTGGGCCATTCCTATGGCTACCGACATCGCCTTTGCATTGGGGGTACTCTCGCTTTTAGGCAAACGTGTCCCGCCAGAGTTGAAGATCTTTTTATTGGCGTTGGCGATCATCGATGACTTGGGTGCGATCATTATTATTGCTGTGTTTTTTGGACATGGGCTGTCTGCATCGGCTTTAGCCGTATCGGGCTTTTTTATCTTTGTGCTGATGATCATGAACTGGCGGGGTGTGACCAATAACACGGCGTACATCCTCATAGGGGTCATTGTCTGGGCCGCAGTTTTGAAGTCTGGCGTGCATGCAACGATAGCCGGTGTTATTGTGGGACTTCTGATCCCGCTTCGAAACAACAGAGAGAGCTTTCATGAGCTTGAAGAGTCACTGCGCGGGCCTGTTAATTATACGATCTTGCCGCTGTTCGCTTTTGTCAACACCGGGGTGAATTTCAGCGGTGTCAATGCAAAAGACTTTATGGACAATGTTACAGTGGGGATAACTCTTGGCCTCTTTTTAGGAAAACAGGTCGGCATCTTCAGTTTCAGCCTGCTGGCAGTCACACTGAAACTTGGAAAGCTGCCGGAGAGTTTGAACCTCAGTCATGTTTTCGGTGTGGCTATCTTGGGCGGTATCGGCTTTACGATGAGTCTCTTTATCGGTTCGCTTGCCTTTGAGTGTACCGAGGGTGTCTGTATTGACATGACGGATGAGCGTATCGGTATTTTAGCCGGGTCGCTGTTTTCGGGTGTGATGGGGTATCTTTACCTAAAATGGACATTACCAGAAAAGGCTTAGCTTCGCCATCTTTCACTATTCACTGCTTAGTGAGTATAATACTGTATGCGCCTGATTCTTCTGTTTTTTCTGTTTTTTTCATCTGTTAAGGCTGTAACGCTTGAAGAGCAGTTGGACGCCGATGTCTATCTGGCAACGGTGAATGCGGCGATCGTCTTTACTTCGCAAGACGGTTTGAGCTCAGGTCTCTACCGCTTTACTAAGATCGATACCGAGATGCGTATGTATAACCTTCCGCTTACATACCATTTTGACCCTCTCAGCGAAAAGACAAATCTTTTTATGGTTATCGACATGGGTTACAGTGACACTCGCAATGACGGGGCGGTCGATGTTAACGGAACCTTTTTACATCTTGACAACCGACTGCAGACCTATGTCGGCGGTATAGGTGCCGGTGTTCGCTACCGGGTAACAGAGCACTCTGACCTGCTGTTTGGAGGCGAGGTGCTCTATTCGCGTATCGGTCTCAGTGCACGTCTGGAAGGAAGTGCTGTTGAGAACTTTTTTGCTAACGATTTTAATGAAAATTACTCCTATAAGATTTTTGCCGAGTATGCCTATCATCGAAACTATAGAGGGTATGAGATCTACACGAAACTCAACTATAAACTCTACAAGACCTTGTCTAAATTCGACTTGACAGAGCTGGCAGAAGACATTATCGGCGATATTACCTCTCTGCGCTCGCAGACCTCGGTCGCCTCATTGATGATGGGTTTTGAGTCGGACCCTCTTTATCACTATGGTGACATGGGCTTGACTTTTGAGCCGTTTATAAAAGGAAACTACATCTGGGGTGACTTGGCGGAGGTAGCACATCTAAGCGCTTATGGGACGCTGGGGTTGAGTGCCTATTGGAACACGCCGAAAAAAGATGCCTATGTCTACCGCTACTTCATCGAACCCAGTGTCTCCCGGGGTGATGGACTCGAAGGACTAAACCTGAGTCTGGGCTTCAGTCTTGATTTCTAGCGTTAGGCAACACTCTCTCTATGGCGGGTCAGCTTATCGGACATAAGTGCATTCATAAGACGTGTTTTAAGGTCAGGACGGATCGCTGAAAAAGTGATGTGTGTATCTTCCTTTTTAAAATCCAAGTTGATGTTGTTGTTAAGCAAGTATTGAAACACCTCTTTGACCTTTGTGCTCAGATGGCATTGCGAAAGTTCGACTTCGTTCCCGTCTTTTAGAAGATGCCCGTTTTTGATCATAATACGTAACATATAATCCTCCTATGCTCTAGGATAACGCTCAAAACCATAGAATGGATTGAACCTTGTCCTTTAATGTTCACACTTTAAGAAAAACAAATGTGGATATAATGTGCCCATGAAAGATTCCCAAGAGTATTTAGACAAAAAAGCTTTTTTTGACAGCATCATCACCCTTTACGGCCGCAATGTCGTTACAGAGATCCTGGATGACGAGACCATAGAGATCCACAAACTGCACCTTGCGACCAGCAACCGTGACGAGGGTGTGATACTTGATATTAAACGAGCGGCAGAAGAGCGCGGTGTTGAGGTAAAGATGCACTCCAAAGAGCAGCTCTCGCGCATCTCTAAAAATGCCAAACAGGACCAGGGTGTAGCCATCGACATTATCGCGCCCAACTACCAAAAAAGTGAGAAGATCGAAGAGAAGCTGGGTGATGCGTTTCGCCTTTTAGCACTTGACGGTGTACAAAATCCGCAAAACCTGGGGATGATAGTACGCTCTGCTGCCGCAGGAAAGATAGACGGCATTATCCTGCCGACCAACAGCAGTGCCAAGATCTCTCCGCTGGTCATCAAGGCAAGTGCCGGAACACTCTTCAAGATCCCTATCTTCTACTGCAAGACTTTAGAAGCCCCATTGGCAAAACTTGCCGACAACACCGAGATCTATGCGCTCTCTTCGCATGCCAAAGAGGACATCTACAGTGTCAAGGCAGGCAAGAGAGTCGTTTTTGTTCTGGGTAATGAGAGTGAAGGTGTCAGTCCGGCAGTGTCAAGACTCTGCAACCAGTCGCTTTCTATTCCAATGCAGCGAGGAGTCGAGTCTCTTAATGTTGCGGTGACGGCGGCGCTTTTGGCGTTTAT
>JBDLJE010000065.1:0-13044 GCA_039714575.1 Campylobacterota bacterium | reverse complement strand
AAACGTTATACTCACAGCACTTATTTGACTAAATATGAAAAAATCATTATAATATAATTATGAAAGCAATAAAATTCAATTGGGATAAAGATAAAGCTACTAAAAATCTTGCCAAGCATAAAATTTCATTTGAAGAAGCACAGTCAGTGTTTGATGATGATAATGCTAGGTTGATTTTTGATCCTGACCATTCAGAAAATGAAGATAGGTTTATCTTACTAGGATTAAGTTGCTCTTTAAAAGTACTTGTTGTAGTTCATTGTTATAAGGATGAAGAAAACATAATTCGCCTTATTTCAGCTTCAAATGCAACAAAACCAGAAGAAATTAACTACAAGGAACTATTATGAGAGAAGAATACGATTTCAGTAATTCTGTAAAAAATCCATATGCAAAACATGTTAAAAAACAAATATCAATTCGTATTGAAACTGATACAATTGATTATTTTAAGGACTTAGCAAAGGAAACAGGTATTAGTTATCAGAACCTAATAAACTCTTACTTAACAGAATGTGCACATAAACATGTAAAACCTGAATTAAAGTGGGCTTAACTAAAAGTATAACAAGCAATAATTTTCCCTAGCGGAAAAGTTATCGCTCACGACTGCCGTTATACATTCGGATCAAAGATCGTAAAGTCTACATCCTCTTCTTGTACAGACTCATCCAGCTGTTTAAAGTTTCCGAGTGTGTCGCCTGTTCCGACGACTGTCTTCAGATTATAGAGTTCAGCCTTCTCCAGCAGAAACTCTTTTACCAGTTTGAAACCGCCTTTGTCGAGCAGGGCAGAAGAGGTCTTCTGCTCCAGGTAGAGGAACATCAGACACGTCGTGGATGAGGCAAACTCCGCTATAAAAGCATTTTCCACCTTTATGATGTCGTCACTGTAGTTTTCAAGCTTGTCCACGCCTGTTGCCGCTACCAGCAGAGGCAGGTCGCACCAGCGGGCGATGAGGGCGCTTAGTTCATTGGTGCCCATCGGCGAGACGTACGCTGTACTGTCGAGAGTGTTTGCCAGCATAAAACGCGACACCGCGTTCATAACATACGGCAGGACATTCTCTTCCACGACTTTAGGGTTGGCGTCTGCGAGGGTCAGCATCGTTATTTCAATGTTGAGCGCCTCTTTGATCTGGTAGTTGAGCAGGCTTGCCAACCCTTCGATACGGTCGTTAACAGGGACATTCGTGACAACAGCCGCCATCCGTAAAAAAGCGTCCGCCTCAATGATGTTCATGCCCGGGTACATCGTCTGATCGAAGTGCAGACGGTGGTAGATACTAAAGAGACGCTCACCGTCCTCTTCGGTAGTGATCAACATCGCTTCGAGAGTGACACCCGGGGAGGTCGTCGGTAAGACAAGTGCAAAATAGTTCTGTTTTTGAATAAGCTCAAGAGAGGGGTAGGCCTCTTGCAGGACCTTAAAGGCCAAAAGAATATCCGGATTGAAGACCGTCGGTCGAGAGAGGATGAGTTTTTTCAAAAAACTGCCCTCGTCAGGGATCATAAAGAGTCCGTTGATGACGTTGGTACTGTTATCTATTTTCATTACTCTTTATCTCCATCTGCTAAAAAATCTTTCTCCCAGAAAAACTCTATCCAGTCGTCGGCCTCATGCAGGGCAAAGTCGGGCTGGATAACGGCTGTCTTTTTGTAGTAGATCGAAGCGATCTTGAACTCTACATCGGGGAAACAGCCTTGGAGATGTTCTAAGACCTCTTTGATGGTCTGACCGCTGTCGACGATGTCATCGAGCAGCAAGACCTTCTTGGCATGCTGCAGCTCCGGGACATTAAAGATCTCACAGCTTTTGCCGCGCCGGTCACCCTCATAGAGGATGGAGTTGATACTCATCAGCTGGCGGTTGTCGGTCGCGGAGGCGTAGGCATGGCCAAGTGTCAGTCCGCCGCGGGCAATTGCGATCAGTGTGTCGGGTTGGTATGGCAATGTCAGTTTGACAAGGGCTTTAACGTCATGGACAAATTGTTTATAAGGGTAGTAAATCATGTGTCTCCTACTATCGATAGTGCAATTATACATACATAAGTGACTAAACAGTGTCGTAAAAAGAAGGTTTCAGTTATAACTCTGTATTATTAGTGAGCTTACTAACAGACGGTTACTGAATTAAGTGATAATATGTGTGAGTTATAAAAGGCATTTGTTGTGCCTCATGGGAGACTCCTATTTTTAGCATGCCGGACGAGATATACAATCTTGAAAAAAACGATATCCACGACAACTTGCTCTACTACCCATATGGTATTAAACACCTTCTCTCTCTGCAGAAAAAGGGGATGGCTGAGGATGAACCGCAATACATCAGCTCATACCGTTCTTTTGAGGGTGAAGCTTTTGAGAACTTCATCTATGAGCGGCTTTTACGATGGTCCGTCACGCAAGACGACATTGTCAAGTTTATCTCCAAGGGACCAAACGCCCCTAAAACGGAGTCCATCTCCAACACGCTCTCTGTTAACGGCAAAGGGCAGATCGTCTACCGTACGAACCGTAATGAGATCGGCGAGTTCGATGCGCTCTTTATTACCAGAGACAACACGCTCTACATGGTCGAGATGACACTGACCAAGTCGGTGACCAACCTGAAACGCCGTCTGCGCAAGAAAAAAGCGCTGTTAGAGACGATCTTTCCGCAATACAAGGTCAAAGCGCTGCTGATCTTGAATGAAGGCGTTACGGGTACCAAGCAGCTTCAGGATTTCTGTACGGTCTGGATCACCAAGCCATTTTTCGCCAATGATATTTTGAGCTGGCTGAGCGACAAAAACAAAGATAAGCGCAAGCCCTACCAAAAAGTCAAAGACAAAAGAGTTGTCGGTACTGCTCAACTGCAGATACGTCCATTTAAGTACTACAACACTTTGACATGGTTGATGAAACGTTCACGAAGCTACAAAAACATGGCCTTGGACATCCGCTTTTTGAACAAGCCCGATGTTGTGCGCAAGATAGACCTGATAACCAAGTTCTATATTGGCTACATGGATGCGGAAGACTTTAAACAGATAGCGCCTGAAGTGACACGGGATATCCCTAAAAAAGTGGTGGTCGCTATAGAAAAAGAGCACACCGGTGAGCTGGGACTTATCTACTTCCTGCAGCACGGCCGCCGTAATATCGACATGGTGCACATCTTAGAGCAGGGCGGTGTCAAGGTAGAGAAGAAAGACCCTTACGGTATTACCGTCAATGAGGTCCATCACATCCTTCGTGCTATTAAACCGGAAGAGAAGATAACGCCTAAAGAGAACACGGTGATAAAAAAACTTCTTAAAGATGATTATGCCCGTAAGGGTGAAACCCGTTAAGAAGAAGCCAACTGCTTGGCTTTTTTAGGGTTGAAACCATAGTCGATGTGCGCAGCACCGACGGCGGAGACCGACAGAAGCCAACTGCTTGGCTTTTTTAGGGTTGAAACCATAGTCGATGTGCGCAGCACCGACGGCGGAGACCGACAGAAGCCAACTGCTAGGCTTGTTGGAATGTAAACTGGACTCTCAATTGTCTTGACTACTCTTTCCTTTTTTTTCCCGCAAAAAAACGAAACCAAAAAAGCGCTCGTGACGGCTTCGAGCCCGATGGCTATCGGGTACTTTCACTCCACTCGCTCAGTCACTAAAAACGACTAACTCGCTACGCTCAAACAAAGCCGTTTTTTTAACGCTTCTTCTCTCCTTACGTTCAACTCTGCAGATGCACGAATAAGAGCCAAGCGGTAACGCATTTATTAATGTTAAAACTTTGTTTTAATTCCTGTTTAAACACCTTGAATGTTAAAAAAGTTCGTGTCGCAAAAATAGTTTAATCCGGAACGGCTATAAAGTTGGCAGTCAATATTGCTATGTACAAGCAAGTATTGGCATCTAACCGCCAATTAGCCCGGAAGCCAGAGTCCTAGAATATACCAGCAGTTTATAGTGCCGAAGGGTATTGCACTTCTTTTTTTTCGTTAGTTTTCTTTCTTGTGCAAGCAAGAAAAAAAAGTGACAAACCTCTATTTAAAGACATTCAAAAAAAAGTATTTAGGTGCAAATAGTCAGTGTGTATCAATTAATAATAAATTATAAAATCGCATCATGCCACTGAGCAACAGTGAGGCGGTATCCATCTTCAACTACTTTCACCTCATGAGTATAGATGGGGTTGCTTCCAAAAACGATCAGCGTTCCCATTTTCGGTGTCAATAAGAGGGCTTGGTCTTCACTGTCTTTAAAGTAATTAAACGTCAACTCACCACCGCTGAACTGATAGGGAGAGAGATCACCCTTGCCTTGTTCACTGACAAACAGCAGCGTTGTGACCTTCCTCTGCGGTGCGACCTGTTTAAAACCTGCAATATTCCCGCCTTTATCGACCAACACGCTCGAATCATCAGAGTGCGCTTTATAAAAAGAGCCTTTTGTGTATTCAAGCAGCTGCGGTTTGGTAGAGGAGGTCAGTGAGAGAGCATAGAAGTTCTCTATCTGGGGACGTAGCGTGTCAAAGGCTTCATCGTAAAGTCTTTGGTGAAGGGAGCTTAGTTCATGTATCCTGGTATTGCGGATCTGTTGGTTTAATGCTTTATCACTGCTTCTCAGTTCAGCGTCTGCAGCATCCCTGTCGGTTTTGGCACTGTCGATGATCTCTCTGCAGGTCTCTTCGTCTAAAAAGTTCTCTATGACCAAGAAAGGGAACGCTTCGTAGGGCGAGGGGAGCAGGGGTGTTGCGATGTCGAGTTCAAAAAGAAAGTCTTCGGCAAACACCTTGTCGCTGATCTGATGCATGGTTACACTTTTATGAGGATCTTGTCGAGCCATGCTGTCGGCAAGAGACGTTTCAGGTTGGCAAGAAGATGGGTTGCCGTTGTGACATAGTAGCGGGGTTTAGGCCGCTTCTTTTCAAGTGCAAGAATGATCTTCTCTATTACCTCTATGGGCTCTTTGGTAAAAGGGTCGCTCTCACTCTTTTTCTCTTTGCGCTCCAAGACCTCCTCTTCGTACTCTTTTTTGAAATGGCTCTTCTCAATGTCGACATACTCTAGGAACTTCACCGTTGCATTGTCGCGGAATTTGGAGTGGACGGGACCTGTGTTCATGGTGACCACATGGATGTCACTGCCTTGCAGCTCTAAACGAAGTGTGTCGCAAAGCCCTTCGACAGCATATTTACTGGCATTGTACGCCCCGCGAAAACGAAGCGAGATAAGCCCAAGTATAGAGGAGTGTTGGATGATACGGCCGTAACCCTGTTCTCTCATTACCGGAATGATCCGTTTGGTAAGTTCATGCAGACCGATCACATTTGTCTCAAACTGCTCTCGCAGCGCCTCGCTCGGTACATCTTCCAAAGCACCGGGCTGGCCGTAACCCGCATTGTTAAAGAGAGCGTAGAGTGTACCGCCGGTCTGTTCAAGGACACTGCTTAACGCTCTGTCTATAGAGTCTGTGTCGGTCACATCGAGCTGCAGGGCATTAAGACCCTCCTCTTTCAGACGTGTCACATCCTCTTCGTGACGTGCCGAGGCATAGACCTCATAGCCGTTGTTGTGCAGATAGAGCGCTGTCTCATAGCCGATACCGCTGGAACAGCCTGTGATAAGGATTGATTTCTTCATAAATGGATTGTATCAAATAATTTATGATTTGTTTATCCGTAAATCGTACAATAGGAGAAGAAAAGAGTAAAGGATAGATGATGAGAACAGTTGTTTTGATAGTAGCTGCGTTATTAATGAGCTGGAGCCTTGCCTTTGCACAAGAGAACAGTGGTCTGAAAAAAGCCTATTTTGCAGGCGGCTGTTTCTGGGGAGTGGAGTACCATCTTGAAAAACTTCCGGGTGTCAAAAGCGTGGTCTCCGGCTTTATGGGCGGGCATGTAAAGAACCCCTCATATAAGGAAGTTGTCTACACAAGAACAGGGCACGTTGAGACGGTTGAAGTCGTGTATGACCCTAAAAAGATAAGCTATGAGACAGTGGCTAAGAACTTTTTTGAGATCCATGACTTTACGCAGACCGACGGGCAGGGGCCGGACATCGGTACGCAGTACCTGTCGGTTGCCTTCTACAGTGATGCCAAAGAGAGAGCCGTCGTTGAAAAGCTGGTCAGTG
Source organism: Campylobacterota bacterium (assembly GCA_039714575.1). Classification (GTDB taxonomy): domain Bacteria; phylum Campylobacterota; class Campylobacteria; order Campylobacterales; family Sulfurimonadaceae; genus Sulfonitrofixus. Next base: position 6,930 of record JBDLJE010000065.1, on the reverse strand, counting down.
TCTTGACAAAAAAAGGCTATAAAGTTGCCACTACGGTTAAAAAAGCAGATACTTTCTATGCGGCAGACGGGTACCACCAGGACTATTACAGACGCAGCGGAAAGCTGCCGTACTGCCACAGTTACCAAAAAGTGTTTGATTAGCGACAATAACGAGTGATTAAGCTGACATGACATACAATATTTGAATTAAGGGGTAGACAATCAAATATCTTTGGATCATCGTATTTGCCGCTGTCTTTGTCTGGTCGGGCATAGAGCCTAAAGACCGACTTACCTGGTTTCTTGAGGTCGCCCCTGCCGTTATCGGCGTGTCGGTTCTGGCTTATACCTATAACTCTTTTAGACTGACCCCTCTCGTCTACATACTGATATTGGTTCACTGCATCATCTTGATGGTCGGTGCGCATTATACCTATGCCGAAGTCCCGCTCTTTGAGTATTTGAAAGAGCCCCTTGGCTTTACCCGTAACAACTTTGACAAACTGGGACACTTTGCGCAAGGCTTTATACCCGCCATGGTCGCAAGGGAAGTACTCATAAGAAAAAGTGTCATTCCAAGTGCCGGCTGGAGAGACTTTTTTATTATTTCGTTCTGTCTGGCCCTAAGTGCTTTTTATGAGATCATCGAGTGGTGGGTGGCCTTGGCTTCGGGTGAGAGTGCTGAAGCGTTTTTAGGGACGCAAGGCTACATCTGGGACACCCAGTCAGACATGTGGATCGCACTCATTGGCGCGGTTGTCGCACTGCTTATGTTAAGTAAACTTCATGACAGGCAGCTTTCAGAGATCAGTTAAGATGCCCTTGATAGTGAGATAAGCTTTCTTGGTTAAAATACAAAGATTAATTTAGAAGGCTTTTTATGTCTAAGACCATAACGATTATTGATACTTTCGGCTTCTTTTTTCGAAGCTTTTACGCACTTCCCCCTTTGACTAATAAAAACGGCTTTCCGACAGGGCTTTTGACGGGCTTTACACACTTTATAGAACGTGTTGAGAAAGAGCACACGACGGACTATCTTGTCTTTGCACTGGACTCTAAAGGACCGACCTTCCGTAATGAGATCGACCCCAACTACAAGGCAAACCGTTCGACACCGCCCGAAGAGCTCTCTATGCAGCTGCCGATCGCCATCGAGTGGATCGAGAAGATGGGCTTTCATGCTATTGCTATGCCTGGTTTTGAGGCAGATGATGTTATCGCTTCTTTGACGATCGAATCAAAGAAAAAAGGGTACAAGGTCAAGGTTGTTTCACATGACAAAGACCTTTACCAGCTTATTGATGATGACAATGTTGTTCTTGTTGATGCCATAAAGCGTAAAGAGGTCAATGAAGATGAGTGTTTTGACAAATACGGCATTCACCCTTGCCAGTTTACAGACTATCAGGCGATCCTTGGCGACAGCGCCGACAATGTTCCCGGTGTCAAAGGCATTGGCAAGGTTGGGGCGCAAAAGCTTCTAAGCCAGTACGACACACTTGAAAACGTCTACGCCCACATCGATGAGATCAAACCGCCGGGGATGCAGAAAAAACTGAGAGAGTTTGAAGAGGATGCCTGGATGTCACGCAAGCTGGTGACACTGCGTACCGACATACTCGAAGGTATCGACTTTGCGCCGTTCGCACTGCCTGAAGCGAACCCGTTTATTCCCATCTACGATGAACTGGTCGAGTATGAGATGAACGGTATCTTGCGTGTTCTGCATGCTAAAAAACTGGTTGATCCTGCAGCGCGTCCTACGGCTACAAAGCCTAAGACAGCCGATGAGGTCATGGCAGAGATGGCGCCGAAGAAGCTGGAGTTGAACACCAAGCTGATCACGGACGAAGATGAGTTGATGGCGCTGGTAAACACGCTTAAAGCGGATGATATGGTTGCCTTCGACACCGAGACAACAGGTTTAGAGCATGCTAAAGACCATATGGTCGGGTTCAGTTTTGCGCTGAATGAAGAGATCGCCTACTATGTCCCGATCGCCCACTTCTACCTTGGCGTGCCTGAGCAGGTCTCTAAAGAGGCGGCACAAAAAGCGCTTCGCAAGATCTTCGGTTCTCGTGTTGTCGGTCACAACGTCAAGTTCGACCTGCACTTTGTAGCAGACTTCCTGGGTGTTGAGACGCTTGACATCTACGGCGACAGCATTGTCTTAGGCTGGCTGGTCAACCCTGAGAGCAAGCTCTCTCTTGACCATTTGGCAAATGTCTGGCTGGATCATGAGATGATCGCCTTTAAAGACACAGTGAAAAAAGGGGAGACCTTCGCCTCTGTAGAGCTGGAAGATGCGACCAAGTATGCGGCAGAAGATGCCCTTATTACCCTCAAACTCTACAACATGCTGTTAGAGAAGCTCAAGTTACAGAGTGCCGAACATCTTATAGCGTTGGCACACAGTCTGGAGTTCCCGTTCATTACGACACTTCTTGAGATGGAACGCAACGGGATCATGAGTGATGCCAAGAGTCTGGAGAGTTTTAAGGTCGAAGCGAAGACAAAACTTTCTGAACTTACGGCAGCTATTTATGAGGCAGCCGGCGGTGAATTTAACATCAACTCGCCAAAGCAGCTTGGCGATATTCTTTTTGACAAGCTGGAACTCCCTGTCGGTAAAAAACGCAGCACCGATGTCAAAGTGCTGAACTCTCTTCTTGGTCAGCACCCTATTATCGAGCTGATCTTGCAGTACCGTGAGATGTTCAAACTCTACTCGACCTACATCGAGCCGCTGCTTGAGCTGAACGCACAGAGCGGTGACGGACGCATCCACACCTCTTTTGTACAGACAGGCACGGCAACAGGGCGTCTAAGCTCTAAAAACCCTAACCTGCAGAACATTCCGACGCGTTCAGAGCTGGGCGCGCGCATTCGTGAGGCTTTTGTCGCACCGGAGGGCAAACTCCTTATCGGTATCGACTACTCGCAGATCGAACTGCGTCTGTTGGCACACTACTCACAAGACAGTGTCCTTGTGGATGCTTTTAATGCGGACAAAGATATTCATATGCAGACGGCGATCGTTCTCTTTGGTGAAGAGGAGGCTGCAGCCAAACGCAATATTGCCAAGACAGTGAACTTTGGACTGCTTTATGGGATGGGGCCGAAAAAGCTCTCTGAGACAATCGGTACGACGACCAAAGAGGCAAAGACGATCATCGAGAAGTACTTTGAGAGTTTCCCGACCGTAAAACGCTACTTCGCCTCTATCGTCGAGCTTTCAAAAGAGCAGGGCTATGTCGAGACACTGCTGAAACGCCGCCGCTACTTTGACTATGCGACAGCGGTGCCGATGGTGAAGGCAGCCTATGAGCGCGAATCGGTCAACACCGTGTTCCAGGGCTCTGCCGCTGACCTGATCAAACTCTCTATGAACAAGATCGCCGACGTCATCAAAACGAGAAAGCTTCCTGTCAAGATGATGCTGCAGATCCATGATGAGCTGATCTTTGAGGTCGAGGCTGACAAAGCGGATGCTGTGGCGGCAGAGTTTAAAGAGATCATGGAGACGATTATGACGCTCAAGGTGCCACTTAAGACCTCACTTAACATTGGAAAACACTGGGGTGAGCTTAAATAGTCCATTTTAGGGGCAAATTAACCTTGAGTTAACAAATACAACATACAATACGTATTGATTTTGGATAGCTATAAATACCCTATTTGTAGGGCATTTATAGTTGTCTGCTAAGGAAAAAAATGAAAATGATTATAGACTTTATCGGTTCGATGAAGATGATGGCGCTTCTGATGGTGATATTTGCAGTTGCAAGCGGGTATGCCACCTTCATAGAGAACGATTATGGAACGATGACGGCACAGGCTGTTGTCTATAAAGCACGCTGGTTTGAGGCACTGCTGATCATATTGACGATCAACCTTATGATCAACATCGTCCGTTTTAAGATGATCCAGAAGAAAAAGATACTTATTCTTCTCTTTCACGTCTCGTTCATTGTTATATTGATCGGTGCAGCGATTACACGTTATTACGGTTTTGAGGGGATGATGCATATCCGCGAAGGGCATCTCTCCAACCAGTTGACGTCATCTGACACCTATCTAAAAGCTGTGTTTACAGACGAAGAGGGCAAAAAGAGCCAGTATAAAACACCGATGCTGCTTTCAAAGATGAGTCATAACAGTTTTGACGCCGCGGTAACGTTGGAGAGCGGCAGTAACGTAGACATAGAACTTTTAGAGTATATCCCCAACGCGACATACTCGATAGAGGAAGACCCAAGCGGCAAGCCTATCATCAACATGATGGTGACTAACGGCAGCTCCGGTGAACCTGTACAGCTAAAAGAAGGTGAATTTTTCGAGGGTGCTTCCGTCGTCTTGAACTTTGGTTCGACAGAGACCTTCAATAAACCGGTCATCTCTCTTTTTGTCGAAGAGGGAAAACTGTTTATGGACCACTCGATGAACCTGACCTACCTGCATATGGATGACCAAAGTACGGGTGAGACCACTGCTTCGAACAAGTCGGAAGCGACACTGCGTACACTGTTTAGCGCAGGAGGTACGAACTTTGTAGTCAGAGACTTCTATGCAAAAGCGAAACAGGTCCTGGTCTCCAGTGACTCCAAGTCCGGTCCGATGATGAATGCCAGCAACAGAGATGCCCTTCGTTTTAAAGTAACATACAACGGCGAGAAAGAAGAGGCGGTTGTCTTTGGACGCAAGGGTGTCATAGGCGAGGTCGCGCACATACACTTTAAAGGTGTTCATATGACATTGGCGTATGGAGCAGAGTACATTCAGCTGCCGTTCTCCATACAACTTGTCAAATTTGACCTTGAACGCTACCCGGGTTCCAACTCACCTGCATCATATGCAAGCGACGTGGTGCTGATCGACAGTGAACAAGCTATTAGAGAGCCATACAGGATCTACATGAACCATGTTCTTGACCACCGCGGTTACCGTTTCTTCCAATCGTCGTACGATCAGGATGAAAAAGGAACGGTACTCTCTGTCAACAACGACCCGGGAACACTGCCGACGTATATCGGTTACCTGATGCTGACGATCGGTATCTTCGGTTCACTGTTTATAAAGGGACGTTTCTTTAGGTTGATGAAAGTGGCGCGTGATGCCAGCGAGGCACAAAAAGTGGCTGCTGCACTGCTGCTCGTCTTCGGTCTTGCCAATACACCGTCAGTCAATGCAGCCGAGAACCCGCTCATCGCAGAGGTCAAGAAGTTTGACAAAGACCATGCTGCACAGTTTGGTGCCTTGATGATCCAGGACAATGCCGGACGTATGAAACCTATTGACACGCTAAGCACGGAGATCTTGCATAAAGTAAACAGAAGCAACTCCATCATGGGTCTTAACGCCAACCAGGTTATTTTAGGGATGATGACCCGTCCTGAAGCGTGGCGTGAGATCAAACTGATCCGTACGTCCCATAAAGCGGTCAATGAGCTGTTGAGCATTGCAGAGAAAGATAAAACGGCAGCTTTTTCACAATTTTTTGAGTTTCCTAACGAGATGGCAGGGTACAAACTGACAGATGCCGTCAATGAAGCGATCCGTAAATCACCGGGCAAACGCGATAAATTCGACAAAGCGGTCTTACAGGTCGATGAGCGGGTCAATGTCGCCTACATGGTCTTCTCAGGAGCACTGCTTCGTATGTGGGCGGTACCAAATGATGCTAATAACAAGTGGTTGGACACGATGGGCGCACTGCAGAGTATGCAGGGGGCTGAAGCGTATCAGATCCGTGAGTTGGCCGTAAACTACTTTACAGCTGTTGATAAAGGGCTGGATATAGGTAACTGGAGCGATGCCAACAGAGCAGTTGAAGCGATCACCAAATACCAGCAGGATGTTGGCTCTGCCGTCTATCCTGTCCAGAGCAAGATCGACCTGGAGATCTGGTATAACCATGCCAACATCTTCGAACGTCTATGGCCGCTTTACTTCCTGGTCGGTTTTACGCTTCTGGTTCTCTCTTTTGTCAAGATCATCAAGCCGCGCTTTAAGCTCGGTCTCTTTTCAAAAGGAAGTTTTGTTCTGTTGGTACTGTTCCTTATCGCACATACAGTCGGTTTAGCCGTCCGTTGGTATATTGCGGGTCATGCGCCATGGTCAAATGGGTACGAGTCCATGGTCTACATCGCTTGGGCAACTGTTCTGGCAGGGTTCCTCTTCTCAAGACGTTCACCGATCACCTTGGCGGCAACGTCTATCTTGTCCGGGCTTATTCTCTTTGTGGCACACCTTAACTGGATGGACCCTCAAGTGACGAATCTGGTGCCTGTATTGCAGTCATACTGGCTGAGTATTCATGTCGCTACCATTACGGCGAGTTACGGATTCTTGGGTCTTGGTGCACTGCTGGGATTCATCACGCTGATCTTGTTCATTCTTAAAAGCGCAAGCAACGAGCGCCAGATCTCTCTCTCGATAAAAGAGCTTAACGCTATTAACGAGATGAGCCTGATGATCGGTCTTGCCATGCTGACGGTAGGTAACTTCCTGGGCGGTGTCTGGGCAAATGAGTCGTGGGGACGCTACTGGGGCTGGGATCCAAAAGAGACATGGGCACTGGTAACGATCCTGGTCTATGCCGTTGTGATCCACCTGCGCTTTATTAAGTCAGTGTATACACCATACCTGTACTCGGTTATCTCACTGCTTTCGTTTTCGACGGTATTGATGACCTATTTTGGTGTTAACTACTACCTTGCAGGTATGCACTCATATGCAAAAGGCGACCCGGTGCCGGTCCCTGACTTTGTTCCTGTGACCTATGCGATCATCTTTATCATCATCGCACTGGCGGCGCGCAACCGTAAACTTTTCGATAAAGAGAACTGCTAATACATTTTTTAAACGGCTTTTCCTTATGGAAGAGCTCGTTGTGTTTTTCTCCTTTTAAAACCCTTCTTCCATTTTGACAACTAATTGTCTCTAT
>JBDLJE010000064.1:0-13405 GCA_039714575.1 Campylobacterota bacterium | reverse complement strand
TAGTGGTGGAGACCCAGGGATTCGAACCCTGGGAGGTATGACCCTCGCCGGTTTTCAAGACCGGTACATTCGACCAACTCTGTCAGATCTCCATGTAAGTGTGAACAGTAAAAAGAGTGGAGGTGCCACCCGGATTTGAACCGGGGATAGCAGCTTTGCAGGCTGCGGCCTTACCACTTGGCGATGGCACCATGGTGCCCGGAGCCGGACTTGAACCGGCACAGTGTTACCACCGAGGGATTTTAAGTCCCTTGCGTCTACCAATTTCGCCATCCGGGCATAATTGCCATATACATCGTCAAACACTTTATATAAGATTCTATATAGAAAGTTATATAAAGTGTCTTTATGGAGCGGGAAACGAGGTTCGAACTCGCGACCCCGACCTTGGCAAGGTCGTGCTCTACCGCTGAGCTATTCCCGCACTCCGACGTTGTAGGGCGGAAGTATAGCAAAAAAGTTTTTACTTGTAAAGTGTTTTAGCAAAGAAATTGCAAATTTAGCAGCAAGTTTAAAATTCAAGGCCGATATTTTGTTATAATCGCGTTACTAATAAACTACTATAAGGGTATTCCATGCGCAGTGATACTATTAAAAGAGGATTTGACAAAACACCTCACCGCTCACTTTTGAGAGCAACCGGTCTTAAAGACGAAGATTTCGACAAGCCTTTTATCGGTGTAGCCAACTCTCACATCGACATTATTCCGGGGCACTTCTTTCTGCAGGAGTATGGACGCATTGTCAAAGAGGCCATTCGTGAAGCAGGCGGTGTACCGTTTGAGTTCAACACGATCGGTGTTGATGACGGGATCGCGATGGGTCATGACGGAATGCTCTACTCTCTTCCTTCCCGTGAGCTGATCGCTGACTCTATAGAGACGGTGATGAACGCACACAAGCTTGACGCGCTTATCTGTATTCCTAACTGTGACAAGATCGTTCCGGGTATGTTGATGGGTTCACTCCGCGTCAATGTTCCCACTATCTTTGTCTCCGGCGGTCCGATGAAAGCGGGTCATAAAGCGGACGGTACACCGATCGACCTGGCAACAGCGTTCGAGGCGGTTGGTGAGCATGCTGAAGGCAAGATGACGGACGAAGAGCTTTATGAGATAGAGTGCGAGGCGTGCCCGAGCGGCGGTTCATGTTCAGGGATGTTCACGGCGAACTCGATGAACACACTGTGTGAAGCGATGGGTGTCGCACTGCCGGGTAACGGTACGGTTCTGGCGATGACACCGGAGCGTATCGAGATGGTCAAAGTGGCGGCTAAACGCATTGTCGAGATGGCAAAGAGCGAAGACCCGAAATGGAAGATGCGCAACATCCTGAATGAAGATGCTATTAATAATGCTTTTGTCATCGACATGGCAATGGGCGGTTCATCAAACACGGTTCTGCACCTTCTCTCTATCGCTAAAGAGGCTGAAGTCGAGTTTGACATTACCAACATCAATAAGATCGGTGAGCAGGTAGCCCACATCGCTAAGATCTCGCCTTCTCTTTCGACTGTTCACATGGATGACATCAACCGTGCGGGCGGTGTTAATGCCGTTATGAAAGAGGTCAGCAAACGCGGTGACGTTTTCCGTGCACATGCGATGACTGTTACGGGTGAGACACTTGCCGAGCGTATTAAAGATGCAGATATCAAAGATACCAACATCATCCATACCAATGAAAATGCCTTCTCTCCTGTCGGCGGTCTCTCAATTCTTTTTGGAAACCTTGCTGAAGAGGGTGCGGTTGTTAAAACAGCGGGTATTACCCCTAATATGCGCAAGTTTACAGGAACAGCTATCTGTTTCAACTCGCAGCAAGAGGCGATCACCGGGATCATGAGCCATAAGGTCAAAGCAGGGAACGTTGTTGTTATTCGCTACGAAGGGCCTAAAGGCGGACCGGGTATGCAGGAGATGCTTGCGCCGACGTCATTGATCATGGGGATGGGTCTTGGAGAGAGCGTTGCGCTTATAACAGACGGCCGTTTCTCCGGAGCAACGCGTGGCGCAAGTATCGGTCATGTTAGCCCTGAAGCTGCCGAAGGTGGTCTTATTGCTCTTATCGAAGACGGTGATGAGATCGAACTTGATGTCGATACGCACTTGCTGCAGCTCAATGTTGATGGTGAAGAGCTTGAACGCCGCCGTCTGCACTGGACGCCGGTTAAAAAAGATATCCCGTCTAAATGGTTGAAGCGTTATAGTCTACTTGTTTCAAATGCATCCAACGGTGCTGCTCTTAAAACTGAACTGTAAGTTCAGTCTGTTTCTATCCACTAATTTCATAAATTACACGAATCTATAAAATAATCTGCGTCATTTGTGTAATTCGTGGACGACAGCTCTTTCATAACTGGTGATTAAACTCAGGCACTATCCTATGAAGAGTCGTTAGTTTATTCTCTGAAGCCACTAGTACTTTTAGATCATTTTTCAGTTTATCTATAGGGTAGTGTGTCGGATTGGCAATAAAGATCGAACTGTACTCCGTCTTTTTCTCACTGTCATCGATCAGCAGCTCTTCATAAAGTTTCTCACCCGGACGAAGACCGCTAAAAGTGATCTCTATCTCATCCTCTTTACCATAAAGCTTTATCATCTGCTGGGCAAGGTCATAGATCTTGACAGGCTCTCCCATGTCGAGGATAAAGAGCTCGTTTCCTTTGGCGATGGAAGCGGCCTGCAAGACCAGCTGGCACGCTTCGGGGATCAGCATAAAGTAGCGGGTCATCTCTTTGTCTGTCACCGTCACCGGACCGCCGGACTCGATCTGCTTTTTGAATTTCGGGATGACACTGCCGGAGCTTCCCAAGACATTACCAAAACGTACGGCAACGATCTCGGTCTCTTTGCTGTCGACATTTTGGGCATAAAGCTCGCCGATGCGCTTGGTCGTGCCCATGACATTGGTCGGGCGAACGGCTTTGTCGGTTGAGATGATGACCACTTTTGGCACCTTGTGTTTGATGCTGAGATCGATCACATTTTTTGTACCGATAATATTGTTGGTGATGGCGATGTCAATGTTCTCTTCACATAACGGTACATGTTTGTATGCGGCAGCGTGGATAACGATGTCGATATGCTCTCTTGAAAAGAGCTGCTCAAGGCTTTGGTAGTCGGTGACAGAATAGAGTGCGTGAACTGCTTCCGGAAGTTCCTCAGCGATCTGATAGAGGTTGAATTCACTGTTGTCTACGAGTGTCAGCGAGGCTGCTCCAAAATGGTGACACTGCTGAGTGATCTCACTGCCTATACTGCCGCCTGCACCGGTAATAAGTATGTTTTTATCTTTGATAAATGAAGCGATGGCGTCGGTGTCAAGGTCTTTAGGGTGGCGGGCAAGCAGGTCCTCAATGGAGAGGTCTTCAAGCTTCTCATGCTGTGAACCCAAGACCTTGGCAAGTTTGATCTCTTCGATACCGGCATCTTTTAGACGTTGAAAGAGAGTTTTTAGATCACTTTGCGAGAGATCGGCTGTAATGATGGCAGCCGTAATGCCCTGCTTTTTGATCTGCTCTTCAAGTTCAGCCGATGCATAGACCTTGACCTTGTTGATATAGGTGTTGACAGCACTCTCATTCTCTTTAAGCAGTGCAAAAATGGCTACAGGAAAATAGTGCAGCTCATCGTTGAACGCACTCTTGATAACAGAGCTTGTTTTTGGGTTGACACCGATGATAAGGGTCTGTCTGTTTCCACCCTTTGTAAGCTGTTCAGAGAGAGCCCGCTTGGAGATGCGCAGGGCGCCAGTCAACATCAGCGAGAGAAAAAGATCGATGACAATAACGCTTCTGGGCATCGGTATAAAGAGTTCATTAAAGAGATAAAAGAGAAGACCAAAAACGACAGCGGCACTTATGTGGGCTTTGATAAGGTTCATGGCATCATCCAGACCAAAGAAACGCCAGGTGATGTTGTAGACCCGAAAGAGAAAAAAGAAAAAGACTTTAATTAGAGCAAGTGAGACAAAAACTGTGACAAAGTTTTCCATAAAACGCGGTTCGATGACAAAGTCAAAACGCAGGGCATATGCCAGCTGCAGCGAGATGAAAAATAGAATCAGGTCGCTGAGTAAGAAAAAGAGCAGCCGTTTTGCAAAACTAGGTCGTAAGAGGTTCAATCAAATGCCTTCTTGGTGTCGATGAGTTTAGTCAGTGTATATAATACCACTAAGAGCACAAAAAAGAGATATAAGTAGATACTTTGCGGGAGCAGGTAGAGAGTGATAAAGATCACTGTATTGAGACCCATCGCAAGTAAAACAACTCTGTCATGGGAGAACCCGGCCTGGATCAGCCGCTGATACGCATGTTTTTTATGGGCTTGCGACAGCTTTTCGCCTCTTTTCGCACGACGTATAAGTGTGAGTGTCGCATCAAACCAGAAGAGTGAGAGCAGCATCAGCCAGCCCAAGAAGTCTGGCGTACCTGCATCATACAGCATAAAGATCGCAAAGATAAAGCCCAGCGGGGCACTCCCGACATCACCCATGAAGATAGAGGCTTTGTGCCAATTAAAAACTAAAAAACCTGCAGTAGTTATAGCGACCAACAGTGCCGTTTCATTGCCAAAGAGAAGGTAAGCCGCCAAACCGGCAAAAAGTGCTTGAGAGCCGGCGTAGCCATCGATACCATCCAGGAAGTTATAGAGGTTTGTCATCCAGATAATGCCCAAAAGAGCAATAGCGTTAAGCCATACTCCATCGAGATTAAACAAGATAAAGTCGATCGAATTTACGCCTCCCAAAACGTAGAGTGCGGCAGCTGCACTGACAAGCTGAACACTAAAACGTATTTTGGCGGAGAGTGGATAGATGTCGTCGATCAGGCTGACAAGAACCACCGGCAACGCGGTGAGAAGTGCGAAAAAGAGTTTTGCATCGACCTGGGTTTGAAGATAGAGATAGGTCAGGGCACCATAAAAGGTGATAATGATCGCCAGACCACCGCCCTTGGGAGTAGGTGTGACATGAGAACTGCGGTCATTGGGATGGTCAAGCAGCTCTTTGTGACGGGCATAGTAACGAATGGCAAGTGTAAGGATGACAGTGACTGAAAATGTCAACAACAAGAGAGCCAACGTCATCTTTTCTGATCCTTATACCATGTGATCATCTTCTCAATACCCTCTTGCGAAGTGCAGGGGTTTGTAAGATGCAGCTGTGTCCGGGTCTGAGTATTGTCTACGAACAGGTTTCCATATAGTCGTTGATAGAGAGTCGGCTTGATAAGCCTCAGTGTCAGTTTTAAAATATGGCACGGGAAAAGGAGGACTTTTTTGTTGAGTGCTTCAGCGATAGAGCGAATCAACTGCGTTGTAGAGAGAGGATGATCATCACTCGCTAAAAAGATGCCTTTCTCCTCTTGCAGGACAAGCTCTGATATAAGGTGCGCCAGGTTCTCAACATAGACCATACTGCGTCTGTTGGCTACTCCTCCGAAAGGCAGATAGGCGTACTTCTCTGTCAAGCCGATGAGTTTTAAGATGTTGGCTTTAACGCCTTCACCATAAACGACAGGCGTTCTGATGATGGCGATTTTAAACGCCTCGTTCTCTAAGGACAACAGAGCGTTTTCGGCTTTGAGCTTGCTCTCGCCATAGGGATCTTTCGGGTGGCACGGGGTTGTCTCGGTATAGGGCGTACTGCTCTCCTCTCCGTAGACCTTGACCGTGCTCATAAAGATAAACTGTTTTACGCCTGCGTCTTTGGCTTTTTGTGCAAGAGCGACCGTCTTTACAACATTGACCTCATGATAGGCTTCGTCAGAAGCACCGTCCATTCTGTGAACCAGTGCAGAGAGGTGAACAAGCGTGTCGATATTGTTTATAGAAAGTGTATTTAGATCTTTTTGAAAGGAGAAGGTCTCTATCTCAAACCTGTCATGATAGTTTGAGTAAAAAGAAGAACCTATAAAGCCGGTGGCACCTGTTAGGAGGAGTTTCATATTTTGAGTTTATATATTTTTACCAACGGGTCTAGAATAACAGGCTCAAAAAGCTCTCTGTCATAGTTTTCAAAGATATACATCTGGATAAATGTTGAGTTGAGGTATTCGTTATCTAAGACCAAGAAACGTTGATAGGACTCCAGGTAGATAATAGAGAGACGGGACATCGGGGTGATCGTCTGTCTGTTAATGTCGAGCTGACCATTTCTGTCATAACGTATCTTGATGAACTCTCCCAGAGGTACTTTTTGATTGCCGATCTGTACAACACCCTCTTGTTTAAGCAGTGCTATACCATTGCCAAGCTGTATCACGCTTCCACTGTCCTGAAACCGTTGTGTGGAGTAGAAAAACGGTGAGGTGATCGGCTTGCCTGAACTCAGGTCGATGTTGGAAAAGATCTTGACGGTTGGCAAGATGTCCAACATACGCATAGGCAGGTAGAGAAAGATGTCACGGCTTTTTTCAGGGAGAGTGACATCACCATAACGCAGATCTTCAAGATAGGCACTTACGTCGACCTGATCTTCTTGACGGTTTTTGAAAAGGGTGTCGGCAATGTTCTTGTAGTCAGAGTCTATATATGTCTCTACCGCAAGTCGGGAAAGACGTGCCGCTTCAAGCGGTGAAGTTGTGAGCAAGACCTCAGAGACGATAAAGTTGTCATGATGATGCTTTCCTCCATCGATAATGGTGTTTTTGTCTGCATAATACCAGATAGGATAGCCGTAATCCCACCATGTGATGACATAATCTTTTGAAGATGATTGCTTTTTTAGGTTGTCAAGTATCTGAACTTCTTTTGCCATAAAAACAGTTGGTACTTTATAACCTATGATGTGGGTGATATTTGGATAAATTATTGCAGTGGTCAATACTGTAAGTATGATGTAATATGTTTTTTTATCTTTAGTATACATCGCAATAATATGAAAAAGATAAATAGCACTTATCGCTGCAATAGGAACGGCATACACAGTAAAACGAAGCCCACCCATAAGTGAGAAAATACCGATACCAATTAATGGAAGGGCCAAGATAAACTCTTTATGGCGGATAACAAGAATAATATAGCCGGCTAAAGCGGCAAAGAGTCCTATAACTGAACCGGAGATGCGATTGGCCATAGTGTCAAAAGGGATTATACCCGCTTCACGGACTGTTTGGGAGACTTGAAAGAAGTGAAGACCGCTGCTCTCAACACTACGATCGAGATAAAGCGAAAATTTATTGATAATCAGTGCAGTAATATCACTATAAGTCAGAAGTGCTAATAATGTACCTAACCCAAGATAGACCCAATAATTGTTTTGCAATATCTTTTTGGTAAAGGCAATGATGATAAGGGCAAGAATTAATAGTTTTACAATTAAAGGTATATTAATGAGTGCTAATCCAATAATTGCGATAGATACATAACTAAATGGTTCTTTGCGGTATAAGGTGACTAACACAACTACAACAAGTAAGTACATTGCAAAAAGTAGAGCTATTCCCTGAGGGTACATGTAGGGGTAAAGTACAATAAACATAAATGAGAGTACAGCATACGTCAGACTTTTACGTATTATTGTTGCAAGTAGTGTAAACAAGATAGTGTATTGTAATAAGACGGCAAACATGTCCGAATCATAGTATCCCACCATTGTACGGTTATAATAACTCCAGGCAATAGAACCTAATAGTGCAGCAAAAAAGCCTATTTGTGTTAGGTTAAAGAGCCGACCAATAAGGATTAAGGGAATAACGACAAGGCTGGAGATAAAAGCAGGCATATAAAGAATAACAGTGTTGAGAGAAACTGGCAGTACTCTTGTCAAGAATTCAGTGATATAGACTATTCCCGGGTATGCAGACAGCGCAACAGGGATCTGAGGATTATATGCTAGAGAGCCTTCAAGAAGGTGTTGGGCAGCAGAGGCAAAATAGTACCCGTCATTGGTGTTGATCATTAATTGGTCTTGCCAGTGAAAATTAGGGTTATCTTGAAATTGAAATACCCATATAAGGCGTACAGTTATACTAAATACATAGGCTAGCAGCATTAATAGAAGTAACCACTTTATTGAGAGGTCGAGTGTCTCTTCTGTGGATTCAAAAGGTTTAAGTGTCACGTGATATTTCCTCGATTAAGGTTTTTTCGAACAGATCAACCAAGATTGGTATGGCATGATGTGTCTTAACATAGTCGTAGGCATTTTGGCCCATGATACTTTGCGCCTCTTTAGACATATTACTTATTTGCAATATTGCTTTCGAGAGAGCATTCTCATCTTCTGGTGGAATGGTTAGGCCACCATTTGCATCCTTAACAGGGTTGTTAACGGCATTACTGGCAAAAATAATCGGTTTTTTAGATGCCATATAATCAAAAAGTTTATTTGAACTAATGCCAAATCGAAATACTGGCGTGTACTTCAACGGAAAGATAAGGCAATCTGAACTTTTTAGGATGTCGATTATATCATTTTTAGGAATAGAACCCAAAAAGAGAACGTTACTTAATTGGTACTCTTCTGCTCGCTTTTGCAGAAGGTTTTTTAAAGGACCTCCTCCTGCAATTATAAACTGAATATGACTATGTTCTTGTAACAGTCTTGCCGTTTCGATTAGTGTTTCTATATTGTTGGCTTCTCCGATACTTCCTGCGTAAACAACAGAGAACTGACCATCTTTAAACAATTTTGTATCTTTTGAGACGGTTATATCAAAACGCTGGAGATCAGTACCGTTTGGGATATAAGTAATGCTTTTTGGATCAATGCCAAATTTTTCAATATAGAGGTGTGATTTAGGAAGCAGTGTAATGATCTTTTTAGAATTTTTATACAAGTATCGTTCTATCCAGCCTTGCAGCAGTACAAATGGGTGCCATTTTGACATACCCATATCGATCAATGTCTGCGGCCAAAGATCTCTGATCTCAAGAACAAAAGGGATCCGGTGTTTTTTAGCAAATAAAAATGCAGCTAATGTACCAAAAAGATGAAGCGAAGAACCGACTACTACATCAGGACGATCATGCTTAGAGAATATAGGAGCATTCTTATAAAAGGTTTTAGCAAAGTCATACATATTGATAACTCGTTTTACGCCATTATCATGGTATGAAGCGGTTTTGATCCATACATATGTCACACCTTCGATCTCTTCTTGCAAGATCTGGTCATTACCATGATATTCTTTTGTTTCATTCTGCTTAGAATGGTGATAGCTTGAGGCAAAAACAGTGACTTTATGTCCTCTAGATATAAGCTCTTTTGAAAAATCAAAATGCCGTGTTATCCCCGGAAGTTGAGGGGTCATTGCATAGTGGTTAACAATCCATATGTTCACTATAGTCCTTTAGTGTTTGTACGATCTTACTGCTTGCCTGCGCATTTCCGTAAAGATCAATATTAAAGTTATTATTGAATTGATGGCTCTGGTAGGCGCTGACAATTTTTTGTTCATCAGCTCCGACGAGTATATTGAAATTGTGTTTAATAAGCTCTGCCCACTCTGTTTCATCACGTAGTGTAATACAGGGTTTTTTAAAGAAAAATGCCTCTTTTTGAAGACCACCGCTGTCTGTCATTATTAATGAAGAGTTTTTTATTAGCCAAATCATCTGTAGGTAGCCGACCGGCTTTATAACTTTTATATTGGGATGAAGAGTTAATGTAGAAGGAAGAAGTGATTTGGTACGTGGATGTAAAGGTAAGACAACCGTTGTCTCTTCTGCGATTTTATTTAATGCATTAAAGATACCTTGCAGTCTTATTGTATCGTCTGTGTTTTCAGCTCTATGAATAGTTGATAAGACAAACCCGGGTTTTATGTCCAAATCATTAGGCTTTTGTGCTAAGTCTGCATAGAAAACAGCACCGTCTTGCATAACATCACCATTTTGTACTATTTTGTTTTCTAAACCATTATAGCCCTCATTTTGAAGGTTGGTGACTGCTGTTTGTGTAGGACAAAAAAGTAAAGTACTGATGCGATCAGTCAAGATACGGTTTATCTCTTCAGGCATTTTCATATTAAAACTTCTAAGACCTGCTTCAACATGTGCGATCTTAATATGTAGCTTTGTTGCTGCCAATGCGCCTGCTAAAGTTGAGTTTGTGTCTCCATAAACTAATACCCAATCAGGTTTTTCTTTTATGAGGATCTCTTCGATTTTTTCAAGCATCTGTCCTGTCATCGCACCATGACCCATGCCATTTATATTTAGATTATAATGTGGTTTTGGAATTTGCATCTCTTCAAAAAAGATATCGCTCATATTAGCATCAAAATGCTGCCCTGTGTGTAGGATTGTCTCTTGAAATTCTTCATGTTTAGCAATTTCACGGCTAACACTTCCGGCTTTGATAAATTGAGGACGGGCACCGAGTATTGTTACTATCTTAATCATGTTCATTCAACTCTTTACAAAAACTTATATAATTCAGATCAGCATTATAACCTTTTTCCCAAGTTCTTCTTGCCATAGGTTTTTTAGCAAATAATTCATTTTTGTTTTTGACATAATAACTTATGTTCGAAGCCACCTCTTTGCTGTTGCTATTATGGTCCAACAGAACACCATTGTCACTGTTTACAATCTCTGAAACACCACCATTATCAATAGCTAAAATAGGAATTGAGCAACTAAAAGCTTCCATGAAAGTCACAGGTATTCCTTCAGAGCTGCTCACATTAACAAAAAGGTCTATCTCGTGAGTTTTATAGTGCTCAAAAACAGCTTCATTAGACAGGTTGCCTAGCAATTCGACCTTTAAGTTCCCAATAGACAACTGAGAGGTTAAGTCTTTAACATGTTGATATTGTTTTCCGCCCCCTATATGTACCCACTGAATATTAATGTCTGGATTTTCTTTCGCCACCAAAGAGAGTGCTTCTGCCAACATATCGATACGTTTTACCGGGCTTAAATGTGAACAGCTCAATATTGAAAAGAGTTTAGGGTCTTCTGACATCTGTGTACTGATCTGTGCGTCTTCTGTTCCAAGTCTGGATATTCTCACTTTACTTTCATCTACGTCATAATGATCGATAAGATACCTCTTACCATTACTCGATATAGAAAAAATTCTATTTATCTGCGATAGTACTGCGGGCCGTAAAGGAAGATACCCCTTGTTAACCTCTAGATAAAGATCATTTCCGTGCACTCTGGTATAAAAGTCAATTTCGTGCACATGCTTATTATATAAATAACATCCAAAAACGGAACCATTAAACCAGTACGAGTAAAAAATGTTTTTAGGACTATAGTGCTTTTTTAAATGCTTATACAGTTTTACGCCTTTGCCGGTAAAAGCGAACAGTCTACTCAGTTTTGTTAAGGATAAAAGAACAGAGGGGTGTTCTATTAACTCTTTATAAAGATGAACTGTTAAAAAGCTATTGATGAGAAAGCTAATGGTTGAGCTTTTCTCTGCAAAGCCTCTGTCAACTATTACATTTTCTGGTATATCACGCATTTTTCCATCTGTTTGGGTCGGTATTATTATGACTTTACTAAAGCATTGGCTTAAATACCTGATCTCTGTCTCTAAAAATTGCTCTTTTGAACCATAGGGGTAAGAGACTGTAAATAAAATAATATTTTTCATAAGAACTCTCCAAAGAAAGAGAGCCGTTTTTTCTCTTTTACAGTAACGTCAAGTCGGCTTTTTGCAAATTCTCTTGCCTGTTTTCTTGTCGTTTTATCTGCATATACAGTGTTAACAAATGCTCTTATCTTCTCTATAGACGCCAAAATATTATTTTGGCTGTTTGGCAATTGAAGAGAAAAGGTGTTTTCAGACTCAAAATCAGTATCTTTGTAGGCGTAGATCACAGGTAGCCCTTGTGCCAGGTATTGCCTGGTCTTTAAAGGACTGGCTTCATACATCTTCTTTTCATATAACGATAACGTACTGATACCAATATCATGTTTTTGAACAAATGCATTTGCATCATCTGTAGGAAGGTATCCATAATAAAACAGGTTTTGAGTATCTATACCATCTAGACCGACAATATGAAAATCAAATTCGGATAACTTTTGAGCCATATATATGATTTTTTCTAGACCGTGCCATCGTTGATTTGGAGAGCCTATAAAAACTAAAGATGGACGTGACGTTGAAGTTGAAGGTTCAAAAGAAAGATCATCAAGCTTAATTCCATTTGCAATCACTACTGCAGGCTTATTATAGGTTGTAAATTGATCGTGCAGCTCATTACTGACACAAACAAAACCATCAACAGAACGTAAAAAGAGCGATCTGAAAACCCTGTTGTACCAATACAAGAGAGGTGAAGAGTGTCTGTACTCATTAATATCATCTGTATTGATCTCTATGATCTGGGGGTGTTTTTTCAATGCAGCTTTCAAAAATGGAGCGTAGAGGCGGTATCGCATGTAGACAATATCAAAATCGACATCTTTCAAGATATCTTTCAGCTTCCATGAACTATACAGCAGATGTATAAAAATTCTCCATTTCACTCTTTTAATTTTGATTAATGGCGGGGAAAGCCTTTGTTTGTCAACTGAAAAAAAAGATAAAGATTGAAGGGAAAGAATAGTGACCTGATGGCCTTCTGCTAGCCACTGTTTAGATTGCATACAGATCTTTTGACTGACACCGCTTTCATTGTCTAGATCTTGATCTGCTAAATAAAGCATCTTCATGTTAAGACCTTCTCATATACAGATTGATACTCTTCCCATTGTGAAGTGTTAAAGCTACTGTTGTGCCAAAGAAAAACAAACTCGCCATCATACTTTTTGATCTTATGTATAAGCGCTTTTATCTTGTCTTCCATCTCTTTGGCTTTTATATGATGTTGATAAGTTGAGAAATTTCCTTCCATAACAATAAGTGGTCTCTCTTTTAACTGCAGCTTTTCTCGTGACAGGATGTTGAATACACTATAGGGATAACATGTTCCGCATCTAAATCCCTCTTTATCGGCAAATCCTAAAGTACTGTCCCACAGCATGCCGTTATCTTCCCACACCTGCCATGTAGCAGGCACCTCAAAACGTAAATAGTGTTCTCGTCCAATCAGAATATCTGTATCCAGGTTCTTTTCCAATTCTTCTTTTTCTTTTTTAAATTGCAGTTGATCGTTATAGGCATTATAGGTGGGATGAATACCTATATGGTGAGCGCGATCTTTGATCGTTGCTATCAGTTTTTTTATGAAGGGATCATCGCTCTTGTACAGATTATCAAACTTTGTTACCCCTTTACCCATGAAAAAAAAGTGGCTTTTGGTCCCGAGTTTTTCACTTATATCCATCAAGAAATCAAATGTATCAAAGGGGTCGGTTTCCAATGACAATAATACGTTTGTTTTTTTAGCCAGATTCCTCATGGACAAGGGTATGTTCTTTCTTTTCAAGATATCACCGAGGATCTCTTTAAAGCCGCTTGTGAAATTATTGTATTTTAACGGTATATCTAC
>JBDLJE010000063.1:0-13715 GCA_039714575.1 Campylobacterota bacterium | reverse complement strand
ATAGTAAATGCACAAGACTTCATAAAACACCGTATGTATTAATTTTGGTTTAATTATATTCTAAAAAACAAATATTGTCAAGAAGTTTTTGAAGAATAGTTATAAAATTTGTTTCGTAAAGTATTTAGTAATAATTGGAAAAAAGGAATGGCACTGCATATATTAAAAGCTGTTACAGTGTTTTGAAGAATTTTATATTCAGAAATAAGAGGGAGGGTGAACTTTGAAAGTGTTTTCAACCACTGACGCATACAAGGTCAATGGAATTGATATTAAAAAGAATTTAGTCTTACAAATCCTGTCTCTTTTATTATATCTATTGTAGCAGTACGACCATTGGCAGTTAACGAAATAGTTGTATCTACGATATTTAAACTGCCTGTAGGGGATACGAACGCCGGCACATCTGCAAAATTGTAAGGTCGCCCCAAATTATCAAAAACAATTCGACAGTTACCTCCGGTAGGAGAAATAGTAACATCCATATCTGCTAAATCATTATCTATACCATTAATATCTCTTTGTGTTAATGGATCTTCAGCTATTTCGCTGCTATTTGTTCTTTCAACGGCGTAATCCGTTGAACACAAATTGATGCTCCATCTGTTTTGGTACCAATTGGGATCACCGTCATCATACACGTCATTCATCATCGCTAGATGCTGAGTATATTGAATATGACGTACAACTTGATTTGCCGCTTCTCTTAAGTTGTCTCTCTCTAAACGAGGGATCATGATAGCCGCTAAGATACCCGCAACAACAATAACAATAATAAGCTCTAATAACGTAAATGCAGATTTTTTCAAAGTATCACCTTCTTGACATAAACTACCATCTTAGGGCTCATGTCATATATAGTTATATGTAATGGTCTATTATAGCTAAAATATTGCAAGATAAAAATAGAGAGCTGATTTAGTTGTTTAAGAGGAAGGTATAACTGTTAAAAAAAGGGTCAGAAGAGTCTAAGGCTCTTCTAACAAAGAGGAGATTAGATCTCTTCTGCAACAGGCACATCGTAAAGGATGTCATCCATTGGGTGACGGTACATTGGCATTGCAAGACGTTTTTCGTCAAGAATGTGACCAATGAAACCGATTGAACGGCCAACAATGAAGAATGCGTTAAGTGTACCTGACTCGATAAACTCATTGATCTCATCTTCAGAGTAACCTAGTGCACGCCACATATCGACCATAAGGATGCCGATAGTACCATCAACGTTAAGAATAAGGTTCTCTTTTTTAGATGTAGTAAGAGCTTCAACAGTTCTTGCATAGTCTAAAAGTGGTGTTGAAGGGAAGTTTGCAGCTGCATAATCCATTAAGCCTTTAACACGTAGATCCGGGTTCTTAAGTGACTTGATACGGTGACCAATACCTGGGATTGGAATACCTTCTTTTTTCATATGGTTCAAGAACTCTTTTGGAGTAAGACCATTGTCATCAGCATATTTGAAATGCTCAGCAGCACCATCAATAGCACCACCGAAACGTGGACCGATTGTTAAAAGACCAGTTACAAGTGACTCAACAACTGATTTACCGGCACGTGCAGTTACTTTTGCATTGTGAGCACCAGAAACAGCTGGACCGTGATCAGCAACAGTTTTCATTACAGTTTCAATAAAGTCTGTAGCCCATTGTGGATACTGTTTTTTGAACCATAGTAGTGATACAACATCACCAATACCTTTACCCGTATCTGGGGTAGCAACACTAGAGATTGGGAAACCGGCGTAAGTAGCTTCATCACCACGGTCATCAGAGATAGTACAGATAAACTCTTTACTTCTTCTAACTGTAGGACAAACATTCATCTCTGGTTCTGGGATATCAGCTAATTTAAGGTCATTGAAAACTTTATTAATCATTGCTGGCAGTTCATTGAATGATGAAGGAACATGGATTCCAGCTTCAGCCATAGCCTTGTTTTTATACTCAGCAGTTTCAGAATCAGCATTTGCTGATGCACCTGCGTGACCAAATTGAACACCAGAGTCATAATACTTAGCAATTGTACCGATACACCATGCAATAACTGGTTTAGTAATAGTACCGTTCTTAATAGCTTCGATGACTTTGTACTCTTCAGTACCACCAACTTCACCAAGAAGGATCATGTATTTAACAGCTGGGTTTTTCTCCATTCTAAGCAGGTTGTCAATGAAAACTGAACCAACAAATCTGTCACCACCAATAGCAACACCCTCAGCAATACCATCAGCATTGATAGAGATGATGTTAGAAAGTTCGTTGAATAAACCACCTGAACGAGTTACAAGTCCACAAGAACCTGCACGGTGTAATTTAGAGTTAACGATATTAGTAATAGTACCACCAATGTTAGCTACTTTGAATGCACCTGGAGTGATTGCACCAACAGTTGCAGGCCCAATAATAACTACACCTTTTTCACGTGCAGTTTGATTCATACCACGAGCTAAACGCTCAGGGATACCCTCAGCAGTAATCATCATTGATGAAAAACCACCAATTTCTAATGCTTCCATAGTTACATCATAAGCTGTTCTAAAAGATGCAAAGTTTAAAAGTACATCAGCTTGAGGCTGAGCAGCTTTAGCATCTGCAGTCGTCTTAAATAGAGGAATCATAACTTCATCTGGACCATAGAAGAATTTCTCAAACTTATTTCCACTTGTAGGTGCAACGATTGCAGCTACTGATGGCGTTTTTCTTTGGATAGTATAGTCATAGTCTAACATTCTCTGGATAGCAGTTTTATTGTTATTCCAAAAAATCGCTTGTGTGTCTTTTGTATATAGTTGTTCCATTATATCCCCTTACTTCTCTAATGCCATACGCACGATATCTGTAACGTGTGTTTCAGGTCCGTATACTTCAATGTATAGACCTAATCTGTCTGCAGCTTCTTTGATGTCTTTAAGACCTTTTTCGTAGTTTGGTCCACCACGACGTACATAGATCTTAAGATCAACAGCTTTCATCTTGTCAGCGTACTCTTCAAATGCCTGGATGATACCTGTAAATGTTTTCGCAACATCCGTAAAGTTAGCAATAGCTCCACCGATGATCATAACCTTACCACGACCTTGAGGATCTGGTTCTCTTGTCATAAGATCAAGAAGTGTCTCTGCATAGAACTTAGTCTCACCAGTCGTTGGACCACCTGAGTACTCACCGTAGTTAGCAAGGTCATCAATACCTGCCATATCAGCAATAGTATCAGCATAAACAACTGAAGCACCACCACCGGCAACCATTGTCCAGATTCTAGCTTCAGGCTTAAGCAGTGTAAGTTTTAACGAAGCACCAGTCTTAGCATCAGCTTCTTCAATAGCTTCAACTTCTGGAGACTTAGCTTCCATACCGAATGCAGTAGGATACTCAACATCACCCCACTCTTCTACCATCATAAATCCGGCAGTATCGTCAAGTTTAGCAACCATGTCCAGTAGTTCAATCTTATTACCTTGCATTACGAAAGGGTTGATCTCAAGGTATGCGAAGTTTAACTCACGGTAAGCTTTAAAGAAACCTACACAAAATTCAGCAAAATTTGCTTTATCTTTATCAGCTACATCTTTAGGAACGTTTGCACGGATTTTTTCAGCTATCTCATCTTCAGTTGCAGTGATTGGAAATGCTACTTCAGTAACTTTTGCATCCCAGTTCTCTTCAATAGCGATACCACCCTCTGCAGACATATAGATAACATCATCGTCACCTACACATGTAGCAGAAACATAATACTCTTCAGCTTGTTCATGAGGAGTAAATGGCTCAACAATAAAATTAGTTAATTTATCTACACTTGGCTCACCAGTAGGAGTATCGCCATCAAATGAAAAGAAAACTTTCTGATCGCCAGAAGACTTTTCGCCAATCCATGAAGCGGCTTTCGCTAATGTAACGTCACCTGGCTTAGCATCTTTAAAAAGAACTAAGTCATTCATGCCTCTTTTACCAAACAACATATCTGGTTTTGCAACCAATGTCTTCTCAGCTAACCATGTTTTAGTCTTTGCTGCTTCTATAAGTTCTGATCCGTTTTGAACCATAACTGTTTCGTATGCATACGTAAAGTCCGGGAAGTATTTATCCCAGTGCTTTGCTAAAATTGACTTTGCGTCATATTCTCTAATCGCTTTTTGAGCCATTGCAATTCCTTCAAAATATTTTGATGGATTATAGCACGGCTAAACTATGCACTCTCTTCAAAAGAATTACTATGCTTTTCAATTATTTATATGGGTAATTCTGTAACATTATAAGTAGCAACAATTTGCCCAACGTAACGAATTGTAACATCACTGTTGATGTCAATGGGCACTTCATAAAGAACTCTGTCCGAGCATTCATCAATGCCGTAAAACTTTAAACGGTTCTGCAAATGCTGACTCTCTGCCGATACACAGCCGATATTTTTGCTTTTGAGGTTGATAGCCAACTCTTTAGCGATATGCGTTTTGTATGCAAAATGTTTATGCGGGTTTTCCAAGAAGAGGTAGAGGCCTTTGTTAAACAGCAGTAAAAAGAAGTGCACTGCTAAAATGGCAAACCCGACAGCCAGCATAACACGGTACCGTCCTCTAAAGATGCGAAGCCGCACACGGTATGAGCTAAAGAAGGTCTGTGCCGCCAAGGGGAGAAGTAGCATCAGGTAGGGTGCAAAATGTTCAATATGGATCTGTTGTCTAAACGATAGAAGCAGCGAAAGAACAAAGACAACGCCGCTTACATAAAGTGTAATGTCATACTCTTTTGAGATCATTTTGCGATATAAAACGTAGATCAAAAAGACGAAGACGACCGGTGAGAAGATCGTAGCGTAGAGTCCCAAAGTATCTAAGAAGTGCCCGCTCGGTCTACCCATTGTGTCAAATCCGTAGAGATAATAAGCGATAAAAAAGAGGCTGAATGTAAACACCATATAAAACTTATTGTTTTTATTAAAGGCATAGACAAAGAGTGCAAAATACAACAGCGCACTTGCTCCGTCAATAGCTAAAAAGAGTAGAAGAAAAAAAGGGATGAACGGTGACTTGATCTGATAAAGATAGAGCAGTAAAAAGAGTGCGAAGATCATAATACCGGCACTGTTGACTAATAGTGCCGCACTCATAACACCGGGTAACAATATGTAGACAAAAACCAGCCACAGACGGTCGCTGTTGCGTTTAACATAGAGCTTTGAGACCTGATATAGAAGCAGTACTGAAAGCAGATGAAAAAGGATCATCGGCATACGTAGAGCATAATCATTGTGCCCAAAAACAGTAACCGAGAATTGTGTCAGATAGTGGACGAAAGAGTTGGCATTGAAGAGAACATCAGCCTCGTGAGCCGTTATGGAGAGGGTTGAGACTTCATAAAGAAGTACTAATGCATCAAACCCTAAAATCAGAAAGAGGATGATGCGTTCTCTCATATCTTTAAGAAATTTCCTATCATCTCATGACCAAATTCGCTCATGATCGACTCTGGGTGGAACTGCACCCCGTATATAGGTCTGTCTTTGATCTGAAACGCCATCATCTCATTATCGTCCGTGCTGTATGCTGTCGGCACAATGACGTCTGGCAGGTTCTCTTGCTCAACAATAAGAGAGTGGTAGCGTGTTGCTCTGAAGGTCTCCGGCATCTTGTCGAAAATAGCGCAGTCTCCTTTAGACTCGACTATCGACGTCTTGCCGTGCATCATACGTTCGGCACGTACGACTTTTGCCCCAAACGCCTGAGCTATACTCTGATGACCCAGACAGATACCGAATATCGGCAGTTCATCTTTAAAACGCTCTATCACATCAAGGCTGACACCTGCTTCGTTTGGCGTTGCCGGACCGGGAGAGATGATGATCTTTTCAGGGTTTAGAGCTGCGATCTCATCAACACTCAACTCATCATTACGGATGACTTTCAAGTCTGCACCCAACTCTAGACAGTACTGGACAATGTTATAGGTAAAGCTGTCATAATTGTCGATCATTAAAACCATAGATTCTTCTTGTAATTATTATTTCTTGTATTATAGCAGAGCTTATTTTACAGCATCGACGGCACGCAGCCAAAGCTCATCATCTTCAGAAACCTCAAACGCCTCGTCAAAACCGCCAAGCTGGTCAAAAAGTCTCTTCTCTATCATTACGGATGAGCTTTCGACTCTGCCCTTCACTAAAGCTTCTTTCAGAGAGATACATTCACCACTAGTGCAAACACTGACTTTCTCATCTACACTATTCTTATGAAAAGCAGCCTGTTTTTTCAACTTGTCCCGATCCCACTTCTGCGCAGCATCTAAAAAGGCGATCCACTTGTTTGCAGCCATCATCACACCATTGTTACGCGCTGAGAATCTACCCATATGCTTTTGACGCAGCAGAGAGACTTCATCATAGACTTTAGCTACCTCACTGCTTGCATCGCTCGAACCGTCATCTACGACGATGACCTCATCCGCCTTTAACTCCTGGTCTAAAACAGACTCTATGGCTTCTGCCAAAGTGGCAACATCGTTGTATGCGGTAATGATCACTGAGACCTTCATCGTCTAAGGTCTTACCAGACTTTCAGTTCGTTATAGAGGCTGTCGCGCTCAACCGGAACAAACCCGGTATCTTTGATCTGGTCGATAAACTCTTGCAGCTCAACACCGTTGGCGCTTGCCGCACCGGCAGCCGAGTTAATAGACTCTTTTTCGATCGTGCCGTCAAGGTCGTTTGCACCGAATTCTTGACAAAGCAGAGCAAGGTTGACGGTTGATGTCACCCAGTAGGCTTTTAAGTTCGCTACATTATCCAAGACAAGACGGCTGATCGCCATTGTTTTCAGGATCTCGTGTGCCGTCATAAACTCTTTGATGTTCAGATAGTTGTTCTCACTCTGATAGACAAGCGGGATGAAACAGTTAAAACCGCCTGTTCTATCTTGCAGATCACGAATACGCATCATATGATCAACACGGTCTTTGCGTTTTTCAACATGTCCAAAGAGCATCGTCACATTCGACTTGCGGCCGCGGTTATGCCATTTTTCATGGATCTCAAGCCACTGTGCAGAGGTGACCTTGCCTTTACAGATATAGTCACGCACCTCTTCATCGAAGATCTCAGCACCACCGCCAGGCAGTGAGTCGACACCGTTCTCGATCATAATGTCGATGATCTCGTCATACGACTTGTTGTACTCTTCAGACAGAAAATGGATCTCTGCTGCCGTCAAGGCTTTGATATGAAGTTCCGGGTATTTGGCTTTGATCTTGGAGAAGACAGTGGTGTACCAGTCTAAACCTGTCTCAGGGTTATGTGCCGAGACAATGTGTACCTCTTTAATACCACGGGAGACAATATCATCAACGATATCCATGATCTCTTCGTGTTTAAGCGTATACGGTTTAGGGTTTTTCCTGCTGGCTGAGTAGGCACAGAACTTACAGACATCTTTACAGATATTGGTCGGATTGATATGACGGTTGATATTGAAGTAGGTCTTTTTGCCGTGCATCTGCATACGTCTCTCATTCGCCAATGCACCCAACTCAAAAAGGTCCATCTCATACAGGCTCAAGGCCTCATCAAAATCGATACGTTCGCCTGCTTTGATCTTCTCAACTACATTCATATTACATCGTTCCCTGAAAATTGTCTATTTATTGGGCGCATTATAGCAAAAGCGGATAAGCCTATTGTGATAAAATAACTAAGAAAAAATAAACTCAGGATTATATCTGCATGAACATCCAAATCGCTATCGAAGATCTACTTGAAACAAATGCCAAAGATTTTGAGATATCCAAACTTTTTAAAAAACATATTTCCGAGTACAAAGCCTCACTGCCAGAGCTTTTCGAACAGTCCCAGGGTAAAGACTTTTTAGTCAAACACACCAGAGCCCTCGACAAGATCATCTCCCTGATGTACAAGACCGTACTTCGCCAGATGTTTGGAAACTATGTTCCCATGCGTTCATCTGTCCCTATCGCTATTATTGCACTGGGCAGCTACGGACGAGAGCAGCTTGCAGTTCACAGCGACATCGATCTTATGATCGTCTTTAAAGAGTGCCCGGGGTACAACACCGACGCGATCATCGAAAAGCTGCTCTACCTTGCCTGGGATGCAGGGCTTAAACTCGGTCACCGTGTGCATGAGGTCGGTGACATTGAAAAAGCGGCCTCTGAAGACATCACCATCCGTACCTCGTTTATGGAGGCCCGACTCATCATCGGTTCTCCTTTTACCTGGCACTCTGCACAGCAGGCATTTACCAACATTCGACGTACCGGACCCAAAGAGTATATTCTTGCCAAGATCGACGAGGCGCACACAAGACGGCATAAATACCCGGCATCCATGCAGCCGAACATCAAAGAGAGTGTCGGCGGTCTGCGTGATTCAAATCTTCTTTTTTGGATCGCTTCAACACATTACGGCGTCACCACACAAAAAGAGCTTATCGGCACGGTCTTTACCGAAGAGGAGTTTAGGGAGTACCGCATCGCTTTAGAGCTTCTCTTTCGTGTTCGCTCCGCTTTGCATCTTGTCAGTAACAAACAGCAAGACCAACTGACTTTAGATCACATACCGCGTATTGCACAGATGCTCGGTTTTAAAAATGAGCGTAAAATGGTCTCTCGTCTCTTGGAGGCGATGTGGCGAATCGATAACTTTTCACAGATCTTTATTAAAAAGATCATTCGTCCCTATCTCTATAAAGCAAAAGATATTACAGCCCACCGCTTAGAGCGAATTGATAGAGGGCTGTACCTTATCAACGACCGACTTTACAGTGTCTACAGCATTAAAAATGACAACATTGACTCCCTGCTCAATGTCTTGATCAACCTCGAAGACAAGCCTTGGAAGTTTGACCCTAGCCTCTTAAGACGTTTTACCTATGCAGAGATCTCACACCCTTCAAATAATAAGGTCCGCACCCTTTTGCGTAAACTCTTTGAGAGAGAGCACAGTTTCTCATTCCTGCAGCTCTTTTTTGATGCAGGCATACTGCAGCATCTCATACCTGCCTTTAGAAAAGTGCTCCATCTACCGCAGTTTGATGGCTACCACCAATTTCCGGTTGATCTGCACTCTATAGAGTGTGTCAAGGCACTTGAAAACATTAAAGACCCTGCTATTAAAGCACTCTACACAGCACTCTCGCTTAAAGAGCGTACCGTCTTAAAAATTGTGACGCTACTTCATGATACAGGTAAAGGGCGAAAGCAAGATCACAGTGATGTCGGCGTGAAGCTCATCACCTCCTTCATGAAGCAACTTGACTTTAGTAAAGAGGAACAAGAGCAAGGTGCTCTACTGGTAAAATATCATATTCTTATGACAGATGTCGCTTATAAAGAGAGCCTCACCAGCGAAAAGACTCTCTACAAATTTATGTCAAAGGTGAGGAGTGAGGAGAACCTTAAACTCCTATATATACTGACTTACGCTGATGTCAATGGTGTCGGTCCAGGTACTTGGACCGATTTTTCTGCCAACCTTATTAAAGAACTTTACAACGCCTCTATGGAGATCGCGCAACAAGATGAACGTATCAGTGATGCTGCCAAACGCCTTGCTATAGAAAAAAGGATCAAAAATCGAGAAAACTTCAAGACTCTTCCTCGCACCATGCAAAAAAAGGTCTTGAGCATTGAGTCCAATCTCTTCTTTTTTAAACATACTCCTGAAGAGATTATTCAAGTTGCAAACGAGGCACGAAGCGTTAAACGTTTTCACTACTCCATCAACACCGAAGGCGACGGGATGAGCATTCAGATCATTCGGCGTGTTCCATTGAACCTGACCTACCTCTTAGGAAAATTTGCCTACCTTGATGTCGCATCGATGGAGGTCTTTACCCTCTTTGATGATCTGAAGTTCTTTAAGATCGACTTTCTGCACCTGCCGGAGTTTGATTCACTCGAGCATGTGGAGGAGATCGTTGAAAATGCTTTTGACATGAGCCAAAAACTTGCCTTGGAACAGCCTCTAATAAAAGCCGAAGAGATCACCATCGATTGTGAACACTCCAAAGCCTACGCCCAGATGAACATCAACACCGCCAACCAGCGTGGCCTGATCGCTTATATAATGCAGGCCTTTGACGAACTCGAGATCAACATTGCAACGGCCAAGATCCACAGCACCAAAACCCGTGTACGCGACCACTTCTTAATCGAGAAACAGAACAATATGTGCGATAATGCACCTCAATTAATCTCTATACTTACTAAAGGTGCAAAATAATGTGTGGAATCGTCGGATTTGTAGGAAAGAACAAGGTCAAAGAGATCCTTCTTGATGGACTTAAAGAGCTAGAATACCGCGGTTATGACTCAGCTGGAATTGCCGTTTTGCAAGGTGAGACATTCTCATCATACAAGGCTGTCGGCAAACTTGACAACTTAGTCCAAAAGACAGCAGACTTTGATCCCAAAGGTTTTGCTATCGGTATCGGCCATACACGATGGGCAACACACGGCAAGCCGACAGAACTCAACGCCCACCCTCACCTCGGTGAATCTTCGTATGTTGTACACAACGGTATTATTGAGAACTATCAAGAGATCAAAGATACACTTATAGGTGAAGGTGTTCACTTTTTAAGCCAGACAGACACAGAGGTCATTGTCCACCTTTTTGAAAAACACCTTAAATCAGAAGCTTCACCATTCGATGCCTTCAAAAAGACACTTTCTGAACTCGAAGGTGCCTATGCCATTTTGTTGGCAACCAAATCGATGCCGGATACGATCTTCTTTGCCAAAAACGGTTCACCGATGATTCTGGGTCTGAATGAAGAGGGGGAAAAAGTCTTTGCTTCATCTGATGCCCCGCTTATTGGACATGCCAAAGATGTCCTCTACCTTGATGACGGTGATTACGGTTATGTATCGCCTAAAGCCCTGAAGCTCTTTGACAAAGCGGACAAAAGTGTCCACCCCTCTCTATCTCCACTACCAACCTCAAAACTTTCAGCACAAAAAGAGGGCTACCGCTTCTTTATGGAAAAAGAGATCTATGAGCAAAGCCATGTGATCAGTGATGCACTTTTAGGTCGTATTCAAGACGAACACATTAATTTTACTGAACTGGACCCTGCCCTCTTTAACGGTATTAACGAGATCAAACTATGTGCCTGTGGTACTTCTTATCATGCAGCTCTGGCCTCATCATACCTTTTTGAACGTTATGCCAAAATTCGTTCATCAGTAGAGATCGCAAGCGAACTACGATACAAAGAGCCTCTTCTTTTAAAAGACACTCTCTTTGTTGTGATCAGTCAAAGTGGTGAGACTGCCGATACACTTGAAACACTTAAGATGGCTAAAGCTGCCGGTCTTAAGACCCTCGTCATCTGTAATGTCGACAACTCTTCAATGGTCCGTCTTGCGGACGCGTCGATCTTGACACGTGCAGGTATTGAAAAAGGGGTCGCCTCGACCAAAGCATTTGCGACACAGATGAGTGTGCTATGGATGTTATCACTCTACGTTGCACAGACACGTAACAGCCTGACAACAGATGAGATCAGATACCAGATCCGTGCACTTCGTGAAATACCAAGCAGTGTTATGGTCAGCGACAATCTGCATGAGAAGATCCGCCGCCTTTCAAAACGCTACCTTCACGGTCACGGCTTCTTCTTTATCGGCCGTGATGTCTTCTTTCCGCTGGCACTCGAAGGCGCACTAAAACTCAAAGAGATCACCTATCTGCATGCAGAGGGCTATCCAAGCGGTGAGATGAAACACGGTCCTATTGCCATGGCTGACCCTGAGCTCTTTACCATCGCCCTGATGCCGCAGCACATGCTCTACGACAAAGCTAAAAGCAATGTCGAAGAGTTAAGTGCGCGAGACAGCACTATCTGTGCGATCAGTCCGCTTGCGTTTGACAAGGCTGATGACTTTATCAAGACAAATGAGCATGATCACTATATGTTAGAGTTTTTTGAGATGATGGTCGTACTGCAGCTTCTCTCGATGGAGATCTCTGTTCGTTTGGGAAATGATGTTGATATGCCGAGGAACTTGGCAAAAAGTGTGACAGTAGAGTAACCGAGGTCTCTGAACGAACCTGGCGTTCGCAGAGTATTTTACAGAAGCAGGTCTACTTCTTCTGCTCTTTTACAGGTGCCGGATCCGGTTTTTTGCCTTGAGCCTGTGTGTCACCTTTAATGTGGCTTTCACCTTCAAAAACACCTTTAGCCTCAATGATCATCTCTGTTGACGAGATCACACCGCTTACATGCCCGGTCTCTTTGATCTCAATAAGGCCGACATCGACGTTACCTTCGATCACACCTTGGACAATAAGATGTCCGGCATTCACCTCGCCTTTGATCATGCCGTTTTTACCCACGGTGATAGAGCTTTTCGACGTGACCGTCCCCTCAAAATGTCCGTCAAGATAAAAATCGCAGTTAAGACTTATTTCGCCCTTGAAAGTAGCACCTTCTGTGATGATGGTGGTGTTATTGCTTGTCTTTGCAGTTTGTGGTCCCGTGTTATTGCTGTTACTAAAGATTGCCATGGTACTTTTTTCTCCTTTTCAAATATGTTCGAATAATTTTCCATATCCCACTTTATAAACCAAAACGGGTTGAGTACCCGCTGGATAAAACGCACCTCATAATGCAGGTGCGGTCCGTTGCTCATGCCGCTGTTACCGCTTAAGCCGATCAGGTCGCCTTTTTTGACATATTCTCCTGCTTTTACCTTGATCTTGTTAAGATGGCCGTAATAGGTCTTGAATCCGTAATTATGGTCAAGAATGATCAACCGTCCGTATCCGCTGGCTTTATGATTACCCGCATACTCGATCACCCCGTCTGCCGTCGCATGAATTTCTGTGCGCATCTTTGCACGCAGGTCTGTTCCGCGATGGAACTCTCGTGTCTTGACAGTGGGATGGATACGATATCCATATTTACTGGTTACGCCCTTGTATACTACTGGAGAGCCGCTTGGAACATGTTTAAGCAGCGCTGAACGCTGCTCCGATGTCAGTTTAGCGATCTCAACCCGGTCCGTCAATGAAACCTCACCTTCGGGTGACAGTCCTATCAACATCTCGATATCGCCCAGACGGTCAGAAACAACCGATAGTTCTTCTTGCTTGGCGAGCAGATCACCTTCTGTTTCAGAGATCGATCTGCTCAGTACCAGGTTGCGCTCTTTAAGTTCTGCCTTTTTCTCTTCGATAGTATCGATAGAGCTGTTGAGAAAGACAATAAACATTACACCGAAAGTGATCAACAGAACAACGCCGGCAGCAATATACATAATAACTTTCTTGATGATCTGGTGCAGGTTATACTGTTTGACACCGTTAAGGTCATGGAGGGTAACGGTAAATCGCTTATGCATCGGCCACTGCTCTTAAGCGTTTAGTAGGAAAAAAAGTATGGTTTTCTGAGAAAAAACAGATGATTGACAAAGAGAAATTGACACTTTTTTGTCTCAAGTCAAGCTCCGTTACTACGTGAATAAGTGCACGCTATTCTCTTTTTTTAAGTGCTTTAGCACCTTTTTGAACTAGAATTATACCTTTTTTTCCCTGTTTAACCGCTCTGCCTTTTTAAAGCCCACCTCCAACTCGTAAATTTAAACGCTCAAACCAGCTCTACGACCCGACCTTCTGCCGTAAAGTGTTCTATCAAGATTTTACGATCGACCCTGTTTTCAGCACCGCGATAAAGGTTCTCTTCGAGTTGAACCAGGGCATTC
>JBDLJE010000062.1:0-14032 GCA_039714575.1 Campylobacterota bacterium | reverse complement strand
TGTCCATTCCAGGCCCGCCCATCTCACCTAACAGTGCAACACGAAGCGGCATACCGATCTTTCCAAACCCTATCTCCATTTCGCTCACAAGCTCCTCCATCTGTTGGTGGTAGTCAGAAGGGAGGTGCAGTTCTACTGCACTTTCAAGCTTGGCAACAAAGGCTTCCAAAACGGCAATTGCATCACCTTTAAATGCCTTTTTAACCGCTTTTTCATCATAAGCTGTCGGCGTGTCAATAATACTGGGGATAAGCTCTGCAAGATCTTTCATGTTTTTAGCACGCTCTTTCAGTGCATCAAGCAAGATCTCTTTTTTATCATGTCCATGAACATCAACACCATACTCATGCAGTAAAGTCGCCAAGGCCTCATTAGAGCTGTTTTTAATGTAGTGGGCATTGAGCCAGTCAAGTTTATCGGCATTATAGATCGACGCGGACTTGTTGATGTTTGAGGGGTCGAAAAGCTCTCTCATCTCATCAAAATTAAAGATCTCCTGATCGCCGTAACTCCAACCAAGACGGACCAAGAAGTTAAGCAGTGCCTCTGGCAGGTAGCCCATCTCTTTATAGGCCATTACATCCGTTGCGCCATCACGTTTAGAGAGTTTTTTACCGTTGGAGTTATGGATCATCGGGACATGATAGAACTTTGGAAGCGTAAAGCCCAGTGCCTCATAAACAACCATCTGTTTTGGTGTGTTGGAGAGGTGATCATCTCCACGGATAACTTCGGTAATGCCCATCAATGCATCATCGATCGCCACAACAAAGTTGTACGTCGGTGAGCCGTCACCACGCGCAATGATAAAGTCATCCAGGATATCTTCAGCCTGAAAACTGACACGGCCTTTTATACCGTCATCAATAACGACCTCTCCGGTGACAGGCGCTTTTATGCGGATAACCGGCTCGATACCCTCCGGCGGCGTACCGTTAAAGTCTCGATAACGGCCGTCATAACGGGTACGCTCTTTGTTCGCCATCTGTGTTTCGCGAAGCTCTGTCAACTCCTCTTTAGACATATAACATTTATACGCCTTGCCTTCATCAAGAAGTTGCTCTATATATTTGGCATAGACTTCATCACGCTCTGACTGATACGTTATCTCACCGTCATGTTCCAGACCGACCCATTTAAACGCTTCGACGATCGCTTTTGCCGCCTCTTCTGAGTTACGGCTTTTATCGGTGTCTTCAATACGCAGAACAAACTTTCCGCCGTTACGACGTGCCCAAAGATAAGACAACAGTGCTGTTCTCAGACCACCAATATGTAAATAGCCTGTAGGGCTTGGAGCAAAACGTGTCACAATCATGATCGACCTTTGTAGTAATGTCTGAACCGCCTCTGTAAAGGAGCTGTAAACATTACAAAAATTAATGTGGAATTTTAGCAAAAATGCGCTTTAACGAAGCGTTATAATAAAGTAGGTAGAATACGCCATCTATTATACAAGTGAGCCCTGTTTGAAATTTCTATTACTTATACTCTTTTTTGTGACGCTTCACGCCAAAACCGTCGACGGCATTGCGATCATGGTCAAAGACCAGCCTATTACCCTTTATGAGATCACTCAGGCCATGGAAGAGAACAACATCCCTCAAGAGCAGGCTGTTGAGATGCTTCAGCGTAAAAAACTCGAAGAGATCGAGATCAAAGAGCGTCACATCAACGCCTCAAAACAGGAGATCTTTGACGACATCCAGAATATGGCTGAGCAGAACCGTATGAGCGTTATTGAACTCTACTCAGCTATTCAAACGTCTCAAGGTCTCAGCGAGAAAGAGCTCAAAGAGAAGATCAAAGAGAAGATCCTTAACCAAAAACTCTACAATGCCATCGCTTTTTCGCATCTGGAACAGCCCAATGACGAAGAGATCGAAGAGTATTACAACCTCCACAAAAAAGAGTTTCAAAAACCCTCTTCATTCGATGTTCTCATCTACCAATGCCCTGACAAGAACCTTCTTCAAGAGAAGGTTGACAACCCGATGTTCTACTCACCTCAGGTGACCAGCGAAGAGCGCACCTTCAAAGCCGACGAGATCAACCCCCGTTTAGCAGAGCTCTTAAACGCAACACCGCTCAACAGTTTCACCCAGGTCATTCCCGCACCCAACGGCGGATTTATGAGTTTTTATCTCAAAGACAAAGGTGCCACTGAAGCACCGGAACTCGAAACGATCCGACCACAGATCTCCAATGCTTTGATGGGGCAGAAACGTGAGACGATTTTGAAAGACTATTTTGACCGTCAACGGTTGAATGCGGACATCAAGATAATCCGTCTACCGCAGAACTAATTCTCGCTTTCCCTTTCATATCTCGTCATTCCGGGCTTGATCCGGAATTTACAACTCCTTTTTACTTTCATTACCTATTTTGTAATTCTCTCCACTTTTAAGCTTTTTTAATTACTTCATATCGATAGTATGTCACTTTTACGAAAAGAAAGAAGAGCTATTACGGGGACAG
Source organism: Campylobacterota bacterium (assembly GCA_039714575.1). GTDB lineage: Bacteria > Campylobacterota > Campylobacteria > Campylobacterales > Sulfurimonadaceae > Sulfonitrofixus. The sequence goes on along the minus strand of JBDLJE010000062.1, from coordinate 11,554 downwards.
TTACATTCAAAAGTATCTAATACTCGGGGTCACAAAACCCCTCCGGCTTCAGCCACCGTACCAAGACGCAGTAATATGTCGACAACATTCCAACTAAGTCAAAATCTTTAGCTTTTACATTCAAATCAGTGCGTTACCTCTTGCTCTTTTTCGTGGCATCTGCAAAGCTGAGTGAAGAGAGCGACTTCCGTTAATAAAATCACTTTGTCTGAGCGTAGCGAGTTAGGGATTTTTAGGAAACAAGCGAACGAAGGGAAGGCACCCGACAGCTGTCGGGCTTGAAGCCGTCACGAGCGCTTTTTGGTTTCGTTTTTTGCGAGTAAAAAAGGAAAGAGTGACGTCAATAAAAGTTGATCAAATACTAAAAATTAAAGAGGGGAAAAGAAAGTTAGAAAAAGAGTTGTAAATTCCGGATCAAGCCCGGAATAACAGAGAGTAGTAAGAGCTAGTGTTAACCCTTGCACGACTCACAATTTAGTTGCTCGCTGCACTGAGCCGTTAGCCCTTGTAGTTCTCAAGATACTTAGTATCAAAGTTATTATTGATGAAGTCAGGATTCGCCATCATCTTCTTGTGAAAATCAACCGTAGTACGAATACCCTCGATCTTGAATTCACTCAAAGCACGGTGCATACGTTTAACCGCTTTCTCGCGTGTGTCCGCTTTGACGATAAGCTTACCGATCATAGAGTCATACGTCGATGGAACCGTGTAACCGGCGTGTGCGTGTGTATCGATACGAATACCAAGACCGCCCGGTGCAACCCACTCGGTGATCGTACCCGGAGACGGCAAGAAACGTACAGAGTCTTCCGCAGAGATACGACACTCGATAGAGTGACCGTGGAACGTGATGCTCTCTTGTGAAGGAAGTGCTTCACCTTCAGCAATACGGATCATCCACTCGATCAGGTCAAGACCGCTAACCTCTTCAGAGACAGTGTGCTCGACTTGAAGACGTGTGTTCATCTCCATGAAGTAGAAGTCAAGGTTTTTGTCGAGCAGGAACTCAAATGTACCCGCACCTTCGTACTTGATGTACTTTGTTGCACGAACCGCAGCAGCGTGAAGACGCTCACGTACTTCAGGTGTCAGTACATTCGCCGGAGACTCTTCGATAAGTTTCTGGTGACGACGCTGCATTGAACAGTCACGCTCACCGATGTGAAGAACATGACCGTGACTGTCAGCCATGACCTGTACTTCGATGTGGCGCGGTGCTTCAATGAATTTCTCCATGTAGATCGTACCGTCGCCAAATGCTGTAATAGCTTCAGACTCTGCTGCCAAAAATGCATTTTTAAGACCAGACTCCTCTTCAACAACACGCATACCGCGTCCGCCGCCGCCTTGAGCCGCTTTCAAGATAACCGGGTAACCGACTACAGCAGCACGTTTAGCAGCATCTTTGATGTCGTGGATCGCACCGTCAGAACCCGGTACAACAGGAACGTCTGCTTTGATCATGACATCTTTTGCTTTTGACTTGTCACTCATAAGCTCCATTACAGCCACTGTCGGCCCGATGAACTTGATGTCGTGATGTGTACAGATCTCAACAAAGTTCTGGTTCTCAGAAAGGAAACCATACCCCGGGAAGATCGCGTCACAGTGACTTACCTCTGCCGCTGAGATAATCGAAGGAATGTGAAGGTAAGACTCAGAGCTTGGAGCCGCACCGATACAGATAGAAGCGTCAGCAAGCTTCAGATACTCAGAACCTTCATCACCCTTAGAGTAGACAGCAACAGCCTCTTTACCCATCTCTTTAATAGTGCGAATAGCACGAAGAGCGATCTCTCCGCGATTCGCGACCAAGATACGTTTTATCTCAGCCATATTTAGATCTTCTCTACTACGAATAGTGGCATATCGTACTCAACTGCCTGTCCGTCAGCCACAAGGATCTCAACGATCTTGCAGTCAAACTCAGCTTCTAGTTCGTTCATGATCTTCATCGCTTCAAGAACAGCTACTGCCTGACCTTTTTTGATAGTATCACCGACTTTAACAAATGGTGCAGAGTCCGGAGATGGTGCTGCATAGTATGTACCAACCATTGGGGAGTCGATCGTGTCACCGCTGATCGCTGCTGCTGCAGCCGGTGCTGGAGCCGCTGCCGGTGCTGCTGCAGCTGGTGCCGCCGCTGCTACTGGTGCCGCTGTCAGAGCCGCTGCCGCTTGAACCGGTGCTGCAACAAGACCAGTTGCTTTTTCCATCTCGATCTCGAAACCGTCTTTGCTCATTTTGATCTTTGAAAGACCGCTTTCGTCAAACTTAGTGATAAGTGCGTTGATTTGCTTCATTTCCATGGTGTAGACTCCTAATTTATAATATTAATAACAGCTCATCTGACTCTGTACGATAAAAACAGAGAACTGACCTTAATTTTTATGCGATATAATAACACAACTAATATTAATAAGCGTCACGTCAGAGTGCATTTAGAGCACTTTAAACGCATTTAAACGACAAGAAGGAGCAACTTTGGGCCTAAAAGCAGACAGTTGGATACGAGAACAGGCATTAGAGAACGGGATGATCACACCCTTTTGTGAAGACCAGGTCGGCAGGGGTGTTGTCTCTTACGGTCTCAGTTCATACGGTTATGATATCCGTGTCAGCAACGAGTTCAAGATCTTTACAAACCTTAACTCAACAGTGGTTGACCCAAAGCACTTTGACGATGCAAATGTCGTTGATTTTGAGGGGGATGTCTGTATCGTGCCGCCTAACTCTTTCGCTCTGGCTCGTACGGTAGAGTACTTCAAGATCCCGCGCGATGTCTTGGCGATCTGCCTGGGCAAGTCAACATATGCTCGATGCGGCATTATCGTAAACGTTACCCCTTTTGAACCTGAGTTCGAAGGGCACATCACCATCGAGATCTCAAACACCACACCGCTCCCGGCAAAGATCTACGCCAATGAAGGGATCGCTCAGGTTCTTTTCTTGCAAGGCGATGAAGATTGTGAGACAAGCTACAAAGACAAAAAAGGGAAGTACCACGGCCAAGAGGGTATTACACTCCCTCGGATCTTAAAATAAGACTGTAGAACGCCTCTAAAAATCCGTCTCAAAACTTTTTTCTTGGGCGGTATTAATCAAGCTTAAACGAAGTAAGCGCTATAATTCCGCTACTTATAAAAACAAGGACTGACAATGTTACACGAATACAGAGACATCATCACACACATGAAAGAAAACGAAGCAAAAAATGCTCACTTTTTACACATTTTTGACAAGCATAACGCACTTGACGACCAGATCATTGCCGGTGAAAAAGGAACAATGACAGACATAGAGCTGGAGACACTTAAAAAAGAGAAACTTCTTCTTAAAGACGAGGCATACGGCATCTTGATGAAGTACAAGAAAGAGCACAGCCTTTAATCACTTCCCAATAGTAAAATTTTTACTGTCATTCCGGACTAGATCCGGAATCTACAACTGCCAACTTTCAAACACTCACTATTTCACTTAACTGTTTAAAAACTCCATTATCTTCTCTGCAGGTCTACCGATAACAGCTCTATTGCCTTTTATAACAATAGGTCTTTCGATCAACTTCGGAAAACGTACCATCGCTCTTATCAATACGCCCTCATCACCCACATTCTGAAGATTCAACTCTTTAAACTTATCTTCTTTTGTACGCATCAAGTCAATAGCATCAATATCCAGTTTGAGCAGCAGCTCTTTGATCATTGCTTCATCAAGATCCTCATCAAGATATTTGAACACTTCTACTTCCTTGCCTTGTTCTTCTAAAAGCTTCAAAGCTTCACGTGATTTGCTACAACGATTATTGTGCCAGATTTGTACTGCCATAATTTGTATCCTTTAATAATTTAAATTTTGAAATAAATGTACAAACAACTCAAGAGATATGTACACTTACTTCAAAAATCAATGTACATTCACGATAAGTCAATAAGACCTACTTTACGAAGTTTGACAATGTACATTTTAAAGTTAACTAATGGGTGGCCAAAGCGCGGATTGTGCCAAATTTGTACTTCGCTCATAGTTATCTCCAAATAGTTTTAGAGGTGCCCTTAGAAATAATAACAGAGCCGATATAAAAATCCGTAGGGTTTTTGAAATAGCAGAGAAAGTTAAGAAAGAGTTACGTCTGTCTTGCGGAGAGACTCCGCAAGATCTTTAGTCTTGAATACTGGAGACTTTGTTGTTTTTAAAGTGATAGATGATCACATCTTGTGCAAAACCGCGTTGGAACTTCCAGTACTTCCACTCGTCTTGCTGCAGGCTTGGTGTTGCATGTGCCGGCGGGTACCCAAGAGAGACTAGAACTGCCTCTTTGCTCATACCCACTTCAGCCTTACCCGCCTTAATAGCTGTCTGCTCTTTTTTTGTAAACTTGGAGAGGTCTGTTTTACCTGCCGCAAAGTAACGGTCTAACATCTGATCCATGTTCGTTTTAGAGTGTCTTGGACTGTTTCTCAGGTAGTAACGTTTTTCATTATAGGAGAATGCCAGCTGCTTGGAGTTTACATCCTCATAGAAGACGACACTGTTAACAGGGATCGGAAAACCCATCGTAAAGTTCAGTGTCGAAATCCTGCTTGCTTGCGCCCACATGGTATGTTGTGTGTACATCTGCTGATGATCCGCTACCTGCTTTGCGTGTTCAGGAGAGACTGCCGCCCCGCCACAACCGCTGAAACCAAAACCCATCAACCCGATAACACTGCCTAAAATAACCTGTTTAACTATGTAATTCATTTTCGCTCCTTAAGTTCAATAAATTACAATAATGTACAACAATATATATTTTATATTAATTAAGGGCACCTCTAAAAACCAACCTATTGGTAGAATGACCTTACAGCAGGTTTTTTTTGATCCAAAACGATAAGACATACAAACCCCAAACATGTTGTTTAAACCGTCCTCGTCTGCCCCGCTCTATATACTCTTTTAAAACGTCCCTATGAAACAGCCCTGTCTGCTCATTGACCTTTTCGATCAGGTCGATACTGCCCGAAGCGACCAGCCACTCCATATAAGGGTTTGAAAACCCTTTTTTCTTACGGATGACAACCTCGTCCGGCAAGTATTTTGAGGCTACTTTTTTTAAGAGCTCTTTAGTCACACCGTTTTGATAACGGAGTTTCGGGTCAATACCGAATACTGTCTCAGCCAGACTATGGTCTAAAAACGGGGTTCTCGACTCTATAGAGTGGGCCATCGAGACCCGGTCGAGTTTGCTCAAGAAGTGCTCGGCCTGAAAGAGTTTAAGATCGATAAAACTGTACCAGACACTTGGGTCCGAGTGCGCACTCTGTTCAAACTCATTTCGATACGGTTCTAAAAAACGAAGACCGTCTCCGTCTTTGATGTTCTGACGCATGATGATGTTTTTCTGCAGATCGGTAAACTTCTCACCCGATGTACGAAACAGAAGCTGCTCATCAAAGACCCGTTTATACCACTCCCACTCTCTGTTCATCGAGAAGTTGGCACGGAAGTACTTTTTGAGCCAGTTTTTGTGCTGCAGGGTTGCCGCTTTTTCAATGTCCAGATACTCAAAGTACTGACGATACCCCAAAAAGAGTTCATCACTCCCCTCACCGCTCAGCACGACTTTATACCCCTCTTTTTTGATCCCCTCGAACAGCAGATAAAGAGGAATGGCAGCCGGATCATTCAACGGCTCGTCCATGCTCTCAAAGACCTTTTCGCTTGCCCCCATAAAGTCCTCTTGCGTGATCTCGATGGCGCTGTTTTGTACCCCTAAAACATCTGCGGTAAACTTGGCATTGGCACGTTCATCATAGTTTTGATATTCAGCATACCCAAGGGTAAACGTCTGCAGTGACCTTCCCTGTTCTTTGGCAATAGCCGCGATCAAAGCACTGTCAATACCACCTGAGAGCAGCGAGGCCATCGGCACGTCAGCATTCAGACGCAGCTTTATACTCTCGACCAGCCTCTCTTCTATCTTCTCTGTTGCCGCCCTCTCTTCTGTGATAGTTGACGGTGGCGTATCCAGCAGTGAGTAATAAGATTTTTTCTCTATCTTGTTGCCGTCAAAATGGACCATCTCTCCGGCGCCAAGCTTCTGTATCCCCTGAAAAAAGGTGTGCGGCGGTGTCGGTGCCAAAAAGCCGAGGTAGCTGCTAAGCGCATCTCTGTTCAGACTCTTTTTGGTCAGAAACGGGGTGAGCCCTTTGATCTCAGACGCAAAAACAAACTGCTCTCTGTTGTGCAGGTAAAAGAGCGGTTTTTTACCCAGGCGGTCACGGATCAGGTAGAGATCACTGCCGTCCAATAGAGCGATAGCGAACATCCCGACAAGATGATCGACAAAACCCAGTCCCCATTTTTTATAAGCAGCCAGCAGCACTTCCGTGTCAGAGTCACTGTTAAAGGCAAACTCTGTCGAGAGCTCCTCGCGCAGGACCTTATGATTATAGATCTCCCCGTTAAAACTGAGCAGGAGCTCTCCATGGCGCATCGGCTGGTGCGCTTTTTTATCCAAAGCAATAATACTCAAGCGGTTATGGGCGAAAAAGAGTCTCTCTTGCTCTACAATACCGCAATAGTCCGGCCCTCGGTGCGCCATAGTTGAGAGAGCTTGACGTGCCTGGCCGGGGTTAAACTGGCCCACTACTCCGAAGATGGCGCACATTAAGAGGCTCCTTGTAACGGGAGTTGACGGTAATGCCTGTAATAATCAATACGACTCATAGCGGTATTATAGTAAAATCTAAAACATCATATGAGTAAAAGGTTTTTTACATGTCAGAAACAACCAACTTTCAGGGCTCTCCTCTGAAAGTGACCATCGAAGCCGGCAAGAGGTTTGCCTACTGTGCCTGCGGCCACTCCGACATGTTCCCCGGCTGCGACGGTTCGCACAACACTTACGGAGGCAAACCTATTAAGTTTACACTCGACGAAAGTCAAGAGATCACCCTGTGTCGTTGTGGAAAGTCAAAAGACCTGCCGCATTGTGACGGCTCACATCTGGAGTAAAAGAGAACCTATGTCAGAACACAACTCCATCAACGCCCTTCAACTCGGAGGCACCCTCTTCGTTCCCGCCTCGCATAAAAATATTGACACGGTTCTCTCAGGCAAAAAATACCCTGAACTGCGTTCCGTCGTTGTTGATTTTGAAGACGGTTTGGCAACTACGGATCGCCAACAAGCTTTAAACAGTCTAGACAGTATTCTGGAAAACCTGCAAGAAGTGAAATTACTTCGATTTATCAGACCGCAAAACCCACAAATGCTCAAAGAGTTTTTACAACGAAAAAATATTGACAAGATCAACGGTTTCATCCTCCCAAAGTTTGGATTAGAGAATGCAAGTGACTACCTCAACATCATCGAAAATCAAAAATCAAAAATCAAAAACCCGAAGATAATGCCAAGCATCGAAGGCAGAGAACTTTTTGACATCCAGCAGCTTCAAAGACTAAGAGAGATCTTGCTCCCTCACCAAGAACAGATCGTCTGCATCCGCTTCGGAGCCCAAGACATGCTAAGACAACTAGGACTAAGACAAACAAAAAGCATCTACAACATGCTAGCCCCCGCCCAGGTCATCGCCAACCTCATCACCACTTTCAAACCCTACGGCTTCGACATCAGCGCCCCTGTCTATCCAGACTTCTCCGATATAGAAGGTTTTCAAAAAGAGATTGCCTGCGAACTGCAAAACGGACTGATCTCAAAAACCATCATCCATCCCAGCCAGATCAAACCGGTAAATACGTTATACAGTGTTACACAGCAAGAGCTGGACGAGGCAAGAACCATCCTATCTCAACACGACGGGGTCCTCAACCTGAATGGAAAGATGGGCGAAGTCAGAACGCAAAGTGTTTGGGCGGCAGAGGTCATCGAACGCTACAATACCTATGGAATCAGATGACAGCACGACCCGGATGCCACACCTTTTAATTTATATTAACTCTATCGCTATATAATAGAATCAATTATTACTATGGATTTGTATGAAAATAGCTATTATTGGACTAGGGTATGTCGGGCTTCCGTTGGCAGTTGCTTTTGCTGAAAAATATGACGTGATCGGTTTTGATATCAATGAACTGCGTATCTCTGAGTTAAAAGAGAATATCGACCGTACCTTGGAGATAGAGACGTCAACACTTCAAAAAAGTTCGCTTCGGTACAGCTCAAATATTGATGAACTTCAAGGCTGTAACGTTTATATCGTCACTGTTCCAACCCCTATTGACAGCAGTAACAGACCCGACCTCACGCCTATCCGGAGCTCGACACAGATGATCAGCCGGCTGTTAAAAAAAGATGACATCGTCATCTATGAGTCTACCGTCTACCCAGGTGTCACCGAAGAGGTCTGTGTCCCTATTTTAGAAGAGGGTTCCGGACTTCGTTTTAACCAGGATTTCTTTTGCGGCTATTCACCGGAACGGATCAACCCGGGTGATAAAGAGCACACGGTCACCAAAATAATGAAAGTGACTTCAGGCTCAACGCCTGAGATCGGCAAAAAAGTAGATGAGCTTTACAGCTCCATCATTGAAGCCGGTACTTTCCTTGCCTCAAGCATTAAAGTCGCCGAAGCCTCCAAGGTTATTGAAAACACCCAGCGTGATGTCAATATCGCCTTGATCAATGAACTCGCTATGATATTTTCGACCATGGGCATCGACACAAGCGAAGTCGTCGAAGCAGCTGCTACAAAATGGAACTTCATCAAACTTACACCGGGTCTTGTAGGCGGCCACTGTATCGGTGTCGACCCCTACTATTTAACATATAAGGCCGAAGAGCTTGGCTACAAACCAAACCTCATCCTGGGTGCGAGACAGATCAACAACGGTATGGGCAAGTATATTGCCGAACAGACCATCAAAGCGATGATCAGCAACAATAAAAAGATCAAAGATGCCAAGGTATTGATGCTCGGGCTGACCTTTAAAGAGGATTGTCCCGATATGCGCAACACGAAGGTCGTGGATATCATCGATGAATTAAAAAGTTATGGGTGTCAGGTCGATGTCTATGACCCTTGGGTTGATCCAAAGGAACATAAAAGGTCTTATAGACACGGGGTCATCAGCGATCCGTTCCTGGGCTCAAAACAGTATGACGCCGTCGTAACGGCTGTTGCCCATAAACAGTTCAAAGCACTGACCATGGACGACTACCGTTCGATAACATCAGGTACACCTGTGCTTATCGATGTCAAGGGTATTATCGAGTCCCCAAGCTGGAGGTTGTAATGAGTAATAAAAACTTTGCACTGATCGGAGCCGCAGGGTATATCGCCCCAAGACATATGAAAGCCATCAAAGAGACCGGCAACAACCTGGTAGCTGCACTGGACCCTTACGACGGCATCGGGATCATGGACAGTAATTTTCCGGAAGCTGACTTTTTCACGGAGTTTGAACGTTTTGAACGTTTTGTCGATAAATGGCACCGAGACACGGGTAAAAAGATCGATTACGTCTCTATCTGTTCTCCAAACTACCTGCATGATTCGCATATCCGTTTTGCCCTAAAAAACGGCGCTGATGCCATCTGCGAGAAACCTCTGGTGTTAAACCCTCATAATATTGACCAACTCAAGATCATCGAAGGGGAGACAGGCCACAAGGTCAACAACATTCTGCAGCTAAGACTCCACCCCTCGATCATCGCCTTAAAAGAGAGAGTGAGCCAAGAGTTAAAAGCCGATCCGGACAAAGTGTACGATATTGACTTGACCTATCTGACCTCCAGAGGAAAGTGGTACTTTATCTCCTGGAAGGGCGATCAGGCAAAGTCCGGCGGCATCGCGTCCAACATCGGTGTACACTTTTACGATATGCTCTGCTGGATATTCGGCGAAGTCGAAGAGAACATCGTTCATCTCAAGACACCCGATGCAAACGCAGGAAACTTCAGACTGAAACATGCCAATGTCCGCTGGTTTTTGTCAGTGAACTACAACTATATTCCGGAAGAGGTCAAGGCGCAGGGACAACGAACATACCGCTCTATTACTGTAGACGGTGAAGAGATGGAGTTCAGCGGAGGCTTTACCGACCTGCACACCAGAAGCTATGAAGAGATCTTAAAAGGCAACGGGTTCGGTCTGGAAGAGGCCTACCCCTCTATCATCACAGTATCGACCATCCGCAACCTTGAGCCTATAGGCTTAGTCGGTGAGTATCACCCATTTTGCAAGAAAGTCATAGTCTGATGCCAGGTTTTTTTGCCCATGAGTCCAGCTTTATCGACGACAACTGCTCCATAGGAGAGGGGACAAAGATATGGCACTTCTCACACATTATGTCGGAGACCACGATCGGCGAGAACTGCTCATTCGGACAGAACTGTGTTGTCGGTCCAAAGGTCACGGTCGGCAGTGGCGTCAAGGTTCAGAACAACATCTCTATCTATGAAGGTGTAGAGGTCGAAGACGATGTCTTTTTGGGACCATCGATGGTCTTTACCAATGTCATCAATCCACGCGCGTTTATTGTCAGAAAAGATGAGTTTAAAAAGACACTTCTGAAAAGAGGGTGTTCCATAGGGGCGAATGCAACCATTATCTGCGGCGTGACTATAGGCGAATATGCACTTATAGGGAGCGGTGCTGTTATCAACCAAGATGTAAAGCCTTATGCCCTCATGGTCGGTGTTCCTGCCAAGCAGATAGGTTGGGTCGGGATCTCCGGAGAGACCTTGACGTTTGACACAAACGATCAGGCAAAAGACGACTTTGCCACCTATGTTCTAGACAACGGCAAGCTCGAGGTCATAACCACATGACGATCGATTTTGCCAACCTCCAGAAACAGTACCAACGCTACAAAGACGAGATCGACAGTGCGATGCAAGCTGTTTTAGACAAGTCAAACTACATCATGGGCGAAGAGGTTCAAAAACTGGAACACTCACTGGAAACGTTTACAGGTGCCAAACACGCCATAACCTGCGGTTCAGGAACCGATGCCCTTCTCTTAGCCATGATGGCTCTTGACATCCAGCCCGGCGATGAAGTCATCACAACACCTTTTACGTTTATTGCTACCGCAGAGACCATCGCTTTTCTAGGGGCCAAGCCTGTTTTTGTTGATATAGATGAAAAGACTTATAATATTGATCCGGCCAAGATCGAAGCAGCCATTACACCAAAGACTAAAGCCATCATTCCGGTTAGTCTCTATGGACAGCCTGCAGATATGGATGCCGTACAGAGTATTGCAGATCGACATGACCTAAAAGTCATCATCGATGGAGCACAGTCTTTTGGTTCAACTTACAAAGGCAGAACAGACAGTAGTCTGGGCAACATCTCTACAACAAGCTTTTTTCCGGCCAAGCCGCTAGGATGTTTTGGAGACGGTGGTGCTCTTTTTACAAACAGTGATGAACTGGCAGAGAAGATAAGATCATTAAGAGTTCACGGACAGTCCAGACGCTATCATCATCAATACATTGGAATGGGCGGACGCATGGACACACTCCAAGCCGCTGTTTTAAATGTGAAACTAAAGTATTATGCGGAAGATCTTGCACTGCGTCAAGCGGTGGCAGAAAA
>JBDLJE010000061.1:0-14293 GCA_039714575.1 Campylobacterota bacterium | reverse complement strand
TGAATCAAGTTCAGAATGACGATTTATCTAGAGATGTGTAGCAGCTAAAGCCTTGCACTGAAAGTGCATAGTTTTAAACTAGCGTACGGTGACAATAAAACAATAAAACAGCCTTTTGCTTCTCTTCTGTTATAATTGCTGAAAAAAGAAGTAACATGAAAAAAATCACTATTCTTACATCTGCTCTTACGGCACTCCTGATCAGCGGATGTTCACTCCTCAAACCAAACTACAGCGACGAGCAGATGCACAGCTACCTTTTTAATAAATTTGACGGCGATGAAGACGGCGTGAGTACAAGAGCCGAGTATATGGACTTTATTGATGAACGTTTTCTCAAAATGGACACCGACAGAGACGGTACCATCACAAAAGAGGACCTTTATGAGAGCCGTTTTTACACCTTCTTGCCGGAGTTAGCCGAGGCGGTCTTTCACGACAGTGATACAGACATGAATGGTCTTATCCCTAAAGAGGAGATGGTCAAAGCAGAAGAGTTAAACTTTCAGAAGATGGACAAAAATGGTGATGGACAACTTAGTAGAGATGAGTTTATTATTAATGATACGAGTAAGTTTAAAAAGTAAACTTTGGTTGTGACAATGTTCGGTTAGAACCGAACCTACGAGAGACCAATTTAATCACATACCCTTAAATCAACCTACTTATCACAAAGCGTTGAAAGTGTTCCCTCTCTGACCGCGTTATAGTTCTCTTCGCCCATCAACCGCTTCACAATTGCCAGACCAAAACAGATCGCTGTTCCCGGCCCTCTTGAGGTCATAACATTGCCTGTTTGCACAACCTGGGCTTTATCGCCTTGGTACCCGTCTTGTTTGATCTGATCTTCAGCAGATGGATAACAGGTGTAGGTCTCTTTTAAGACACCCGCTGTTTTAAGTGCAAACGGTGCCGCACAGATGGCTCCAATGTTCTTGCCTTTGGCATCCATCGCTTTGAGAAGTGCTTGAACATTCGCATCATCAGCCAACGCATAAGTACCGTCCCAACCGCCGGGCAGAGCGATCATATCAATGTCCTCAGCACCCAACCCTGCCATCGTGCCATCTGCTTTAACCGTGATCCCGTTGGCACCGACAACATCCATCTTCTCATCAAGCGCACGAACCAGAACCTCAAGACCGCCGCGACGCATAATATCGATCATTGCAACCGCCTCTATCTCCTCAAAACCTTTTGCTAAGGGAACTAAAACTTTCGGCATGACATCTCCTTGTTTTGCTTTTTATTATTGTAGCACAATGGAAATTTTTGATTTTAAAAAGATGACGGAGTTCATCTGATAGTACACTGAACTTGGAAACGTTTTAGATTTGGTGCAGATTGTGCCGGATGTGAACCCGAAGACGTACATCGGTACGTTGAGAGGTGAACTCCGGTGCAAGGTGCGCCGAAGCTGGAACTTTTAGCTATTTTACTTTTTCGAGGTATTCAGCATCTACTGTGTTAACTTTTACGATATCACCCGTAAGCACATGGTAAGGGATCTGAATAACGGCACCCGTCTCAAGTGTTGCCGGTTTTTTAGAACCGCTCGATGTGTCACCCTTGTCTTTTGGACCCGTCTCTGTTACTTCAAGCTCCATCGTTGCCGGTGCTTCAACACTGATGGCTTTGTTGTTGTGAAGAATGATCTCTACGTTGATACCGTCTTTAAACCATTTGCTGGCATCCGAACACTGATCGTACTCAAGACCAAGCTGATCATATGTCTCGTTGTCCATAAACTGGTACATCTCACCATCGTCATACAGGTATTGCATCGTTTTGTACTCCAGGTTAGGGATCTCAAACTTGTCACCGGCGTGGATCGTCTTCTCAACGACTTTACCGTTTGTAAAGCTTTTTACTTTACAACGTACAAATGCTGCACCCTTGCCCGGTTTAACGTGTTGGAACTCAACAACTCTGTAAGGTACACCCGAGATCTCTAAACGGACACCTTTTTTGATGTCTCCCATGCTGATTACTGCCATGTTAGGGCCTTTAATGAATAAATTTTTGAAATTTTACCCTATTTGAACCCTATTTACAACTTCTGAAAGTACAGAACCATTTCTGACGATATTATTTGTTTATTTTACCTATTTTCATCGTCAGTGTGATAAATTTTTGATATACGACATATATAATTTCATGATATAATATATATAGATATTTATAATTAAATTTTACAAAGGGAAAACATGAAGATAATAAGCAGCTTACTTGCCGTAAGTTTGTCTCTCTACGGGGCAGCCCTCTCAAGTGAGACAAGCCTCACTTTAGATGACGCAATAGAAATTTTAAAACTAGACAACCTTGAGATCAAAGCAGCGCAGCTTGAGTTGCAGAGCACTCAGGCGAAGACCGATCAGGTCAGTGCGATGAACTGGGGTACTTTGGACCTGGAGCTGAATGCCGCGAACTCTGATGATGCCGGCAACGTCTTTGGATTTAAACTGACCTCACGCCAGGCAACTTTTGGGGATTTTGGTTTTGCAGAATTCAATCCATTACTCCCACCAGACGAACTATTAGCCACAAAACCTGAAGATCTCAACAATCCGGGCAGTACAAACTATTTCCAGACAAAACTCGAATACACTCTTCCGATCTACGTCGGCGGCAAGATCAGCGGTTACACCGACATCAGCCGCTCTATGGAGAAGATGCAGCAGCTAGAGACGGACAAAACCGTCAACACCAAGATCTATGAGACACGTAAGGCCTTTTATGACATGGCCCTGCTTGAGCAGGCCATCAAAAACCTGAGCACTATCAATGACAATATTGCAACGCTTGAAGAGACGACACAGTTCATGATCGATGAAGGGTATGCAAAACGCATCGACCTGCTCGAAGTGCAGGCGAAGCGCTCTAACGTCGAACGCAACCTTAATGAGATGAAAGCAAACGAAAAGCTTCTCTACAACTACTTGAGTTTCCTGCTCAACCGGGAGATCAGACAGATCACCGTACCGGACTCTGAGGTAAAAGAGAGTGCTCTCAGCACAGAAGAGATCCTGGCACGTAATGTCGACATCAAACAGGCGCAAACCGGCTTGCAGATCCGTAAGCGTATGGTCGACGTCTCCCAGTCAGGCTATCTGCCGATGGTCGGCCTTAAAGCAAATGTACAGTCTTCTGCTGTCGACCTCGATGATTATGACATGATCGACAACGGTTCATACACGGCAGGTGTGCAGCTCAAATGGAACCTCTTTAGCGGCGGCTCGGACTCTAACAAGGTCCAAGAGGCCAAAGTCAATGAGCTGAAGACACAGACGCAGGTCGAACTTGCCAAAAAAGGGATCGCCTTGCAAGTAGACAAGATCAGAACCGAGATCGATTCATTTGATTATGAGATAGAGAGCCTTTCAAAAGAGCTTGAACTCTCAACAGAGATCTATAAAAACTATGAAGAGCGTTATAAAGAGCAGCTCGCCTCTATGAACGACCTTATTATTAAACAGTCGATCCAGATCGAGAAGATCTTAGCCCTTCTTGAAGCACAGAACAAACGCAATGAGCGCGTATTCGCCTTAGAAAAATTAGCAAACGGAGAACAATAATGAAAAAATTACTACTACTGATCGCACTGGCCGGTTCACTTCTAGCCGAAGGGTTGACCCTTTCCGGTACGGTTATCTCAGATAACGAAAAGATGATCACAAGCCGTTTTATGGGTTTTGTCACCAAGGTCAAAGCCAGCGAAGGCGATTTTGTAAAGAAGGGTCAACTGCTCTACTCTATCGACTCTAAAGAGGTCGACACGGCTATCGCCCGTGTTCAGCTTGGTATTTCTCAGGCACAGCTTGCACTGCAGATGAACCAGAACCAGCTTAACAACGTCAACCTAAACCTTGCACGCCACAAACGTCTCTTAGAGAAGAAGATGGTCTCAAAGTATGAAGTCGAGAACCTTGAACTTGCCGCTAAAAACATGGGAGATATGGTCAAGATCAGCAAGAAGCAGGTCAAGCAGGCTAATGCGCAGCTCAGAGAGGTCAAAAACCAGTATAAGTACCTTCATATCAAAGCACCTAACAACGGTGTGATCATCGCTAAGAACATCAAAGTCGGTGAGATGGCGATGCCAGGTATGCCGGCATTTGTCCTCTCTGACCTTGACTCGCTTAAGATCACGGCAGACATTGCCGAGAGCGACTTGAAACGTATTAAAGTCGGTACGGCTGTAGATGTCTCTATCCCATCGGTGGGTGTAGTGACAACAGGTAAGATCGCTGCGATCATTCCGAGTTCAAACCCGATGACACACTCGTTCCGTATCAAGATCTCATTTAAGAACAAGTCAAAAGCGACGATCTACCCTGGTATGTATGCCACTGTTGTTGTCAAATAAGGAGTGTCGATGAAAACTAAACAGTATGTGCCTAAAGACAGCGCCGGGAAACTGGCAAAGGGTTTTATCCGTAACCCTTTGACCGCTCTTTTAGGTGCTTTTCTTCTTATTATCGGCTATCTCGCACTAGAGATCATGCCCCGTGAAGAGAACCCGCAGATGGTGGTCAGCGGTTCGACGGTTATCGTTGCGATGCCGGGTGCGACAGCTAAAGAGATCGAACAGGTCATTGTCAAACCTCTGGAGCGCAAACTCAAAGAGATCAAGGGTGTTGAACACATCTACGGTTCGGCCATGGACAACTTCGGTGTGGTCAATGTCGCCTTCTTTATCGGTGAAGAGAAAGAGAACTCAAACCTCAAGGTCTATGACAAGATCATGCAGAACAAAGATCTTTTCCCTGAGACAGCGATGAACCCAACCATCCTGCCGCTTGATATCGACATCGATATCCCTATTGTCAGTGTCGCATTTTTCGCAACAGACAAGAGCATGGCACCGACAACGCTTTTTGATTATGCCAAAGAGATCCAGCACCACATCAACGGACTGGACAATGTCGCAGTAACGGACCTCAAAGGCGGTCATAAACACCAGTACAACATCCTGGTAGACCTGCATAAACTCTCAGGCTACAACCTCTCTATGGGGCAGATCACACAGGCAGTCCAATCGGTGGCTTATAATGTACCTGACGTCAAGAACCGTACTAACGATAACGAGATCGTTATGATCGGTATCAAAAATGCCATTGAGGATAAAAACGATATTGCCAATATCATCGTCGCCCAGTATATGGGCGCTGCGATCTACTTGAAAGATATTGCGACGGTTGAGGACTCTTACGACAAACAGAACTTTCAATCAGCACTGGTCAGTGTCAAGGGCGAAGACGGCAAGTTCTCTCCGCTGCAAGAGCAGGTCACACTGACCGTCTCTAAACTGCAAGGTACCAATGCCGTTATCATCGCAAATGAAGTAAAAGAGGAGCTTCTACACTACAAAGAGGAGATGGCGAAGCACGGCATCAGTTATGTCATCACCCGTAATGACGGTGAACGTGCCAATGTGGCCGTAAACGAGCTTGTATTCCACCTGGTCCTCTCTATTATTATCATCGCTATTTTGTTGACCATGGTACTGGGTTGGAGAGAGTCTCTGATCGTTACCTTTACCGTTCCGGCTATCTTGGCGATCACACTGTTTGTCGCCTACCTGACAGGCCAGACCATCAACCGTATCACCCTCTTCGCATTTTTGCTCAGTTTGGGTCTGCTGGTCGATGCTGCCATCATCGTTATCGAGAACATCCACCGTCACTACCATGATATGGATGCTCATAAACGCGATGCAGATGAGTTGATGGTAGAAGCAACCGATGAGATCGGACCGCCGACCAACATCGCAACGCTGGCGATCATCTTGACGATGGTACCGATGGCCTTTGTCGGCGGGATGATGGGACAGTTTATGAAACCGATCCCGGCAAATGTACCGGTGGCCCTGATCGCCTCACTGTTTGTGGCCTATATCTTTACACCGTACCTGGCAGTCCGTCTGCTCAAAAAACCGGAACACCATGATGGAGGAGAAAAATAATGTTTAAAAAATTTGAAGAGCTCATCCATGCCGGACTCCAGAGCAATATGAAGAAAAATCTGATCCTTATCGGTTCATTGATCGCTTTTCTTCTGTCGATGGCAATGTTCCCTGCTGAGATCGTCTTGGCCAAGATGCTTCCGGGTAAGAACAATGATACCTTTAACATCTATGTCGATCTGCCGGAGGGCAGTTCTATTCAACAGACACAGCGTGTCAGCGAGTGTGTCGTCGGCTTTGTTCAAAAGGAGAAAGAGGTCCTTGATGTCGAAGTCTTCTTAGGGATGGGATCACCGCTTGACTTTGCAGGACTCATCAAAGGGTCTCACTTCAAGATGACAGAGAACCTTGCCGAGGTCGTGATCAACCTGACTAAAGCGCATGACAGAGACGAGCCATCTTATATGATGGTTCAGCGTATGCGTCCACTCATTCAAAAGAGATGTGAGGCTATCGTGCCTAAGACCAATATCAAGTTCATCGAGCCCCCTTCAGGACCGCCGACTATGGCAGCTGTAGTTGCAGAGATCTACGGTAACAGCGACAAAGGTATCCGTCATCTGGCTGAGCATGTAGAGAAGATCTTTCACAATACGGAAGGTCTTGTGGACATCGACATCATGCAAGATACCATCTACGACAAGTATGAGATCAAAGCTGACAGTGTCAAGATCGCAAGGTCGGGTCTAAATCTCAAACAGGTCAACGACATCTTGTACCTCGCCTTTGAGGGAATGGGTATCGCGGTCAAAAACAGTGCCGAGTATAACGACCAGATCCCTATCTTTTTGACACTGAGCGATGAGACCAAAAAGTTCACCAATAAAGACAAGACAGCTATTCAGAACAAACTCTCCAGCCTCCGCCTGATGAACCAGAGAGGGATGATGGTACCGGTTACCGAAGTCGTTGACATCGTCGCTGTTAAGTCAAACCCGATGATCATGAGTAAAAACCTGCACAAGATGACCAATGTCATGGCTGAGACGGACATGGTCTCTCAGGTCTATCCTCTTATCGATGCCAAGGCACAGATCATTGAGAAGCTCTCTGACGAGTATGAGATCACGACTGTCGGACTTTTCAATCTTGAGTTTAAAGAGAAGAGCTCAGGAGAGAAGTATCTACTTCTTTGGGATGGTGAGATGGAAGTCACACTTGACACCTTTGTAGAACTCGGCGGCGCCTTTATCGCAGCCTTGATCTTGATCTTTCTGCTGTTGGTGATCTACTATAAAAGCTTTGTGCTCAGTGGGATCGTCCTGCTCGGAAGTTTCCTGTCGATCATCGGCGTTGTTGTCGGTCACTGGATCATGGATATCTTTACAACAGATACCTTTTTCCTGACGGCGACTTCACTGATCGGCTTTATTGCCCTGATCGGGATCAGCTCTCGTAACTCCCTGCTGCTCATCGACTTTACCAAGTCGTTGATCCACGAGAAAGGGATGCACAAGACAGAAGCGATCGCCTACGCAGCAGCAACACGTGCCAAGCCTATCTTCCTGACCGCAGCAGCGATTATCCTTGCTTCGACACTTTTGGCCTCTGACGCTGTATTTGGCGGCTTGGGTGTTGCTCTGATCTTTGGTACGATCGCAGCGGTGATCGCTTCACTGATGATCGTACCTGTTCTGCTTCACAACGCCGACCTGGACAAACACTTCGGTTTTATAGACCGAAAATCAGTTGATATCGATAATCCTGACCACTTTGTCTAAGAGGGTCTGATGATGACTTGTCATCATCAACTCTATCTTCTTTACTTTGTTACAGCTCTCAACATTACAATTTCACACTAGATAAGACTCTATATCTACATCATCGATCTGTTCAGGCTTAAGATACTCCTCTGCATACACTTTATAGATACCCGAATGTAAAAAGAGTGCAAAGAGTTCACCGTCTATATGCTGGTCTTTTTTCATAAAACTCATGATCTTCAGCGCCTGGGAGAGGGTCTTTCCTTTTTTATAAGGTCTGTCCGAAGCCGTCAACGCTTCAAAGATATCGGCGATCGCCATGATCTTGGCAGGAACAGAGAGTTCATCTGCTGTCAGTTCGCGAGGGTAGCCGGTTCCTATCAAGGTCTCATGGTGGGTTCCTGCATACTCCGGAATCCGTTTCATCTCGTCTGTATACGGCAGCTGTTCAAGCATCTTGATCGACATAATGACATGCTCCTGTATCTTGAAACGCTCTTCCTCTGTCAAGGTCCCTTTTTCAATACAGAGATTGTAGATCTCGCCGTAATTGTAGAGATGGGTCGGTACCTGCAGTTTAAAGCCATCTTTTTTATACCCCTCTTCATCAAAATTGACCCGCTCAATAATATGTTCGTCACGGTCGTTTAACAGAGCCTCCGTTACAGGCAGTACGGCTCTTTCACTCCCGGTATAACGCATCAATTCACTCTCAGAGAGCCCCAAGCGGTCATCAAAGTGACGCGTCCACGTCCGCTTGGCGATCAGCTGTATACGCTCTTTACGCTCTTCACTCATAAACTCGCCGCCTATGTTCGTCTCGGCGACAAAGTGAAAGTCATCTGTCAGTGAACGAAGCTCCTCCTCTCTCCAGAGCTCCAGCTCCTCTCTTTTCTTACCCTCAACAAGACCTTCAAGGTAGGCGATCTCAATATCGCGCCATATCACCTCAAAGCGGGTACGCACCTCATGGATCCGGTTATAGATGGTCTCCAGCTTCGTCGCTTTGTCAACAACATACTCCGGTGTTGTGATCTTGCCGCAGTCATGAAGCCATGCCCCCCTCTCAAACTCTTCCAACTCCTCTTTAGTCGTAAAACTAAACGCCTTCAATGTACCTGTCTCAGCCTGACTGGCCTCTTTGACCAGCATCGTTGCCAATAGAGGGACACGCTTACAGTGTCCGCCGGTATAAGGGGACTTGGCATCGATCGCGTCGGCGATCAATCTGATAAAGGAGTCCATCAACTCTTTTTGCGCCTCTTGATACGCCTGAATACTCTTCGACATTGCCACAAGAGAGTCAGACAATTGACTGAGTTCAATGATATTGGTTTTTACCTCTGCGACTTCGTCAAAACGGCGTTGTGTGATCTTTCTGTTCTCGACCATCAAAGCCTTGATGGGCTCCACGATCTGCGATGTCGCATAGATGATAAACGGTATGCTGAATATAAACAGAAGAAAAGCAGCGATCAGAGAGTAGACAATGTTTTCAAGGTAAGGTTTTAACATCTCATCTCTGTCAACACTAATCCCAAGATAAGTAATAGAGTCATCTTCACTGCTCAACGCAGTTACCATAGCAAATTGCGTTTGTCCATCTTTTTCCAGCATAAAGACCTTCTCTTTTACACTGTCAGAAAATACCTTATTGATGGTCTCCTCATGTCTAAGAGTTACATCCTCAGACGACGCGATAATCTTGCCCTCTCGTCCAAACATATGTATCTTACTTGAGTCAGAAAACTTTAGACTTTTTAGCAAGGCATTCAACTTTGGCAGTGTGAAGTCCAAGGCAAGAACAATATCTGTTGCTCCTACCCGTTTAGAGTAGGTAATGCCCTTTTCATTAAGGTTGCTAAAGAGATAAGGATCACTTCTTACCGCTGTTTGAGTTTTTACTGCCTGTTTATACCAGGGTCTCGTCGTTGACATATAGCTTGACGGCTCAGAACGGCTCATCATAACGGCAAGTGATCTGTCAAGATAGGTGGTTGTTTTCATCCTCTCTTTTCCAACATCTTTGATGTTGATGACGATCCACCGGGTACTCTCAGGCGCTTCAAAATGTTTATAGAGCTGCAGTGAGCTCTTCATGTTGATCACCTCAAAAAAGTCACCGTTTCTGTCTCCGCTGTAGACGGCATACATGTTGTTGTTTCGCTTCAGGGTATAGATATAGCGCTCAATAATACCCATTGGAAGTGCTTCTGTGATCGGTTCACTGAGCGCAGGAAAATTCTGCATCTGATAGAGGACCTCTTTTGCCAACAGGTCACGGCTATGCATGTTAACAGTGATCTTTTCAGCTGTCTGATAAAAGGCCCTCTCGGTAGCAGAAAATGCCATCTGCTTGCTAAAATAATACTGCACTCCTGAAAGCAAAAGTGCAACTGAACTGACAATAAGAAGAATATAGGTAAGAATATTTGTACGTATGGTGATCTTAGGTAGTTTCATGAACTATCCTTGGAAAGGTATAGTTCATTGTAACACAATATATTTTAGTTAGTTAGGTATAAAAAAGAAGATACACCCTGCCAAGGCAGGAGAAAACAGTGTTTACAGGCGTACTGCTTTTACACTGATACAAGCTTCAAGCTGTGCCAGTTCGTCCATTGCTGCATCTGTTACGTCAGAGTCAAGCAAGATCACGGCCAATGCTTCTGCTTTGTCATTACGGCCAAGACGGAAGTCAGAGATGTTGACATCATGGTTTGCCAGGATCGTACCGACATTACCGATAACACCTTTAACGTCCGTGTTCTTGAAGATGATCATGTTGCCTTTAAGAGCAACATCAACCTCAAAACCGTCTATGTCGACAATACGCTGAACATCGTCTTCAAAGATCGTTGCAGAGATGCTTAACGCCTGTTTCTCTGTCGTCAATTTGACCGTGATGATGTTTTTGTACGGAGAAGCAACATTGTCATCTTCTACTTCGACTTTAATACCGCGTTCTTCTGCAATGAAGTCTGCATTAACATAGTTCACGGTGTCACCTGTGTTCTCCGCCATCGCACCGACCGTTGCAAAGGTCGCAAGTGACTCAAGGTACTCGGCAATATCACCGCCGCCGCTCACTTTAATAGAGACGATCGGTGCTCTGTTGATCTGTGATGCCAGGAAACCAAGTTTCTGTCCCATCTCTAAAAACGGTTTTACAAATGGCGGTATCTTGCTCTCATCGATCGGCAGGTTAAAGGCATGAGGAAAAGCGATCCCTTTTGCCGCCTCAGCAGCTTGTTGTGCTGCCTGTGTACCGATGTTGTACTGAGATTCGAACGTGTTCGCTCCAAGGTGCGGAGAGACAACGATGTTGTCAAGGTCTAACAGAGGGTGATCTGTCGCCGGCTCTTTAATAAAGACGTCGATACCTGCAAAACGGATCTTGCCCGACTTAAGACCGTTATAAAGAGCATCTTCGTTGTAAAGACCGCCGCGTGCACAGTTGATGAGGACAACACCGTCTTTCATCTTGGCGATCTCATCTGTGTTGATGATGTCAAGCGTCTCCTGGTTTTTCGGTGTGTGGATCGTGATGATGTCACATGCCAGGATATCTTCGAAGTTCTCCGTATATGTCATACCGAGGTCTGTCACTTTGGAAGCGTTGATGTAAGGGTCGAATGCAATAACATCCATCTCAAACGCTTTAGCGCGAATACTTACACGGCTACCAATATTACCAAAACCGATCACACCCAGTTTCTTGCCTTTGAGTTCATGACCGTACCACTTCTCACGTTTCCAGACACGCTGGTTCTTTAGGTGGTCATGCGAGTACGGGAACATACGCATACATGAAAGCATATGTGTCATCGTCAGCTCAACCGCTGCGATCGTGTTCGCAGTCGGTACGTTCATAACGATGATACCCTCTTTAGAACAGCCTTCAATGTCCACGTTGTCAACACCGACACCGGCACGAACGATCGCTTTCATCTTTTTTGCAGCGGCAATGAACTTGGCATCTACATCGGTAGAGCTACGAGTAATAGCAACGTCTGCGTCTGCAATAACATCTAAAAGAGCTGTCTTGTCAATATCAGCGGCAAAAACATAATCAATTTGAGGGTCGTTTTGAAGCATCTCTAGACCTGCTTCGTGAATATGATCACAAACTACGACTTTATATTGTTCCATGGGTATTATCCTGTAAAAAATATTTTAATTTTGATTTCAATGTATGAGAATACACTCAAAACAAGATTTGGAAGTAAAAAATGAAAGAGTAGCCAAAAAGGCTACTGCTTACATTAGTTTTGCAAGGGAATTGCTTATTTAAGTTTGTCTTTAAGAAGATCGCCAAGTGTGTTACCAGTGTCTTCGCTGTTCAAGTCTGCAATGATCTTCGCATCGTTAACACGAGAAAGCTGCTTGACTGAAAGACGGATACGGTCACGTTGTGTATCGATAACAGCGATCACTGCTTCGATCTCTTGACCGGCTTCAAGCTCCTCTTTTACAAGCGGCTCAAGGTCTTCGTCACGGATAAGTGCATCAACACCGTCCTCAAGTGAAACGAATACACCGAAATCTTTGATATCACGGATCTTACCTGTGATAACTTCGTTACGGCTGTGGTTCGTTGCGAACTTGTCGATCGGGCTGTCTTGAAGACATTTGTGGTTAAGAGAGATCTTCTGATCGTCACGGTTGATACGTGCGATCTTAACTTCGACCTCGTCACCCTTTTTGAACATGTCTTTAGCTTTAGTACCTTTTTCCCAAGATGTGTCCTGGTTATGAAGAAGACCTTCAACGCCATCGATCTTGACAAAAGCACCGAAGTCAGTAAGAGATGTGATAACACCTGTAGTGATCTCGCCCTCTTTACGTTTCTTAACAAACTCATCAAATGGTTTCGGAAGAAGACGCTTCAGTGAAACACGAAGTTTATGCGTGTCTGAGTTGATCTCGATAACTTCAACATCGATCTCTTGACCAACCGTCAGGTAGTCGTTAGGGTTCTTGATGTTTTTGTTCCAAGTGATCTCAGAGATGTGCAAGAAACCTTCGATGTCATTACCAAGGTCAACAAATACCCCGTAAGACTCGATGTTGCTAACAGTAACAGAGATAGTATCGCCTTCGTCCAGCTCAGACTCAACTTCTTCCCACGGATCATCCATACATGCTTTAATAGAGAGAGACAGGTGACGCTTGTCTTTATCGTAAGAGATCGCTTTAACAGTAACAACATCACCCTCTTTGTAGAGTTTTGATGGGTTAACAGGCCCTTTGTAAGAGATCTCGTTATAGTGAACAAGACCGTCAACACCGCCAACATCTACGAACATACCGTAAGAAGTGATCTTCTTGATAGTACCCTCGATAAGAGCTTCCTCAGCCATCAACTTATCGATAACCTCTTTTTTCTTCTTGCGCTCTTCATTGAACAGTTTACGACGGGATACAACGATAGAAGTATCTTCCGGGTCAAGTTTAATGATCTGTGCTTTAACTTTACGGCCAACCACTTCATCACTGTCTTTGAACGCTGCAAGTGAACGCGGCATAAAGAATTTAACAGAATCCATCTCGATAACATAGCCGCCACGGTTTTTGTTCGTGATAACACCTTCGATGACGATGTCTTCGTAGTTATCTTTGTGTGCGTTGATGTATTCAACAGTCTTTGCTTGTTCAAGCACTTTTCTGTGAGAGATCTTTGGACGCTCATTGTAGTAACCTGTTACCATAACGGTAATGCTGTCACCGACTGCGTGAGTCAACTCACCGTCTTCACCACGGATCTCATCTAGAGGAAGGATCCCCTCTAACTTCTCACCAACACCAACCAGTGCGCGCTCATCTTCGATTTGTAATTCAACAATTTCGCCTTCAACAATACGGTTTGTGGACTCTTGTGCCTTCTCAGACGCCTCAAACATTGCCGCAAAATTTTCTTCTTCTAAAAGCTCTTCAGCCATACAGTTTCCCTTGTAACGTAATAAAATTTCGTAATTGTATCTAATCGTTGCTTGTTATACCATTAGGATGACGCTATTGACAAGCTAAAAACAGGGTAAGTTTAAATCAAGAAGTTTTTACATCTTTTTCTCTATAATTTAAACTATGGATTTTCTAAAAAAACACAGCCTTCCACTTTTTTTAATAACGGCATCACTGTTATTGGCCTTATGGGGTGAAAGCAGTTTGTTATCATTACGGTATGAGCGCAATGGGATCAGTAACGGTGAGATATGGCGGCTTTTCAGCGGACACCTGCTCCATACCGGTTGGATGCACTTATGGTTTAACCTGGCCGCTCTTATCACTATCTGGCTGATAGTGCAGCACTACCTTAGTACTCTTTTTTGGTGGATGACCGCACTGTTTTGCAGTATCGGTATCTCTCTAGGCCTCTATATCATACAGAGTGGACTTGAGTGGTATGTCGGGTTGTCCGGACTGCTGCATGGCCTGCTTGTTGCAGGGGCCATAGCCGGTATCGTCCGCGGTAGAAGAGAGTTAACCCTGCTTTTGATTATTGTTTATGCCAAAGTAGTATGGGAGCTGTTTTACGGTCCGCTTTCGACCAATATTGTCGCACTGAAAGGAGATATAATCGTTGATGCTCATCTCTATGGGGTGTTAACGGGAACGGTGTCTG